>SBEK01000103.1 GCA_009668925.1 Deltaproteobacteria bacterium
CACATGAAGACCGTAAGATACCCAGGGCCGATCCTGTCCGCAGGTTCGCGGACGAAAAAAAAAGGAGGAACCGTGCGGTTCCTCCTTCGTGATTGAAACTTCAAATTTTGCTTAGACGGCAAAGGCGTCTTCGGTGATGTTCATGGCGCTTTGCTCGTCCTTCTTGATCGAGTCCAGTTTGGCCGGTACGAGCATGGTGATGCGGTTGATAAAGAATTTCGCGCCCTGGATCTTGCCGGAGTAGAAGGCTTTGTCCCTGTCGTTCGTGGTGCCCGCCAGGCCCTTGGTGGCGGCATTGGCCATCCAGATGTGCAGCCAGCCCGTCAGAGCGTCGGACAGACAGTTGAGGAAATCGGCGGCGCCGATCAGCGGCACATAAGGCGTCGTCTTCATCATCTTGGCGAATTCCATGGCCGTTCCCGCGCAGGCGTTCAGCGCACCTTCGACAACGGCTGCTTCCGCTTTTAAAGCCTCGTTGGTCTTGGCTTCGGCAATGGCGGCCTGGGTCAGCCCCAGGAGATTCATGAAATACAGGCCCTTTTTCATACCCAGTTTGCGGCCCAGGAGGTCCATCGCCTGAATGCCGTTGGTGCCTTCGTAAATCAGGTTGATCTTCTGGTCGCGCATCATTTGTTCGACCGGGTATTCACGGCAGAAGCCGTACCCGCCGTAGGTCTGAACGGCATCACTGCATACTTCCATGCCCCTCTCCGTGCAGTAGGATTTGACCATCGGGGTCAGCATTTCGATCATGCCATGCCAGTATTCTTTGTCCTGCTCGTTATTTTCGACATGGGCGTTCATTTCCCGGTCCATGCAGTAGTAGCAAAGCAGGGCCAGGGCGCGGATGCCTTCCATGACGGATTTCTGACGGAGCAGCATGCGCCGCACGTCGGGATGCTGGATAATGGGTACCGCCTTGGCATTCGGATCCTTCAGAGCCATGGCGATGATGTTCTGCCCCTGAATCCGCTGCTTGGCGTAATCCAGCGCGTGCAGGTAAGCCGCCATGGCGAGCGATACGCCCATCATCCCCACGCCCTGACGCTCTTCATTCATCATCTGGAACATGATCTTCATGCCGTCGCGTTCCTCGCCCATGAGGTAACCGATGCACTTGCCGTCGGTGCCGAAGTTGAGCGTGCAGGTGGCGTTGCCGTGGATGCCCATTTTGCTTTCGATGTTCCCGCACTGTACGTCGTTGGCTTCGCCCAGTTCGCCTTTCTCGTTGATGCGGATCTTGGGAACGACGAAAATCGAAATGCCTTTGGTGCCGGGGGGATCGCCTTCAATGCGGGCCAGGACCGGATGAATGATGTTTTCGGTCAGATCATGGTCGCCGGCGGAAATGAAGCACTTGGTGCCGGTGATGGAGTACGTGCCGTCGGCATTCTTCTTGGCGGTGGTTTTCAGCGCGCCGACGTCCGACCCCGCTCCCGGTTCGGTCAGGCACATGGTGCCGGCCCATACGCCGGAATACATTTTTTCAAGAATCACGTCGCGCAGGGGATGCTGGAAGAAATCTTCCACCAGACGCGCCGCGCCGTGCGTCAAGCCGGTATACATGACAAAAGCCTGGTTGGCGCCCAAAAACATGTTGGCGCAGGCCGCCCCGATAGTCTGCGGAAAGGACTGACCGCCGACTTCGGGTGTATCGGATACGGACATCCAGCCGCCCTCGCAATAAAGCTTCCAGAGGCGGTGATAAGCCTCCGGCGCAAAAACCTTGCCTTCCTTGAATACCGCCTCGACAGGCTTGCGATGAACTTCATCCGGATACGTGGGGGCGATGTCGTTCTCGGCAAATTTCTGCGCCTGATCGAGCACCATATTGCACATATCCACATCGTGATCCGCATAGCGTCCTTTTCCCAGAACTGTTTCTCCGATATTGAAAACTTCATACAATTGAAATTTGATATCTCTTTCGTCAATCCATAAACTTGCCATAGAAACCTCCTTTTCCAATGTTAGCAAGAAGCAGGGAACGGTCGCATAACCTGACCACACTGAAGGTGGCGCGAGGCCACAGGCCGTTCCCTGCAAATTGTTGTAATGTTACTGGCGATCCTGACCAGAACGAATGCGGCCTATGACCACGCATTATTTTTCAATGGCCAGAAATCCGTTCGGATGGAAATCGCTCCCCGTCACCTTTTTCGAAATGCCTTTCTGGTCCAGGAAGGGGGTGATGCCGCCCATGAACAGCGGCCAGCCGGCGCCCATGATGACGCCGGTATCCACATCTTTGGGGCTCGCCACGACGCCTTCTTTGAGGATCGTGTCGACTTCCAGGGCGATCCGTTCCAGCACTCTTTGCCGAATTTCATCGTCGGTGAATTTCTTGTTGCCCTGCGGCCAGCCGGCCAGAATCTCGGGATCGACGATGACCGTTCCCTTGTCTCCCGGAATCAGAATAGTCTTCTTTCCCTTGGCCACCAGGTTCTTGAGGCCGACATTGACCGGGAACCGGTCAGGCCATGTCTTGTTCAAGGTTTCCAGCACATGCAGGGAAATGGCGGGGCCCACCAGCGCGGTCAGCGTAAACGGCGACATGGGGAAGCCCATCTCGTGAACGGCTTTGTCCGTCTGCAGGAAATCGGCGCCTTCGTCGAGCAGGCGGAAGATGCCGTCCGACATGGCCGTCAAAACTCTGTTCACCAGGAAGCCGGAAGAATTCTTCACGAGGACCGGCGTCTTCTTGATCTTCTTGGCAATGTCGAAGGCTGTGGCCAGAACGACATCGCTGGTCTTGTCCGTTTTGATGATTTCGACGAGCGGCATCATGGCGATGGGGTTGAAGAAATGGAACCCGACCACGCGGGACGGATCCTTGAGGAACTTGCCCATCTCGGCGATGTCGAGAGACGACGTGTTGGTGAGGAAGATGCACTCGGGCTTGCAGGCGGCTTCCAGATCACCGAAGACCTTCTGTTTGACGGACATTTCTTCGAACACGGCCTCGATGACGAAGTCGCAATCCTTGAATTCATCATAGGAGATCGTTCCGGTGATGAGTTCTTCGCCCATCCACTTGGCTTCGGCCTCGGAGAGTTTGCCTTTCTTCGCCGTCTTGGCCAGCTGATCCCGAACATAGGCCAGACCCTTGTCCACAAATTCCTGCTTAATGTCCTTCATGATCACGGGACACTGATAGCGCTGGGCAAATAACAGGGCCATCTGGGAGGCCATGAGGCCGGCGCCGATGACGCCGATTTTGGCGATCTTGTTGCCTTTGACTTCCTTGGGCGGCCGGCCCGGAAGCTTCTTGGCCCGGCGCTGCGTGAGGTCAAACGAGTAAATGCCGCATTTGAACTGATCGGAGGTGATCATATCGGCCAGCGTTTCGCTTTCTTTCTGGAATCCTTCATCAAGCGACCATTCTCCCGCGCCTTTAATCAAATCCAGCGCCCGATAGGGGGACAGTGCGCCCGAATGAACCCGGCCGACGATCGCCGCCTTGGTCTTTTTGTAGAGCTCGTCGCTCATTTTCGGATCGACTTTCTTGCGCTCGATTTTTTCTTCGCCGGTAATGATGCGTTCCAGCAGGGCCAGAGATTCGTCCACGAACTCCGCCGGGGCGATCAGTCTGTCCGCGAGCCCCATTTCAAAGGCCTTTACGGAATTGATCATTTTGTTCATGTTGAGCGGATTGGTGATGACCAGTTCGATGGCGGCTTCCGGACCGCACAGCTTGGTGACGAGCTGCGTTCCACCCCAGCCCGGCACGAGGCCCAGAAAACATTCGGGCAGCGCAAAATGATCACACCCGCCCGGGCTTTTGGAAATCGTGCGGTAGTTGTGATAAAGCCCGACCTCGACGCCGCCGCCCATCGTCGCGCCGTTGTAAGCGGCCAGTGTCGGAATTTTGAGCCCCATGATGCGTTTGAAGGCCTGATGTCCGGCGATGCCGATTTCCAGTGCCGCCTGCCGCGTTGCATTCGGATCGGCGCTCATGATGTCGGCGCCGACATTGAAGATAAAAGGCTTGCCCGTCAGGAACCAGCCCTTCACATCTTTATCTTTCTCCACGACGTCGATGACTTTGTTTAATGACTCCAGGGCCTCGACACCCCAGGTGTTGGGGATATTCGGAAACTGGCCGTTGTCCATCGTAACGATTGCTATTTTGCCTGCCTTCTTTGACTGAAAGAAGTTTAATTTACATTCTGTTATGTATTTAGCCATTGTATGAGCCTCCTAGATTGATTTCCCGACTACGTTTTCCCAAATGATCGAACCGCCCATGCCCAGGCCCACACACATCGTGGTGAGTCCATACTTGGCTTTGGGGTTCAACTCGAAATCCTGCGCCAGCTGCATGCTCAGACGCACACCGGAGCTCGCCAGCGGGTGACCCATGGCAATGGTTCCGCCGTAAGGATTGAGTCTGGGATCTTCCGGAGTCTTCATGCCGAAGTGCTTCATGAAGCCGACGGCCTGGACGGCAAAGGCTTCGTTGAGTTCAATGATATCGAGGTCTGAGAATTTCATGCCGTAGTTCTTCAGAACCTTTTCCGTGGAGGGAACCGGTCCCCACCCCATGACGGACGGATCGACGCCGACGAACGCGGCGCCGACAAACTTCATCTTGGGTTTGATCCCCAGCTCTTTGCATTTCCGGCCGGACATCAGAAGCGACACGCAGGCGCCGTCATTCAAGCCCGAGGCATTGGCCGCGGTGACATGGCCTTCCGCCTTGAAGGGGAACTTCCGGAGGCCTTTGATGCTCTCCAGGGTGGTTCCGCGTTTGGCCTGCTCGTCGCGGTCGGCAACCCTCCATCCCGTGGGGGAGAACACCGTCATATTGACGCAGTGCTTATCGTAGTAGCCGGCATCCAGCGCCTTGAAGTATCGTTCCAGAACGCGGAAGGCGTATTCGTCGGCTTCGTCTTTGGTGACCGGCTGTTCGCCGTGCTCGGGCATCCAGTCGTGGAGTTTTTCGGCCGTATTGCCCATGTTGAAATATTTCGGCTCGACCATCTTCTCGGTGACGATCCGCGGATTCGGATCGGCGCCCGCCCCCATGGGGTGGTGGGCCATGTGTTCGACGCCGCCGGCAATGATCATATCGGCAACACCTGCTCTGATATAGGACGAGCCGATGCTCTGGCAGGTCATGCCGCCCGCGCACATCCGGTCCACGGAAAATCCGGCCACTGTTTCGGGCAGACCGGAAGTGAAAACTACGGTTCTGCCCATTGTGGTTCCCTGATCTCCGGACTGAGTTGTTGCGCCCATGATACAATCATCCACTTCTCCCCAGGGAACGGCAGGATTTCTTCTCACGAGCTCTTTCATGACTTTGGTCACCATGTCATCCGCCCGCGTATACCAGTAGAAACCATCCTGCCTGGCCTTTCCGAACCACGTCCGTACACCGTCTACAAAATACGCATCTCTTAAATCCATACATCCTCCTTAGTATGCCTTTTATTAGCTCCTGCATGGAAGATCACCCGTTGTGGGTGAGGTCTCCTGCATTCTCAGGTTTATAAAGCACCATCCGGGTGAATCCCTCATGATGATGCCCGCGTTTCCGATCAAACCATCAATCCGCCGGTGGTAAGCACCGGCGCCGCCCGGCTTCAGAAGCATCTTAGCTGCATAACAGCGATCATTCCCGGAAATGCTTCCTCAATAAAAGATCAGTGAGTTTATGATTTCCTTTAGTTGCTTGCGAACCGATTATTTATACGGAATCGTTTTCAGCAGTTGGAAAGCCATGGTGATATCAATAGCATTCATCATGCCAAGCAACAGATATTCTTATGTTATTAATTTAATGCGGCTTTTGTGACCGCTGGTTTTTTTTGCGTCAATAAATGATTCATTACCGTCTCAATGAGACAATATTGAAGCGTTCATGAGACGTATTTTGGTGGAATTAAGAAATGGTCCCCGGCAGGTTTTTGTCGGCTATTTCCACTGGCAAGTTCGCTAATAATGATTCAATTCCCCGGGCAAACGATGGTTTTGTCAAGGTGTTGAGGACGTCCCGCCGATGCCCAGCGACCGGCCCAGAAGGCTGAGAATGGAAGTTACGCGAGGCATGATATTTTGAGCCTCCGCGCCCAGAACCATCTGGCAGCCCGGACAATAAAGGCTGAGCAGATCCGCTCCGGTTTCCTTGGCCTGCCTGAGCCTCGCGTCCCGGAAATTGTAACCGGGCTTCCCCGTTCCGGTGATCGCATAGGCGCCGCAGCATAAGGCGTCGTCCCCGGTGTTTTTCATTTCGATGACGCTGATGCCGGGAATCGCTTTCAGGATCCTGCGCGGCGAGTCCGAAGCGGGAGTGACTCCCCGGACAAAGTGGCACGGGTCATGAACCGTAACCGCGGCGTTGAGTTCCCCGAGCGGACCCAGCTTATCAAGGTGATCCGCGATGAAATCCGTGATGAACGTCCAGGACCAGTTCGTGTCCGGATGATGGTGGTCGAAAGTCATCTTGCACGTGGGACAGAACATGACCACCTGCTCGGGAGCGAGAGCGTCGAGCCCCGCGATCAATTTGGCGAATTGCCGATGGGCGGCTTCGGGCTGTCCCGCCATGAACTGGAACTCGCCGCAGCAGTAGTCATAACCGCCCAGGATCCGGACACCGGGATCGATGCGCTCCAGGATTTTCAAGGTTGTGTGCAGGACGGACCCTTCAATCAGGCCGAAGCAACTGGCGAAAAGAACCGTCTTCACGGGCGCGGGCTTTTCGTTTCCGATGACTGTGATGAGCCGGTCCGGCTCATCGAGGCGTTTGCGAAACGCCGGGATCGCGCTTTCGAGAAGCGTCTCTCCCAGAGACATGATGGTCGCCACGCCTTTGGGCGGCCGATCCCCCAGCTTTTGCAGAACCGCCTTGCCCGTGCCGAAGGCCAGGCCGGGGTTCAGCCCCCGGGGGCACGAAGACAGGCACGTATTGCAGAACAGGCAGGAATAGATCCGCAAGCGGGCCAGAGCGGCGATCCGGCCTAGCCGGAAAAGATCGAGGACGTCTTCCATGATCGTTTGCGGCGCGGCGTCCTTGAGCTCCGTATGGGCGACGATGGGGCAGACGTCAACGCAAAGGCCGCAGGCCGTGCATTCTTCGGCAAATTGATTGATCAGGCTTTCGGGCGTAAGCATTGGGTTTCTCCGGTTTTGGACGACGGATCGATTTGCCTTTTCTCCTGGCATGTTTTTGCTGTTTTGGCAATTGTCTTTTCTTGCACTTAAACCCCAACCGCTTCCACCGTCAACACGTTTCCAAACAAAAGCGGCGGACGTGACTGCTGCCGGAAAAAGAAGGGGCCCGCCTGCGCGCGCCGCGAGATGACGCCGGCGGCTGCCGGACATTGCCGGCAATGCTCGAATCACTGCCATCTTCCTGTGTTCATCTTTTTCGTCCGGACACTTTTTCATTGACAGGCGAGCCGGCCTTCTTTACAGATGATCTCGGCAAACCTGGGGAGACGGACGGCGGATATCCGGCGGGGACGCTGCCCCAGCCGGATGGAGAACAGGCACTCCGGCCTGCGGGATGTCATTTTTTAAATAGATCAAAGTACCTCATCAGACCATTGCCCGCGCCGAGGAGGAAAAGAAGCGATGAAAAGCAAATCGGGATTCGTGCTGACGCTGATTTTTATGGTGCTGACGGCGGTGATCGCAGCAGGCTGCGGAGGCGAAGACAAGGGCAAAATAAGAAAGTTGTCGGACCTGGAAGGTAAGTCGATCGGGGTAAACGCTATCGGCATCTCCCCGGAGAGCTACGAGAAAGTTGTCACGGCTAATTTGGGCGTCAAACCCAGGAATATTGTTCATTTCAACAGACTGGCGGATGCCTCCGCGGCGCTTCTGGCCGGAAAGGTCGACGCGGTTTACACATTGAGCGTCGTTGCCGACTATTATGCGAAACGCAATAAAAATCTCGGCATTCTTGCCGCAAAACGAAATCCGCAATTTAATGTGGTCATGGCCGTCCGCAGCGACGACGCCCGGCTGAGGGAAGACGTTAATCGGGCGCTGGCCGCGCTTGAGCAGGACGGCACCTTAAGCAAATTGCAGAAAGATTGGATCACCGATCTGCCGTCCGACAACGAACCCAGTGTAAAACAGATTCCGAAAATTCCCGGCGCCAAGACGGTCCATGTCGGAGTGTGCGGCGATTTGGTTCCTATGGACTATGTTGCGGCGGACGGACGGCCCGCCGGCTACAACGTCGCCCTGCTTTCGGAAATCGGGAAGCTGTCACATATTAATTTCGAGTTTGTGCCTCTGGAGAGTCAGGCGAAATTCGCCGCGCTCCAAAGCAAGAAGATCGATGTGATCTTCATTCATCTCTATGTTTCTCAGGTGAACAACAATCTGCTGGCCGATGAATATACCCAAAGCACATGGACCCTGACCGCTCCGTACTTCCAATTTTTCGGTTCATCGTTTTTGGTCAAAAAATGAGCGGTCCCGTCATCGGGCGGCAAACGCGGCACAGGTCGCGTGATGTCCGTGTTGGAAGGAGAAGGTTCGCACAGAGAAAAGAGGTCTCGGCCGCCTTGCAGAGAGCCCGGACCCGCATTCGTCAAAGCCCGAGTTGAGGACATTCAGGCGATGCCGGCGATGATTTAACGTCGCTCTTCGGGAGCAAACAAAGCATGGACAGTTTTTTCGAATCCGTAGCCGGTTCCATTTACAATAATCTGCTGGCGGGGAATGCCTATCTGACCATTCTCGAAGGGCTCGGGGTGACGCTGATCATCTCCGCACTGGGTCTGTTGTTCGGCACGCTCTGGGGCGCCGCCCTGTGTTCGCTTACGATGTCCCGAACCAAAGTGTTCCGTAAAACCGCGGGCGTGATGATCGCCGTCCTGCGCGGCAGTCCGGTTCTGCTCCTTTTGATGATTCTCTATTATGTGGTTTTTGCCGGAAGCCGGATCAATCCGGTGATCATTGCGGTCATCGGATTCGCGCTCAACAGCGGCGCCCATATCGCGGAGGTCATGCACTCGGCGCTCGCGGCTGTGGATCGTAAGCAAATCGAAGCCGCCCGGATGCTGGGCTTTTCGCGCCTGCAAGCCTTCCTGGCCGTGACCTTGCCTCAGGCGGGAGGGGTCGCCAAACCCGTTTATCAAAACGCGATCATCAATCTCATCCAATGGACCTCCGTCGTGGGGTACATCACGATCACCGACCTGACCCGGACCGTCAATAACATCGGCGCCCGAACAGGCGATCCTTTCTTTGCCCTTTTTCTGGCCGTCTTGATTTACCTGGGAATATCGTATGGTGTGTACTTCCTGTTTGCTCTGGGAGAAAAACGGGGTGGCGCGGCATGATCCGTGTCCAGGGGCTTTGCAAACGGTTTGGTGATCTCGTCGTCTTGAAAGACGTCCACGTCCACATCCGGAAAGGAGAGTGCGTCGCCCTCATCGGACCCTCCGGAGCGGGCAAGAGTGTATTCCTGCGCAGCCTGGCGATGCTGACGCCTCCGGACACCGGGCGGATCTTCGTAAGCGGCGTTGATATCACGAGGAGGGGAACCGACCTCGACCGCGTCCGGGAAAAGATGGGGATGGTCTATCAGGGGTTCCACTTGTTTCAACACTTAAACGTGCTGGACAACATTACGCTGGCGCCGCGCTGGGTCAAAAAACAAACGAGGGAAAGAGCCCAAGAGAAGGCCCGCGAACTGCTGGCCCTGGTCGGCCTTGCCCAGAAGGCCCGCAGCTATCCCCGAGAGCTCTCCGGCGGTCAGCAGCAGAGAATTGCCATCGCCCGGTGCCTGGCGATGGAACCGGACATCATGCTGCTGGATGAACCGACCTCGGCGCTCGACCCCACCATGACCCGCGAGGTGCTGGCGATTATCCGCAAGCTGATCAAAATGGATCTGACGCTGCTTATCGTCACCCACGAAATGAACTTTGCCCGGGAGGCGGCCGATCGGGTCCTGTATTTGGACGAAGGCGGCGTTTATGAGGAAGGGACCGCCGCCGATATTTTCGAGCGTCCCCAAAAGGAAAAAACGCGCGCCTTCATCAGGAGGCTTTCGACCTTCCAATACGAAATCCATTCCGCAGATTTTGATCTGGTGAGCATGAATGCCCAAATCGAGGTTTTCGGTTTAAAATATCATCTGACGCCGCGGCAGATTTCCCGGATTCAGCTTGTCCTTGAAGAACTCCTTATGGAAATATTGAAATCCTGCGATGCGGACAGGCAGCCGGACGCCGCGTTGACCATTGCCTATGCACCGGACGCGGATGAAATATCCATCGACCTGACGTACCGGGGAGAAAATTTTGATCCCTTCCGTTACGCGGATGCCAAAGACGATCTCGATCATCTGGGTATGGTCATTGTCGGCAATATCGTGAAGGGGCGGGAACATTCCTTTGCCGACGGCCAAAACCGGATCAGTCTCAAATTTTAAGACGCTCACGCGGAATGAGCCTTAATTCTCCGGAGTCTGTCCAGGCAGGCATGCAGGCGAATGGCGGGAATGAAGACCCGATTCCTACAGCTTGAGGAAATCCTTCGCGTTGCCGTGCAGCAGCTTATCCGTGAATGACGTATAGAAGTTGAAGTATCGGGCGAGCCCGCCGAGCTTTCTGTCCAGCATGATCATGATGTAATCCGTGCCGAACATCAGTTTGTTCGCGAGGCATTCATTCTGCCGGACGATCTTCAGAATTTTTCCGGGCAGTTCCTTTTGCGTATGGTAAGAGACGTCCGTATAGACCAAGGCGTGGTTCCGTATCATGGTGATGATGTCCTTCATCCAGGCCGTCTCGCCTGCCGCCAGCTGGTCGCCGCCGCCCAGGTGGGCGAAGTTGATCCGCAGGTTCGGAAATTTGGCGAGGACCGGCAGCCACTTTTCCGGTGCGGTGTAAAAACGGCTCTTGCTGCCCCCAACCGTTTGGAAATCCTCCCAGTGATTGTCTCCTGTTCCGCTTACGACATAATTCTTCCCCCGAAAATTCTGCATGCCTCCCGGCGAGCAGTGCGCCGTGACCGGGACATCGTATCTTTCGCAATATTCAAAGACCGCCTCCAGATTCGGATGCGTCGGCAGATACCCCAGCGGCGGATAGATCTTGACGCCTTTAAAAACCCCTTTGCCTTTGTTGATCTTCATCTCAACCAGCTTCATGATGCCGATCCTTCGGGGGTCTACAGCCAGGAACGGCTGCACCTGCCGGGGATATTTTCCGGCGAGCGCCTCCAATTCCAGCAGGTGGTGTTTGTAGCCCGGGGAGAGTTCGATGCCGTCATAGGGGTCGACGCCGCGCCTAAGCTTAAGAGGAACGGCCAGGAGTTCTCTTTTGGCGTCCTCAAAGACGTCGTTGCGTGTCCGGCCGGCGGATAAGAATCTTCCCGTTTTTGTCTGCCGGCGAATGTTTGCCGTGACGAGCTTCCGGATCATGTCAAAGTGAGCGTCAAAGTCTTTCTTCTGATTTTCGGAAACGGCAAACGCGGCGACTGCCGGTTTGCTGCGGCCTGCTTTGAGCATCGTCGTTTCTTCATCGGCGTTGTCCCACAGCGCAAAATAAATGTCCATCATCAGCGGCGTCACGATCAGCGACGCGTCCTTGCCCAGCGCGCTTTTCGCAAAACAATTCCTCGCGGTGTTAAAATTGCCTTCGCCGTCGGATACACTAACGTCCAGGAGCCGCGCGATCCAGGCGGCAAATTCCTTGACGCCGTCTAATGGTTTCGCCGGTCCCCGGAACGCCTTTATTCCGGCTTCGCCCCCGGCGTGGGGGTAGCTGCCTTGCAGATGGTTCCACGTCGCGGCAGCCAGTTCCATCACGGCATACCGGGCGCTGAAAAGGTGGCAGTGAACATCGATGACTTGCTTTTGGGCCATGATATTCTCCTTTCCGGGATGTTTGAGGGTTATGCATATAATATCAAAATGTTAGAAGTAGTCAATCGCGATATTGTGTGATAAAAAGGTCGCGTGTAAAAATCACCGGGCCAAGCCGGGGGAACAAAAACCGTGTGGCGAATGTCTAAAATCACAGAGAACAAAAAGGCGCCGCCGGCCGACGACGATGTCTCATATGTTGCGGCCTGCCAAAAGGGCGATACGGAGGCTTTTTCCGTTTTGGTCCAAAGGCATTCCTCGAAAATGCTCAACATCGCCTACCGGATGCTGGGTGATTACGACGAGGCGTGCGACGTGACCCAGGAGGCATTTCTGGCTGCTTTCCGGGCCATCGAACGGTTCAAGGCGGAAGCGAAATTTTCCACCTGGCTGTACCGGATTGTTGTGAATCATACGAAGAACAGGCTCAAACAGCGTCAGAGCCTGGCGCGGCATGAAAGCGCATCGCTTGATGACCCCGCCCCGGAATGCACCCAATGCGCCGCTGGCCTTGCAGGATCGGAGGGCGGCGATCCGGGCGAACTCCTGGAACGCCGGGAGCTTGAAGCCGAGGTCCAAAAATGCATTTCGGCCCTCGATGCCGATTATCGGGAAGTCCTCGTCATGCGGGACATCCAGGGGTTTGCGTATGACGAAATCCGGGATATGCTGCAGATACCCGACGGGACGGTGAAGTCGCGGCTCTCCCGGGCACGGCTGGCGATGAAGGACTGCCTCAGGAAGATCATAGGTGAGTTATGAAAAAATGTCGGGACATCGAGCATCTCCTGCCGCTTTATCCGGAGGGCATTTTAACGGATGCGGAAAAGCGCGCGGTCGAAGAACACCTGGCGGACTGCGCGGCCTGCCGGAAAGAGCTGGCCTATCTGCAAAAAGCGGGGCAGCTCGTCCATCGGCTTTCCCCCGTAGAGTCCCCGCCGTGGTTGGAGCAAAAAATCATGTCCGGAGTGCGCCGCGAAGCGGACAAGAAAAGCGCATCACGAAAATGGTTCTATCCGCTTAGGTTCAGGATTCCGCTCCAGATTGCGGCAACAATCGTCATTGCGGTGCTGGCCGTCTATATTTACCGGTCGGGCGACGAGCAGGTGAAAGAAATTTTGCCGGGCGCACAAAAGCCCGTTGTGGAAATGCAAAAAGAGCAGCCGCCCGGAAAGCCGCAGAAAGAGGAAAAGGTATTGCCGTCGCGAAGGCCCGAGCCAAAAGCCGCCGTCCGGAAAGAAACGAAAGAGGACAAGCAAATGACCGGCGGCGGAGTTGTGGGCGGCACACTCCAAAAACGGGAGGCGCCCCAGAAAACGGCAGACGTCGTAAGCGAGGTTGATGCCTCCCGGGCCAAGGGATTGGCCGAGAGCAAAGACAAAGCCGCAGCGTCGCTTTCGGCCGAACAAAATGAAGCGGCAGCCGCCAGGGCGCCGGCGGCCGATCAGGAAAGAAAAGCGGCGCTGGAAGCCTGGCCCGCGCCGGCGAAAAAAAGAGAATCATACAAAATGGCCGCCCCGCCCGCGCCGCAGTCGCTCGACATGTCGCAGGCGGCATCCTGGAAAGCGAGCGTATCGATCCAGGTTGATGATCCGAACGCTGCGCTCGCGAAGATTGAGGAAATCTTGGCCAGTCATGGAGCGCAAAACATTTCCAGGCAGACCCAGCGCGGAGCTTTTGTTGTCCGGGCCGAGATGTCCAAAGGAAGCTGGAAAGACGTGCTTGCGAAATTGAAAGCGCTCGGGCCGGTGCAGGAAAAATCCGCGGACGCGGGCAGCGGGCGCTTCCTTCAGGCGACGATTGAAATCATCGCTCCGTAGTATTTTATTACGGGTGAATTATTGCTTCCGGTCGCGTCCAAAAGACTTGACTGAACATTCAGGAGAACACGGCCGCACAGCGACAGACGGATTCGCCATCCGGTCAGGCGGCGCCGGGCGGGTTTTCGCCGGCTGAAATCTTTTCCGTTTCTTCCCTTTTCAGAAAGCGCCGGGCAAAACGCGACAGCCGCCGGGACACGGGAAGAGATTCGTTGATCTTTTTGAGGCAATCCCGTGCGGCAATCTCACCGACTTTGATGAGATTGTGCGACCGGCTGAAGTCCGTCCAGTGCAGGTCTCCGACCTCCGGCCGGATGACGATATCGGCATTTTGCAGCTCGGCGGCTTCCAGGGCATTGGAGGTAATTTCGCCGGCCCGGTATAAAACATCCTTGGCCGTTTCAATGCCGGCATCGGCCGGCAAATCACGATCCACCATGACGGCGATAACGACATCCGCACCGGCCTCGCGCGCCGCATGGACGGGAACAAGGCTGGTGACGCCTCCGTCGGCCAGAAGGCACTGGTTCATGCGGACGGGTTCGCAGGCGCCGGGCACGGAACTGCTCGCGAGGACGGCCTGACGCAGCGGCCCTTCACTCAAGACCACCTGCCGGCCGGTGAGGAGGTCCGTGGTCACGGCATAAAAGGGGATGCGGGTCTGGCGGATATCCACATCGGGAAGAAGGTAATTGACGAGGGACTGAAAATCTTCAGACGGCAGGATCGAAGGCTTGAATAAAGCCCGGGCCAGGTAATACTGATTTCTCGTGAAGTTTTGTATCTTTTGCAAAAGGCTTTTCGGCCCCGGTGAAAACGACTGGCCGATGGACTTGATGGCGGAGTCCGCGAATTCGGGACTCTTCAGGTAGGCATCCACTTTTTCCGATATTTGCCGCGTCGTCAGGCCCGCCGCGTAAGCGCCGCCGATCAGTGCGCCGGCGCTGGTCCCCACAATCAGATCAATGTCGATGCCTTCCTCGGCGAGAACATTGAGAACGCCGATATGAGCCAGGCCGCGGACGCCGCCGCCGCCCAGAGCGAGGCCAACTTTTTTCCCGGTCCATTTCATGATCGGCCGCTCCCTCAGAATTCAGATATCCAGACGGCGGCATCTTACCAAGACGCGGCCGGGCTGTCAATGATCC
>SBEK01000104.1 GCA_009668925.1 Deltaproteobacteria bacterium
GGCTACTAGTGTAGTGCGTCTAACGCTTCTTTACATATTTTGGTTGTGTTGCATGACCATGAATGATCGTAAATCTCCATAGAACAAGGAGTTGCAACCCCTTGTTCTTCGTAAACCTACGCAAAGGGATTTGTGACGCACCACACTAGACTGTAGGCTGTTAGTCTGATAGGTTTGGATTGAAGGACGCGAAGCGCACAAATTCTCAACCTCATAGTCTAACAGCCTATAGCCTATTAACCTACCAGGGTTGACAGGCTCGGTGCTTTAGTATATTTTGATGGCAAAACAATAGGAGACCTCTTTATGAAATTGATTGCCCCGTCAATTCTTTCCGCCGACGGAGGAAAACTAGGCGAGGAAATCGCGGCAGTCGAACAAGCCGGCGCCGATTGGATTCACCTGGATGTTATGGACGGGCACTTCGTTCCCAACATCACGATGGGGCCCGCCATCATTTCCGCCCTGCGCAAAGCGACCGGCCTGCCTTTTGATGTTCATTTGATGATTAAGGATCCTGATCCCTATATCGAATCCTTCGCCGCTTCCGGAGCAGATTACATCACCGTCCATGTAGAAGCGACCCATCACCTGCACCGGACAGTCGAATTAATTAAGAAGACGGGAAAGAAAGCAGGTCTATCCCTGAATCCGGCAACGCCGCTTTGTTCGGTTGAAGAGATCCTCCCTGATGTCGATCTGCTTTTGATCATGTCTGTCAACCCGGGCTTCGGGGGACAGAAGTTTATTCCAAGCTCGCTTTCCAAAATTAAACGGGCACGCGCCATGATCGCCGAACTCTCCCCCCAAACGCTCCTGGAAGTCGATGGCGGAGTGAACCTTCAGAACATCGCTTCCATCGCCCAGGCCGGAACCGATGTGCTGGTGGCGGGCGCTGCGGTTTTCGGCACGGCCAACTACGCACAAACCATCGCCTCATTGAAAGCGGCAGCGAACAACCCCTGAGCTTTCTCCGGAGAAGTTCACCGTGGCCGATCCATCCATATAAAACGGCGGCCTCGTTCCAACCCGATGGCCGCCGTAAATCTTTTTTGAATCTTCATTATTTCTTGCTGTAGTCGTAAACACCGCGGCCGGATTTGCGTCCTAAATGACCGGCACGAACAAGCTTCCTGAGAAGCGGCGAAGGACGGTACTTATCTCCCAGTTCCCGGTTCATCCCTTCGCAAATCCTGAGCTGTGTATCGAGCCCGATCAGGTCACCCAGCGCCAGCGGACCAATAGGATGGTTGCAGCCCAGCTGCATCGCCTTATCAATGTCTTCCGGCGTGGCCAGACCTTCATCGAGAACAAAAAATGCCTCATTGATCATGGAACACAAAATGCGGTTCACGACAAACGCCGGCGCCTCTTTAACCATGACGACTTCTTTGCCGATTTTCTTGCCCCAGGCTTTGGCGATCTCCACGGTCTCATCGGAGGTCTGCTGTCCGCGGATGACCTCGAGAAGGCGCATGACCGGGACGGGGTTGAAAAAGTGCGTCCCGATGAAGCGTTCCGGCCGTTTGGTAATGGCGGCCATTTCCGTGATGCTCAAACCCGAGGTATTGGTGAAGAACAAGCAGTGTGATGGAACAACCGCTTCCAGTTCCGCGTATACTTTTTTCTTTAAATCCATGAGTTCAATAACGACTTCCACAACGACATCAGCGTCCGCGGCGGCTTCTTTTAACTCCAGCGTGGGCTTAATCCGCCCCAGTATCGCCTCCATCTGTTCCTTGGTAATCTTCCCTTTTTCAGCATCACGGCTCAGGTTTTTCTTAATGGTATTCATGCCATTATCGATAAATCTCTGTTCGATGTCTCTCATGGCCACGTCGTAGCCCGCCGTCGCACAAACCTGCGCAATGCCGTTACCCATCAGGCCCGCACCCAACACGCATATCTTCTTAATTTCCATAAAAGCCTCCGAATGATTTATTGTTCAGCGGGTCGCCCCGCCGGAAAGTCACCAAAGATGAGCGACGGTAACAGACGGACAACCTTCCGTCAAGAAAAATACCTCTCCTTTTTTCGTTGAATCCGCTACTTCAATGTGCCAAAATGAGCCATGCATATTTACATCGACGGTTACAACCTGATCCGGCAGTCCATCCGCCTGCGCCGTTTTGAAAGAATCAGTCTCGAGGCTGGACGCAATGCGCTCATCGACTGGCTGATACAGTATAAACGCTCCAAGGATCACACAATTACGGTGGTCTTTGACGGATGGGTCGGCGGCAGCGCGCACGAGGAACGGGATTACAGCGGCGGCATCTATATGATCTATTCGTCCAAAGGCGTCAAAGCCGATGATGTACTCAAAAAAATCATCGCCTCCTCCGACGAAGAAATCCTCGTTGTTTCTTCCGACCGCGAAATTGCCTCCTACGCGACACGCAGAGGTAAAGCGGCAATCTCGTCTCCGGAGTTTGAATCCGTCGTGGACAGACAACTCGCAACGCAAGCCGATCACGAATATACGGTTATGAAGGATGATGAAGAGGAAGATACCGGTCATCAGGGCCCCAAAAAGGGACCAGCGCACAGGCTGTCCCGCGCGCAAAAACAATCCCGGGCGAGAATTAAAAAGCTGTAAATTGAGGAAAATGGCCTGTGCAACCGGTTGCTCCGGCTAGGGCATTGAAGTACGTGTAAATTGCGGCGATACTCTTGGCGCCAACACATCTTCTGCGTCAGGTGATTCCGGCAAGATCCCAATGCCGATCCAATCGGCGATCGTCCTTCTGAGGGGTATAAGAACCGACACCCATCAGAGCGTGCAGGCCTTGATCAGAAAGCGCTCCAGTAAAATCTGCGGATCGGTGGCCGAGGATTTCATGGCCCGGTCCATATCCAATAGATCATCAAGATAACTCAGTAAAACATGATAGGGGAACCGGCCGCAGTTACGCAGCGCATTGAAAATCACAAAGGGATGCTTATTGACCAGCAAATCCTGCTGACGGGTCGCCATAGAGGCCAGCCCGGTCACCGCCGGATAAATATTTTTTTGAAACGACCCATAGTCCATCCCCGGAGTAAGTCCCGGAACTTTTCCTGAACGAACCAGGATGGCTGCCTGCAAAAGCATACGGATTTCCCGGCTGATCATCGTCAGGATCATCAAATGATGCTCTCCCTGGTCCAGCAGAGCTCTAAGCGCTGCAAGCGCCGCCGTCGCATCTTTGACGGCCAGAGCCGTCGTTAAGTCGAAGATGGAATCTTCACTGGTTTTACCGACAACGGCTTCAACGTCCTTCCCTTCAATAACGGATCGCCCGCCGACAAACAATATGAGCTTCTGCAATTCATTTAATGACGGACGCAGTTGAAATCCTGTTTTTTTTCCCAGCGCGGTCCAGGCCGCCGGCGCCAAGCTCTTGCCGGACGCGTCCAGCAGTTTTTGGGCTTCCCGCCGGAGCGTGTCTTTCGTTGCGGCCTCACCCTTGATCTGGCCGAAATGCAAAACGATTCCCGATTTGTCGATCGCCTTGAAGATTTTTTTTCTCTTGTCAACAGCCTCTGCGGTCAGAATCAAGCAATTATCCGCGGGAAGGCCCTCGTCCAGGAGTTTTTCGAGTTGCGAGGCGGGATCGGCTGTGCCGCCGGACGTCCATCCCCGGGCGACGCAAATTTCGATAATCCGCGGCAGCCATTTATTTCTGTCGTCACCGAAATCTCCGTCCACCGCCTGATGCCATTGCTCATCAGTGATCTTCTGCCAGCCGGCTCCCTGCATGTCCTCCCAGGCAAAGCCGGATATTTTCAAAAATGTCAGAAAATATTTAGCAGCTTTATCCGGGTGCTCATCAAGGTTTTCCCGAATCTTCTGGATGAGATCGCGGAGATTTTCACGTGACTGAAAAACCGTCGTGTTCTTCACGACGACAACTTTTCTGCCGCCCAGCAACGACGGCGCCAGAAGATGATCCTTCAGAACATCGAAATCCGAATTTTCGCCGTCGAGAAAAAAAAGGCCGAAATCACGGTCGGCAGGCGGCATGACAATGTCCAAAATCTGGTTCAGCGCTTCCTGGATTAGATATTCTTCTTCACCATACAAAAGATAGCAGGGCGCAGCATGACCCTTCTTCAAATCAATAATTGCTTTTTCCAAGGTCATACCGACTCTCAGGGAATTAAAATTGTTTGAGTTTAGATAATGACGTATTTCTTGATGTGTTTAACGACTTCTTCCGGTTCGTCAATAACCTGGATCATTTCCAAATCGCAGGGGAGAATCATGTCTTTTTGCAGCATTGAAGTTTTCAGCCAGTCCAAAAGCCCCTGCCAGTAGTCTCTGCCCATCAGGATGACGGGAAAGCTTTTCATCCTTTTGGTCTGGATGAGCGTCAACGCTTCAAAAAACTCGTCCATCGTCCCGTAACCGCCCGGCATAATCACATAGGCAACAGCATATTTAACGAACATGACTTTGCGGATAAAGAAATATTTATAATCCAGCTGAAGATTGGCATAGGGATTGGGTTTTTGCTCAAAAGGCAGCTTGATATTCATCCCCACGGATTGGCCGCCTGCTTCCGCAGCGCCTTTATTGGCCGCTTCCATAATGCCCGGACCGCCGCCGGTGATGACGGCAAAACCATTATGCGCCAGGAGCTGCCCGAGCTTTTCCGCCATTTGATAGTACTTATCATCGGGTTTGAGGCGGGCTGAACCAAAAATTGTCACAGCCCCGTGGACGTTCGAAAGAACTTCGATGGACTCCACAAATTCCGCCATGATGCGAAAGATCCGCCACGATTCTTCCTTGGATAATGAATCAATAAGATATTGCTTTTCCATGCGGCTCAATCCCTTACACCGGACGAAAGATGATGGTGCAAAAAGAGTGTGGATCTAATAATTCGCGGATAAAATCAGTTGCTGCGCCGGCGTTGAACCTTGGCCAGTCTGCGGCGGGCTTCAATTGTTTTTCTCTTCTTCTTAACCGACGGCTTTTCATAGGCCCGTCGGACTTTCAATTCCTTGAACAAGCCGCTTTTCGAAAGTTTGTTTTTCAGTATTTTGAGAGCTTTCTCGACGTCGTTATCAATTACTTTTACTTCCAATGATACTCCTCCTTTAAATTATTTCAGTTCGATGATAAATTTCTTATCCGCCGTGTAAACGCAAAAAAAGGGCAGTCCGACACAAGCAATATCATCTTGCGTCGTCAACTACCCTGAATTTTCAATAACGTGTTAAATCACGCTCCCTGCTCGGAAAAACACCTTTATCGGAGAGTCTGATAAATGCTCTTGCGTTGATGATTTTCCCGCGGTCACCCGCATGTAAATTTTTCACCGCCACCGCTCAATTTACCTTATTAGCCGGTTCCCGAGCGGTGAGGTTTGCATATATGCGATCTGAATCAAAATTGCAACCAAAAATCTAAAGAATGAGGACAAGAAATCCCCGGCTTTTGCAACGATCTTCACCCCTCCGGCAATACACACATGATATAGGTTTCAACAAATTGATATTACACTAAAATTTGATGAATGCCGGTTACGAATGACACCCCGGCGACTCCGGCACTTTAGCTTTGGGGGATCATCAGACCTCAACCCTAATCCTCTGTTGGGCAGGGAAAAACGGTCTGACCCGCGACCTCTCTGCAGAGTGATCACAAGCATTATCACCGCAACATTGTATTGATTGTCTGCGGCACATTCTGAACAGATGCCCTGCGACAAGCATTGCACCGAAATTCGTCCAACCCTATGGATCGGGCCATCATACGCCTTTGCTGACACGTCAGAAATTCAATGTTCCCCTCGCTAACGTGGATTACTCTTTCTTTCGCCGCCAATTCCAGGCGTCGCTCGCGTATTTTTTCATCAGCAGTTCGCTTAATGCCTCTTCATCCGAAGTCAGGGGCCCTTCTGCCAGATGGACGCCCAACTCTTCAATAAAGCCTTTCTGCAAAGCCCGGCAGAGCGTCTCTTCACTGACCGGTATGGGAATTACCTCGTTCACGGCCGTAACGGAACGTCTAAGGTGCTCGGCTGTCTCGCGTGCCTGCTTCGAAAAAATCAAGGCCGATGTTTCGGCGTCATCGAATTTCATCAGCAATGATCCGTGCTGCAAAAAGCCTCCGTGGGTCCGCATCTGCGCACTTCCGCATATCTTGCGCCCTTCGACAAGAAGTTCATTTCCGGAAGGAACGGAAAAGCAGCGAGAGGTCGGTTCCCGTTTTTCATGTACATCGGCCGCAGCCAGCTTGGCGCCGATTCCCAGGAAAGACAAGCCGCGTGCCAGGCAACGGCTTATGACCTCATAGGTCCCCCCAATATCATTGGGAAAGAGCTTTTGCGAATTTGCCGCCGAGAGTGAATAAGTGACTTCGCTGTGATGATAGACGGCTTTCCCACCGGTCATCCTGCGGACAATATCGACTCCCGTCAAGCGACACCGGTCAAAATTGATCTCGTTTTCCACTTCCTGAAAATAGCCGATGGAAACAGCCGACGGCTGCCAGCCGAAAAAACGTAAGGTAGGCGGTCTTTTATGTTTTACGGTTTCTTGAAAAATGGCCTCGTCGATGGCCATGTTCTCAGAGGCGCTGTGCAACCGGTAATTGAGCAAACGCCATATCATAAGAGAGTCTTATTCAGCTTCCTGTTGCATAATAAAATCATGATAGCCGGCCGCGTCCAGGAGATCATCCAGTTGTTCCATATCGTCCATCTCGATGACGACAAGCCAACCCGTATCATGAGGATCACTATTGATAATACCGATGTCGTCATTGATATCTTCGTTGATACTGATAATGGTCCCGCTCACCGATGCGATCAGATCCACAACCGCTTTCGTTGATTCAATAGAACCAAAAGCTTCGTCACGCTCTACATAGGCGTCAATTTCAGGAAATTCGATCGATAAGATTTCTCCCAAACTTTCCTGGGCGTAATCCGTAATACCCAGCGTCGCCATATCTCCGTCAACCCGAACCCATATATGCTCGCGACTGTAAAGCAGGTCTTCTGGAAATACCTTCATAACAGCATAACCTCAAATTCATTAAATAGTGATGAGTTTTTTATTCATCTTTGTAATTATTTCGCAACTATTTTTTTTGACCCATACCGTGTCTTCGATTCGAATTCCCCAGAGACCCGGAAAATAAAGACCGGGCTCGATGGTCACCACCATTCCGGCGGTCAGAATATCCTGCGAACTCGGTGCTACGCGCGGCGCTTCATGAACGTCCAAACCGACGCCATGACCGGTCCCGTGAGTAAAATAACGGCTGTATTCTTTCCCCAAGACGCGGCGAGTCAAGGCATCCACATCAGCCGCGGCCATGCCTGCCCGAATAGAAGCAATCGCTTCATCATGGGCGCGCAGCACCGCACGATAAGCATTTTTTTGAACGGCTGTCAATTCCCCAATTGCAATCGTGCACGTCTCATCGGAACAGTAACCTTGATATTTGACGCCGAAATCAATGACAACGAAGTCTCCGTTCCTGAGCTTCCGATACGAAGGTTTCGCATGAGGCAGCGCCGCATTTTCGCCCGAAGCGACAATCGTTTCAAAGGCCAGCTGTTCGGCCCCCGACCGGCGTGCCGTGACTTCCAGCTGCAGCGCCAACTCCTGTTCCGTCCATCCCGGTTTTATTTCGCCGACGATTTTGGCTACGGCTGCAGAGGCTATGGCTGCCGCCTTTTTCATGGCCTGAAGCTCACGTATTTCTTTGCATGCCCGCAGTGATTCCAGCTCTTTCCCGAACGGCACAAGCTTCACTTTGTTCTTGAATCGCTGAATCAAATCATTGTGTATTTCCACGCTCACGAAAGCAGCCTCAAAGCCGATTCTCTTCAGGCCCATCTGCTTCGCAACGCGCTCGATTCCCTGAACTTTATTTTGATACTGGCTGGTGGGGATGTGCTGAACTTCCGCTGCGGCTTGCGTTGTATAACGGCCATCGACAAGCAAACAGGCGCTTTCTGAACTGATGATCAGAATTCCATCGCTGCCGCTAAAGCCCGACAGATAGCGGATATTGCTCATATTGGAAAATAGGATGCCATCCACCCGGTGGCGAAGGAGGATTTCTCGAACAGTCTGCATCCTGGGAATAAAAGAATTGGATATCGTGCGTACCATACGTTTTGATCCTTTGCGCCTAAGACAGCTGTCCTGAGAGTACCACAACCAGACGCCGGACGGGACGGACAGCGTGCGCTCGGCAATCGATTATTTGCTTGATTTCGACGACCGCCTTTTTACTGACTGAATCTCTGTGACCGCCGGAAGTGCGATCAGAGCTTTTATCCGTCGGCCCGATGGCCCATTTTTTCACAGTTTCCTTTTCGCGATTCGTTTCCTCATTCGGCAATGAATGAGGAATAAAGCGATAATCTTCATCTTTCAGCTCAAGCGAGCGCATCGTCGAGCCTTCCATTTTGAAACATGATTTTGTTTTGGTCGAGAAAGACAAGACGATCTTCGGCTTAAAATTAATTGTTCATGGCATCCTCTTGAACAGAGGATGCCAGACGTTCCCAGATTAGACAGAACGTTGACATGCTGAACGTCCCCATCGATCATGGGGTTAAGAGATCATCATCTCAGAGACCGCAAATATTCTCTCGCTTTTTGAGCGAACGGTGATTGCGGCGCAACTTTGATGACTTGCTGAAAAGATTTCTTTGCATTCCCCGTATCTCTGATCTTAAGATACGTCTCGGCCAGAAAGAATTGAGCGTCATAAAGAGACGGATTCAACTCGACAGATTTCTCAAAATGCTTTTTTGCTTCGATCAGGTTGGATTGTTTTACGTATACAAGGCCGATATTCTTTTCAATTTGCGCCCGCAAAACTCCTGTTCTGTCCTGTTGCATTGCCTGGCTGTATCTTGATAAAGCCGTATCATACTTTTCCAGATTATAATATGCCCAGCCTGAATTATACAAGGCAAGCGCCGGTGTCGTATAAAGATAATTTTTCAGCGCATGATCGAACTCTTCGATGGCCTTCTCCCATTGCCCCATATCCATGTAGATGGCACCTAAATAATTGTGGGCTTCAGAATAGTCCTTCTTCAGGGCTATTGCTTTCTGGAAGCGTTCCATGGCCCTGTCGCGCAGGCCACGTCCGTGATAGGCGACTCCCAAGTAGTAATTGATTTCGGGATCATCGGGTGCATATTTCTCCGCTTCCGATAATTCTTTGAGTGCGCCAATATATTGCCCGGCTTCAATCAGAGACATCCCTTTTTTTAAATAAATATCCGCCTGATCTCTATGCCACGGTGTGTTGGTGCAGGAGATGAAAGATAATGAGCACAGCAGGAACGATATCGTCAGTATGGTCTTAAGTTTCATGTTTAATCATTCCGTTAAAATCGAGTAAGGTCAATTCGCAAGTTACGATAAAAAATCCCTCAGCACATTTCGTGCAGAGGGATTATCGAGTATGCGAAGTTCCCAATTATTTTCGGTTGCGGCAACGATCCAAATTCTCCAGATTTGAGGTATTGCATTCATCTTCAATATATCCGGAGCCGGAGAGTATCTTCGGTGTAATGAAGACCATTAATTGTCGTTTTTGTCTGGTAATATTTTCGGTCTTAAACAACCACCCCAATACCGGAATCTTATACGCCCAGGGAATACCGCTCACAATTTTATTATCCTGATCGCGGAAGACTCCGCCGATCACAACAGTATCCCCATCTTGCACGACAATCTTGGATTCTACCTCATTCTTACGGATAGGCGGATTCCCCTGAAGTTTTTCGCCCTGTGCGTAATCCGGGGTATCATTCGTCGCCTTGATTTCCATGGAAATGCGGCCTTCATCCGTAATTTTCGGCTTTACTTCCAGCCGCAAAACCGCCTCTTTAAACGTGACGGTCGCAGGTGACGTCCCGGAGGCCGGTGTCACATAAGGCACCTCATCGCCCTGCTTGATGACGGCCTTCACATTGTCCATCGTAACCACTTTCGGTGACGAAATGACCTTACCCTGCGTGGTCGCTTCCAGTGCCGATAATTGTGTTTCAATGAAACCGCGAGCTCCGCCAAAAACAAGACCAAACGTCGGCCCGAGCACACTGGCGGGAAAATTCACGGCAGCCATCGTCAATGCCGTTGCGGTTCCTGTCTGGACAAAGGGAATTTCCGGCGGATAGGAAAGCTGTTGTGCTCTGGTTTGGGTGAGGGGATTCGTGCCTGCGGACAGCCCCAAGCCGTAGGATCCTATGGATGAGTTGTTACCGAAACCCCACTGGATGCCCAGGTTTCTAACAAATTCTTCCGTCGCTTCCACAATCTTGGCCTCAATAAGTATTTGGCGCAGTTTTCCTTTCTCAACTAAAAGTTGGAGCTCTCTTGCTTTGCGGGTTTCTTCCGCTCTAACCTGACTCATTTCCGCTTGTGCTTTATCGGCTTCCTCTTTCTTCTTTCTGTCGTTCGTCATAACACTGATGACATCGCCCATTTGCTTCTTGGCAAGGCCATGAATATCCAATATGGAATCCAGTGCCTGTTCCCACGGCACATTCTTCATTGTCAAAGTGACGTTTCCTCTGACGTCATCACCGGAAATGATACTTACATTGCCATATTCCGACATGAGCCGCAAAACACTCTTAATGTCCGCATCCTGGAAATCGAGCGATATGATGCGACCGGAATATTTTTTTGCCGCGTCACGTCTGCCCGGTCTTCTTATGTCATCGTCTCCAACGATATCGTCATCGGAAGATGATATTCCTCTTCCCTTCGCAACATCCTTTTGGCTGTCGGCTCTTAATTTTGCTTCAACCGTGGAGATGTTGAAATCAATAATGACCAATTTCCCTTCCTGCCTTATGGAATAAGGCACATTTTCTTTAAGGCCGACTCGAAGATTGATCCATTGTTTTCCCGATGCCGTCTGCTGCTGCGCCCTTACGCCGGACACATTGAGCAACTGTCCGGCTCCCAGTGTTTCGCGCATGCTGTCCGGAGCAAACATGTTTTCGAGTCTGATGAGCAAACTATTATCCGATTGAATGGAAGGCGGAGCGATCACAGGCTGCTGAGATACAACAAGACTGACTCTTTCCCGACCGGGTGACTTTTCAAATAAGACATTCTCCAGGTACCCTACACTCGCCGCTTCTTTTTCGGTCGCGGAGATCTTATTTTGATCTGCACTGAAACCTGCAATCACTCCAAGCGGTGAACATAAAAAAATCCAAAAAACGATGAAAGCAGGGATTATCTTGGATATATATCTTTTCATGACATTACCTCATTATATGTTTTTGCGCAGTTTCAAAATAATTCTCTTAATTTTTTTCCCGTCCAATTCATCCACTGTTACCCTGTCTGCCAGTATATCAGTTACTTTCCCATTATGAAGACCGATTCTTGTACCAATGAACAGCGGGTAGAATTTTTTATTGGAATCTTCAACGACGGCTACCCGGCGTGCTTGATCCCCGACAATTCCGACAAGCTTGAAATTTTCTACTTCCGCCCGTTGCAGAGGGAAAATGGATTCTATTTTGCTCTTTTCTTTTTTTGCCGCTTTAACTTCTATATCGATGAATGGCTTGAAGGGATCCGGTTTGCCCAATGGATTATAGCTATATGCATTATCGGGTGCTGGTGCGACTGGCGGCGCTGCAGGCGCCTGCATCGGCTGCTGAGGGGTGGTGCGCGCGGCGGGCAAAGTCTGCGGCAATGGTTTATTCATTTCTATGCCAAAGGCATAAATAGCTGTTGAAAAAAGAATCAACACAATGCAAAAGATAATCGTCTTATTTTTTTTCATTTTTCTTTTCACTTGTTTTTTCTTGTTTATCAACAAACATGTATGTTTTAACGGTACAGGATGTTGTAAGGAGATATCCTCGTCCTTTTATTTCTTTCCTATCTCCGATGGAAATATCGGAGATATTAACTATACGAGGTAACTTGGCCACTTTCTCGAAAAAACTTACGACATTCTGAAAATTGCCGGTTACTGTCACCTTGACGGGTATTTCTTCATAAAAAGGTTCCGGTTCCGGCTGTTTGGCTCCACCCTTGACGGCTGGTTTTTTCACGTCTGCGGCAGGCGCTCCGGCTTGCTTCTGGTCTGTGGGCTTAAGCATACCCGCAGTTTTGGGAATGCCCGTTTCCGCTTTGTCAAGGATTTTAGGCACGGAGGCTTTTGGCTCAAACAACTGAAATTCAATGCCCGCATCCCTTCCCGCCAAGGCAACCGAATGGAAAAGACCGGGAATTTCCTTCTGGTCGGGAAGCTTCAACAAAGCCATTTTGTAATTCTCTTCCAGGGCGGCAACGTCCGCTTTGTATTTAACCAATTGTACCGCAACTTTTTCTTTCTGTTTAATTTGCAATTGCACATCTTGGTAATCTTTTTCAAGTTTTGATTTCTTGGTCAGAGTATCTGACAAGAAATAGAAATAATACAAGTAGGTGACGATGAAGATTACCAGAATGACAATCAGGGCCTTGGCCTGCGGAGACAATTTTTTGATATCATTAATAGTGATGGCCATAATTTAGAATCCCTTTTTCATTTTGCAGGCAAAAATAAACCGCTGCAGAGTTATCCCCGCAACTTCAACTTTTTTCGAAGAAATCAAATCAACCGACTTGATTGCAGAAAAATTTTCAATGGTCTTCATAAAATCAGCGGCGGCGATATTATCACTTCCGATTCCTTCTATGGTGAGGGCGTCGCCGTTTTGTGTAAGCTTTACCAGCCAAATGTTTTTTTGCGGGACCAGCATTGATAAATCATCAAGCGTCTTTACCGGCAGTATGCGATTTTCTTCCAGTGTCGCGATGACGCTCAGTTTTAATTCCAGTTCAGCCTTCTTGAGCTTAACTTTTTCTAAATCACCTACCTTGTCGTTCAAGATCTTTAGAATTTGATTGGATTCCTTGAGTTTCGCTTCCAGGGCTGTTACTTCAGAAACCATATAGGTCTGAAACAGGACAAGACACAGAATGAAAATGACAAACAGGCCGACAATAATGGTTATTTGTCGTGAAAGATTTTCTTTCTTTTCTTTTTCGCGGTAAGGTAAAAGATTAATCTTAATCATTTATCACCTATTTTCCTTAAACCCAACCCAATGGCTACGGCACCAATTGTCTTGATGCTGTCAATTTTTGCTGCATCTATATTTTTCTTGTTATAACCGATTTTCAGCAGTGGATTAATGGACTCCGTCTCTATATTCAATCGCTGAGACAAGTGGCTGTTCAGGCCGGCGATCATGGATGACCCACCCGACAGGTATACGTGCTTGATATAGTCGCCGCCGAACGTTGAGCGGAAGTAATCTACAGATCTTTCGATCTCTGAGCATATCGGTTCAGCACAATCCAAAATTGCGGTTTTGAGATCTGCATTGTCCTGTTCACTGCCGGAAATCCCTTCTATTTTCATCCTCTCCGCTTCTTCCGCAGATATGTGATATTTTTCCTGTAAACCTTCGGTGATTGCGTTTCCCGCGATAGTAAAATCTCTGGTGAATATCGACATTCCGCCCTTAATGACATTTATGTTCGTCAGACTGGCGCCAATGTTGACAATGACGATAATCTCATCTTCCTCAAATTCATAATTCGCTTCATACATGGTCTCCAGCGCAAATGAATCCACATCGATAATCATAACGGTGAGACCGGCTGCGGTAACCGCATCTAAATAGCTGTTGACATCCGTCTTCTTAGCTGCAACAATGATGACATCCATTTGATTGGGATTGTATTCGTTATCCCCCAGGATCTGGAAGTCATAATTCACATCATCCATATTATCAAAAGGAAGGTATTTGCCGGCTTCATCATGAATTAAATCACGCAGATCCGACTCATCCATTTGGGCCAAGGTGACTTTCTTAACTATAACGGAACTGCCGGAAAGAGAAGTGACGACCCCTTTTCCCTTGCATCCGGAATTACGGAAAAGTTCCTTGACAATCGACGATAAAGCGCTGGTGTTCTCCAAGACACCGTCAACAATAATTCCGGGGGGAACGGGGATTTGACGGAACCGGTTCAGGATATGACCATGAGAAGTGCTGATGATTTCTGCAAGCTTGAGAGAGCTTGAACCTATATCCAAACCGACAAGTTTCTTTGACCCTGAAAATAATTCATTTAAATCCATTAAAGCACCGTCTTGTGATTTTTATCGGAGTCAAAACACTCCGCTATTTTGCCAGCCGGTAAACAACGTCTCCTTTTTTGACCATGCCTAACTCATTGCGCGCTATAGACTCGATATAAGCGAGATCGCTTCGCAATAAAAGTATCTTACCTCCCAGCTCCTTGTTTTGCTCCATAAGAGAATGATTAGCCTCTTTCAGTTGAGAGAGTCTCTTGCCCATTAAATAGTTGTCAACGATCCCGCGATTGCCGAATGTAATGAGAAGAGCCATCAGAAACAAAAAGGCAATTAAGTACCTGCCGATCTTCATGAAACAACCATGCCTCCAGGCAAAATATCATAAATGACCTTTTGTCCTACTCAGGAAAAACTTCTTCATAAGCCTTGTGCAAGGCCTTCGCCACTTTTAACTCTGAATTCTTGCGTGTTGGTAAACCCTTTTCCATTTTAGCAATCGTCTGTGGCGTCAATTCGGCCTTCCGGGCAAGTTCGGAAACACTGAGCGGAATGGATTCTCGAAACTTTTTTACCCTATTTTTCTTGACATTTTCCATTATGGTTTAAAGTGATACCTTTTAGTTTGTATCTAAAAATCTATAATT
>SBEK01000105.1 GCA_009668925.1 Deltaproteobacteria bacterium
CGGTTAAGGTAATTCGACACGATGGAGGTCACAATGCCTGCCGTAATATCCTCGCGGGAGGCGCCCTGCTGGATGGCGTTGCGGATGTCCGAATTGATGAAGGCGGAACAGTGTTCGCCGAATTTCAGGGGTTCCCGGGCGGCGAGCGCGATATCCCCGATCAGCGCGGCCTCCGGGATATTCAGATCTCCCTGCGCGGATTCTTCCAGAAAAGATCCCGTCCCCGCGGAGCAGGCTTCGTTCATGGCATAATCGATCGGGACCTTGTTTTTCAGTGAAACATACTTGGCGTCCTGGCCGCCGATTTCAAAAATCGTATCGATATTATCCCGGTAGAACGACGTGCCGACGGCATGAGCGATAATTTCATTGTACACGGCGGGTGTTTCCAGGAAGACGCCGAGGATCTCGCGGGAGGAGCCGGTTGTGGAAGCCAGCGTGATGCTGATCGTGCCGTCGCCGATGTCTTCGCGGATCTGCTTCTTCATTTCTTCCAGGCAGTGTTTGAGCGCACTGACCGGATCGCCGTGCGTGCGCCCGTAAAATGATGCGGTCACTTCATTGGTTTCAATGTCGATCAGGCAGGCTTTCGTCGTGGTCGAGCCGCCGTCGACGCCGAGAATATATTCGCGGCCGGCGACCACTTTTCCTTTTTGTGACGGCAGATAGGTCACTCTGCCTTCGGCGGTCTGCAGGCTTTTGAATCTCTTAAATTGAATCTGGCTGCTTTTGAATAAGGCGCTTAAGGGCGGCAAGCTGCTGCCGGATGTCTCCGCTATCAGGGCCGCGCCGTAGGCTTCAAAGTAAGGCGCCTGCTCCGGGACGACGAATTCAATCTGCGGCATGCGTTCCCGGATGAAGCGCAGAATGTAGGGATTCTGCGTGACGCCGCCGACCAGCAGCACTTTCCCCTTTTCGATTCTGGCCCGCTTCAGAAAATCGATGACTTTGATCGCCATCACGTCGGAGAGCGACAAAACGATATCGCCCGTTTTGGCTTCACCCTTGTTCAGGCGGTGCGTGCAATCGCTTTTCATGAAAACCGAGCAGCGTGAAGAGAGCTTCAAAACGCAGCTGTCTGCGGGAATGCTGTTAATGTCTGCAAGCTTCATGTTCATCCGCGCCAGCTGCTGTTTGAAGAATTCACCGGTGCCCGAAGCGCACTTGTTGCCGGAAAAGCTGGTGATGATCTTATTGCTTTTATCCAGGGTGTAGACGACGAGATCTTCGCCGCCCAGAGAGACCAGCGCGTCAATCTGATAGTTGAGTTTCTGCAGCGCTTCCTCGATGCAGAGCGGTTCAATGACGCTGTTGATGTTCAACAGATGACGGCCTTCCGTCCCCGTGGAGAGGGCTTTGATGTCATGAGGCAATTCGCGTTTAGAAAGAATTTTTTTGAGTGTATCGAGAAAGTTGCCTTCGTGCGGTTCTACGGCACTCCAGAGCGTCCGGCTTCCGTCAAGCATCGCTACCTTAACATTGGAGGAGCCGATATTGATTCCCAGGCTATACATAAGAACTCCCTTAAATTTTTATCCGCATGGTCAATATTACGATTGCGCCGTGCCGTCAAGCATCAGATATCATAATTGATAAATATCTTCATGGGACAATTTCCTGACGAAATCGGACCGAAAAAAAAAGCAGCCGATAGCGGTTGCCGTCAGCTGCTTTAATGTTTTCATGACATGAAGCGCCGTTTTGGAACGACCTTCGTTGCTTCTGGACGCAAGTTGTTGCTAGTGGCCCTCTTCCATTGCACCGCCGATATACATCATGGCCAGGAGCATGAAAACCAGCGTCTGGACAATCGACGTGAAAATCATCAAAACCATGATGGGGAGAGGAACCAGCAACGGAACCAGAAGGAGGACGACGAGCAGAACGATGTCTTCACCGGCGATATTACCGAACAACCGGAAGGTCAGCGACAACGGCCGTGACAAATGGCTGATCACCTCGATCGGCAGCATCAGCGGAATCAACCACCAGACGGGACCGAGAAACTGTTTTACGTATTTGAACCCGTGCGTGATGACGCCGACGACGTGTGTCGAAAAGAAAACGACCAGAGCCATGGCCAGGTTCGTGTTGATGTTGGCCGTGGGGGATTCGAATCCCGGAATGATTCCAATGAGGTTGGACGTCAGAATGAATAATCCCAGGGTGGCGATCAGCGGAAAGAATTTTTTTCCGTGCTGTCCCATTGTATCGAGCAGCAATGAATGAAAGCCGTCGATGATGACCTCCATGACATTTTGCAGCCGGCCCGGATAAACCTGCAGGCGCCGGGTGGCTAGGAATGAAAGCACGGAAAGCAGGGCAACGATAAACAACGTATTGAAAACAATGGTCATATTAATGCCCACATCTTTGAGCCAACTCGTGTGGAAGAATATCAGGGGTTCCATTTGTTTCTAACTAGCCTCCTCAATAAAGTTTTTTTTTGCCAGGGCGGTGATCACCACAAAAATGATGTTGATCACGACCACGGAAAGTCCAATAATCAGGCCGATGACATTGACGGTTTCGGCGGCAATCAAGAAATATAACACGACGGCTGTTAAAGCCAGGCGAATGTAGTATTTGATCATGGTCGGCCGTTTGACATTGCCGGAGGGGTTCTTAAAAAGATTGCGCAGTCCGAATTCCATGCCGTAGAAATTCAGGATGCTGATGAAACCGCCCAGCAGAACGCCTAGAGAAAATTTGATCGGAGCAAAAATGAGGGAAGGGACAAACAGAATTGCCAGAATAATCCAATTGGCAATTTCAAGTCTTTTTAAGAGCGGGTCTTTGGCGATGTGGTTCACTTTTTAAACTCTTTATGATGGATTCTTCATCCCTGAAATTTTTCTTGATCAATACATAAATGTTTCGAAACCCGGCTGAAATCCCGATCAACAGGAAGACAACAGTGAATACATGGCCGGAATCAAACTTCCGATCTAAGTAACTTCCTAAAAGGAGGCAACCAAAAATCGCCAGAACCATAGCGATTCCAATGCTGCTGGCAAATGCCATCTGGATGCTCAATTTTTTGGTTTCGCTATCCATTTAGTGATGCGCTCCTTAACATGTGCTCGCGACAAAGTCAATTAAAAACATGACCGTCGTTCATGATTTATTCAACCGGTGACGGTTTTCCCTATACCAGTCGATCGTCTTTGTTAACCCGGCAGTTAAATCGGTTGTTGCCTTAAATCCGAATTCTTTCATGGCCCTGGCTGTATCGAGGAGACGTCGCGGCTGACCGTCCGGCTTTGAGGAATCCCACTTTATCTTTCCCGTGAAACCGGACAATCTTGCGACAAGCTCGGTCAAATCCTTGATGGATATTTCAAATCCGGCGCCGATATTCACGGGGTCACTTTTGTCATAGGCATCCGCAGCCATGCTGATGGCGGTTGCCGCGTCTTCCACGTAAAAAAATTCCCGCGTCGCCCGGCCTGTTCCCCATACCTCCAATACATCAGAATGATTATCCATGGCATCAAAGCACTTCTTGATCAGGGCGGGAATGACGTGGGAGGAGCGGGGATCAAAATTGTCCCCCGGACCATACAGATTCACAGGCAGGAGAAAAATGGAATTGAACCCATACTGCCGGCGATAAGCCTGGGACTGAACGAGCATCATCTTCTTGGCTAAGCCGTAAGGTGCGTTTGTCTCTTCCGGATAACCGTCCCAGATGTCTTCTTCCTTAAAGGGAACAGGTGTGAATTTGGGATAGGCGCAGATTGTACCGAGCGCCACAAATTTTTCGATCTGATGTAAATAGGCTTCATGGATCAGTTGTGTGCCCATGATAAGATTATCATAAAAGAGCTCTGCGGGTTTTTCCTGGTTATAACCGATGCCGCCTACTTTTGCGGCAAGATGAATGACGATATCGGGTCTCTTATCGTCGAACATTCTCCGGACGTCTGCGATGTCGGTCAAATTATATTCCGGCAGATCAACGATCTCGATCGCCTGGCAGTTATGGTCGGCAAGTTTGCCGATCAGATGCCGTCCCAGAAATCCTTTGCCGCCTGTGACAATGATTCGTTTATTTTTAAGCAAAATTTTGTCCTTTACTTGACGCGGTGATAAGTTATTGTTTCCCCTGTGAGCGTCTTATAAACGCCAATAGGTGATGCCCAGTGCTCGCGCTTGATCCGGTGTGAAAACGGTCTTGATATCGAGAAGAATCGCCCGGCCCCTCCGGCAGAGTGAGGATATTTTCTCGATCCCCAGTTCCTGATATGCGCGATGGGCTACGGCAAGAATAACCGCATCCACATCTTTAATATCTTTCAGGGATACAAGGTCAATGCCGCAGTGCTTACGCGCTTCTTCGGGAATGGCAAGCGGATCATGCGCTAAAACGGTAACACCGTAATCTTTCAGTTCTTCGATAATATCCACGACCCGCGTGTTACGCAAGTCCGGAACATTCTCCTTGAAGGACAGTCCCAAAATGGCGATTCGGGCCTTCTTGACCTGGACGTCGGCGGCGATCAGCATTTTAACGGCCCTTTCGGCCACGTATTTGCCCATGTTGTCGTTGATTCTTCGGCCGGAAAGAATGACTTCCGGCCGGTAGCCGATGCTTTCCGCCTTATAGGTCAAATAATAAGGGTCAACTCCGATACAGTGCCCGCCGACCAGTCCCGGGCGGAAATTGAGGAAGTTCCATTTTGTGCCGGCGGCCTCCAGGACTTCGAGTGTGTCAATGCCCATTTTATTGAAAATGATGGCCAGTTCATTCATTAAGGCAATATTAATATCGCGCTGGGTGTTTTCAATCACTTTGGCGGCTTCGGCGACTTTGATGGACGATGCCTTGTGCAGGCCAACTTTGACGACGGCGCTGTAAATGCCTTCCAGCAAAGACAAGGTTGCCGGATCGGAAGCGGAAATGATCTTGGCGGTATTATCGACGGTGTGCACTTTATCGCCAGGATTGATGCGTTCAGGAGAATATCCTACCGTAAAGTCTCTGCCGAATTTTAACCTGGATTCGCGAGCCAGGATAGGGACGCAGACATCTTCGGTCACACCCGGGTAGACGGTTGATTCATAGACAACGCAAGATCCGGCTGACATATGCTTGCCGATGATCGCAGAAGCGTTTTCGATGGCCGTCAGGTCGGGAACATGAAAATGATCGACAGGCGTGGGAACGGCGACGATGAATAATTTACAGGCGGCGAGCTCTGCCGGTTTTGATGTGAAATGAATGGCTGCCTTCTGCAATTCGACATCGGAAAGTTCCATTGTCCGGTCATGGCCTTTTTTCAGTTCTGCGACATTGGCTTCGCTGATATCGAAACCTGTTACGTTGAAGTGCTTTGATAAATGCGCCGCCAGCGGCAAACCGACATATCCCAGACCGATGACGGCAATCTTGTTTTTCCCGGCATAAAAAGACTGTGCAGTTAAGTTTTTCTTCATTGAGAAACAGGCTCCTCGATCAGCAGGTATTTGTGTCAGGTCAAAAGGAACGATCTAATACCGTATTGAATGATCCTTGTCAATGAGGCCGTCATAGCGTTTTCAGTGTCTTGGCGCAGGCCTCAAGCGTCCGCTCCACGTCTGCGCCCGTGTGGGCAAAAGATAAGAAACCGGCCTCAAATTGCGATGGCGCCAGCCAGACGCCGTTTTGAAGCATGCCGTGAAAAAATCGGGCAAACAGGCTCACATCGGACTGCAAGGCGCCTGGCAGATCATTGACGGGTCCTTCCTGGAAGAAGAGGGTAAACATCGAAAAGACTTTATTCATGCAGACGGCAATGCCGCGCTTGGAAAAAAGACTTTCCATTTCGCGGCACAGAATGTCGGCCTGATTCGTGAGCAGTGCAAAATCGGCGATTCTGGATTTCAGAATTTGCAGCGTAACGATTCCGGCGCTCATCGCCAGCGGATTGCCGGAAAGGGTTCCCGCCTGATAAATATCGCCCGTCGGCGCAAGTCTTTCCATGATTTCCTTTTTCCCGCCCACGGCGCCCACCGGCAGACCGCCGCCGATGATTTTGCCCAGACACGTCAGATCCGGCGTGATACCGATCAAGTTTTGGTAACCGCCGAAATGGAAGCGGAATCCTGTAATGACCTCATCAAAAATCAGCACAATATTATTTCCGGAGGTCAGTTCCCGCAATTTTTTCAGGAAACCTTCTTGCGGAGGCACGACCCCCATGTTTCCCGCAACCGGCTCGACGATAACCGCAGCCAACCGGGACGCATGGCGTTCGACCGCTTCTTCAATGCCGGCCGTATCATTGTAGGGCAGGCTCAGAGTGAGGCCGGCAAGTTCTTCCGGAATTCCCGGAGAGCCCGGAATACCGAGCGTCGTGACGCCCGAACCTGCCTTAATCAGAAGTGAATCGGCATGGCCGTGGTAACAGCCATCAAATTTGATGATCATTTTTTTGCCCGTATAGCCGCGGGCGAGGCGGATGGCCGTCATGGCGGCTTCCGTACCGGAGCTCGTCATTCTGACCCGTTCGATAGATGGAATCGCTTCACTGATGAGCCTGGCCATCACCGTTTCGGCATGAGTAGGAGCGCCGAAACTGGTTCCTTTCCGGGCTGCTTCGCAGATCGCGGCTACGACTTCCGGATAAGCGTGGCCCAGAATCATCGGTCCCCAGGACAGAACGTAGTCGATATATTCTTTTCCTGAAGAATCATAAATCCTGCTGCCCTGACCGCGGTCGATAAAAACCGGATTGCCGCCAACCGATTTCCAGGCGCGTACCGGTGAATTCACGCCGCCCGCTATGACCTGGCTCGCTTCGTGAAAAGCAACATCATCTTCTTGCTGACCCATTAAAAATACTCCGGAGACGTTTTTTTGTATTCGTGCAGGCTTTCCAAAATGAGGTAATCGGTGTTGCCGATCAAATGCGTCATCGCGTCGATTAGCGGAGAAAAATCGTTGCCTTTGGCATGCAGCATCGTGAAAATATTATATTTTTGCTGAAACGCGGGCTCTCTCTCATAACAATGGGAAACAAAGGGCAGCGACGCAAACGCCCGTCCTGCACTATCGGCATTGCCGGGAGGGACGGACCAGACCACAAGGGCGTTTTTCCGATAACCGGCATTCTGATGGCGCAAAATGGCGGCAATCTTTCTGAGGACGCCGGTCTTGGACAGATCGCTTAAAAGACGGATCAATTGGCCGGTGTCCAGGCCGCAGGCATCAGCAACCGCCGTAAAAGGCTTGCTGATCAGAGGCAGGTCGCGCTGCAGGATGCTGGCCGCCTTTTTCTCCTGTACCGTTAGTGTTCTCATGCGTACGTCTTAAACCTCTTGTGTGAGAAAATCAAGATTTGCCTCGGGTTGGAAAATATTTCCAAAAATTCCTTGACAACCGGTTGAAGGATCTATAAAAATATTGTCACATGACCGGTAGTCGTTAAATTCTTAGAGAAAGGAGGTTTATTTAAGGCGAACACAGTTATAACGGTTCCGGGCATAAATCCGTCACAAAAAAATTAGGAGGCTATACATGAAAAAAAGTTTAGTTTATTCCGTTCTGGCGATGGTGTTGGTTATTGTTTCTGCTCCTTTTGTCTTCGCAGCTCCGGAAGCGGCTGCAACAGGAACGGTTGATTACACGAAAGCGATCATTATCGGTTGCTCCTTAATCGCAGCTGGTCTGGCGATTGCGTTCGGAACCATCGGCACCGGTAATGGTATGGGTCAGGGTTTGAACGGAGCCACGAACGCTGTCGGCAGAAATCCTGAAGCCCAGGGTAAAATTCTTCTCACCATGATGGTCGGTCTGGCCATGATCGAATCTCTGGCGATTTACGCGCTGGTTATCGCGCTGATCGTCCTTTATGCCAATCCGCTGCTCAAGTACATTGGCTAAGAAAATATTATAGATATCATAAACAGGGAGGGGGAGCGTACATCGACTTTCTCTCCCTTTTTTATTCACAATTTTCTTCTATTTCAGTCTTCAATACTGACTTTGCTGCGTAACCCTTTTTTTTCGGCTTGCTGATGTTTGGCGGCGAGCATCTTTTCTTTTGCCCGCCGGCCTCGTTTCCTCTTTTGCCGCCGCAGCTTTTCAATTTTATCCTTCTCTTCCACAACAAATCCTTTTAGCAGCCTTTCAATTTTGTCCAGAAGCAGCCGCCGCGCCAGATGACGGTTTAAGGCTTGAGACCTCTCCCGCTGGCACTTCACGAAAAGACCGGTGGGTTTGTGGAGTAGATGAACACAGGATGACGTTTTGTTGACTTTTTGCCCTCCGGGGCCGGAGGAACGGACAAATGTTTCTACTAAATCATCTTCGGAAATGCCGAGTTCCTGCATCCTGGCCGCGAGGGCTCTATCTTTTTCTGCGGAAACCGGCATGGGGAGTTCCCTAAGGTCAAGGAATTGAGTAAATTTCGTCGCCGATCAGATTGATCCAGTTCTCCGTAAGAATTTCTCTGGCTTCTTCCAGTTTGTCCACGCCGATAATAACGATGGTTTCTTTTCCTATGCGGTTGATAGTCGTATACAAATACAAAATATTGACTTCGGCGTTGGCCAGAGGATTCAAAATGGCATTGATGCCGCCTGCATGAAGGGGTACTTCCGCCGCGAGGACCGGCGTGACTTCAAAATTGAAATTAAAGCTGCTCAAAAGCGCCGCTGCGCGATCCGGATCATTTACAACCAGACGGACGCGGCTGTCGTGTTCGATGCTGGCCGCGGATACCGCTATTCTGCCGATATCCTCCGTGTCCAGAATATGGGTGAGTTTGGCAAATGAGCCGGGTACATTGTCTAATAATACGGAAATTTGTTTAACGGCCATAGTAAGAATACCCTTTATTAATCCTTAACATAATTAAATCCGGTGGCAAACGCATTGCGGTTTATTTCCGCCAGGGACTTCTTTCTGCTGCCCATAATCGCTTCCAGGCTTTTCAGATAGACTTCCGGAGAAACGACATTTGATTTCCTGATGAAAGCGCCCATCATAATAATATTGGCCACACGGCTGTTGCCCAGTTCCTGAGCCATATCCGCGCAGGGAATGCAAATGGTTTTGACATCCTGCCGGATAGGCCGTGCATCGACAATCGATGAATTGATGAATATGGTTCCGCCACTGCTTACTTTATTCTGAAAGGAAAAGAGGGAAGGCGAATTCATCACCACGAGGTAGTCCGGTTCCGAGGCCACCGGAGAAGCAATTTCTTCATCGCCCATGGCCACGGTGCAATTGGCGGTCCCTCCGCGCATCTCTGCTCCATAGGCAGGAAGATAGGTGACGTGCAATCCCTTGTTCATTGCCGCGTTGGCCAGGCTGATGCCCATCATCAGGACGCCCTGGCCGCCGAAACCCGAAAAGAAGGCCTTTACGATCATGACTGTCCCTCCGCTTTTTTCTTCAGAGCGGCGATGTTGTCCTTATAGACGCCTGTTGGAAATTCCTTGCCCAGAACGTCGTCAATCCACTTGCAGGAATCAATGGACGACATCTTCCAGTTGGTCGGACACATGGAGAGAATTTCAATCATCGAAAAACCCAAACCGTCCATCTGACACTGAAAAGCTTTTCGGATGGCTTTCTTGGTTTTATTGACTCCGGCCGGAGAACTGACCGAGCATCTTTCGAGGTAAGTAACGCCTCCTATCTGGGAAAAAATCTCACTGACTTTTACCGGAGAACCGTCGAGTTCATGCCTGCGCCCGGCTGGACTGGTGGTTGTCTTCTGATTCAGCATGGTCGTCGGAGCCATTTGCCCGCCGGTCATGCCGTAGACGGCATTGTTGATGAAAATGACGGTGATGTTTTCACCGCGGTTGGCCGCGTGAAAGCTTTCGGCCATCCCGATAGCGGCGAGATCTCCATCACCCTGATAGGAAAAGACGACACGGTCCGGGAGTGAGCGTTTGATGCCTGACGCCATGGCCGGCCCGCGCCCGTGAGGCGCTTCGATCATGTCGACATCAAAATAATTATAAGCCAGAACGGCGCATCCCGCCGGCGGAACGCCGATAGTGATGCCCCGGATATTCATTTCGTCGATGACTTCACAGGTAATCCGGTGCGCTATACTGTGGCCGCATCCCGGACAATAGTGGTAGATATTATGTTTCAGACTCTTAGGATGTTGAAAAACTATTTTTGACATTTTGATCGAATCCTCAGCGATAGGGTCGCCATTAATCTTTCTTTGCGTAAATTTTCGTGACGACGTTGGCCAATTCCGCAGGCGTCGGCACTGCGCCGCCCGGACGTCCATGGAAATCGATATTGGCGTAACCCTGCAGCGCCAATCGGACATCCTCCAGCATTTGTCCGGTGCTCATCTCGAAGACGACATAGTTCTTGATTTTGGCCGAAAGGGCTCTCAACCTTAATTCCGGGAAAGGCCACAGGGTGATCGGCCGGAACAAACCCACCTTCATGCCGTTTTCGCGAAGTCTCTTAATAGCGCCTTTGGCGATTCTTGCAGCCGTTCCATAAGCGACAATGACCATGTCCGCGTCATGAGTTAGATGCTCTTCGTAGCGTGTTTCGTTCTTGGTGATGGCTTGATATTTGCGCGCCAGTTTCCAGTTATGTTCTTCGCTGTCAATCGGATCCAGCAGAAGGCCGCGTATGAATTTACTCTTCCCCGTGCCCGCTCCGCGCAACATGAATTTCTCGGGATAATTCCTGGGAATGGGCTTCTTGAAAATGACCGGTTCCATCATTTGACCCATCATGCCGTCGGCAAGGATCATAACCGGCGTACGGTATTTATCCGCCAGGTCAAAGGCATCCATGGTCAGATCCGCCAGTTCCTGGCCGGTTGCCGGGGCGAGAACAATCGTGCGGTAATCCCCGTGGCCACCCCCGCGTGTGGCCTGAAAGTAGTCACCCTGGGAGGGGCGGATGTTGCCCAGTCCGGGTCCGCCGCGCATAATATTGACGATGACGCCGGGCAATTCACAGGCCGCCATGGAAGAAATACCTTCCTGCTTCAGGTCAATGCCGGGGCTGGAAGACGATGTCATGACCCGAACGCCGGTTCCGCTTGCGCCGGCAATCATGTTAATGGCGGCGATTTCGCTTTCCGACTGGATAAAGACACCGTTTTCGGCATTGCGGATATGTTCGGCCATGTATTCGGTCAACTCGTTTTGCGGGGTGATCGGATAACCGGCGTAAAATCGACAGCCAGCGCGGATCGCCGCTTCGCCTATAATATTGTTTCCTGACATCAATACTTTATTCACGGTAAACCTCTATTGCGACATCCGGACACATGGTCGCGCAAATGGCGCAGCCATTGCATTCATTTTCTTCACTGGCGCAGACAGGATGATATCCCTGAGTGTTATAATCACCAGATGGCACAATATGGCCCTTGGGACAGAAATGAATGCAGAGGTGACACTCCTTGCAGAGTTCTTTCTTTATCTTGATATATCCTTTCAAAGCATATCCCCAAATCAGTTTTTGCCAGTTATTCAATTGTGTTCGGCGGTTGCTATCTTGCGCATAATGTTCATAATGTCAAGTTTTTTTAGGTTAATAGACAAGACATTGCTAAAAGACCGTCAAATTTTCGCGATTTGAAAGCCTTCGAGCTTGATGGCCACTGAACGCTGCATCAGATCAATCGAAATGACAAACAATTCATTTTCGAGATCACTTTTTATCACCGTTCCCTCGATGCCGGCAAAGGGACCGTCTATAATTCTGGCCGGTTCTCCTTCCCGGGGATACTGAATGGAATACATTTCCACTTTCCTGTCCATGATTCGTTTGATAGCAAGAATTTTTTCGTCCGGTACCGGCAAAGGTTCCGAGTTCTCTTTTTTCCCGAGGATTTGAACCACCCCGGATGTTTTGAGAACGGCCAGTTTTGTTTCATTATCCAATGCAGCACAAACAAAAAGATAGCCCGGAAAGAGCGGGACAGACAACTTTTTTTTACGGTCTTTTCGCTTGCTCCAAACTTCCATCTCCGGTAAAAACGATTCCAGATTCTTTTTGATCAGTCCGGCATGGGCCTTGTATTCATGACGACTTTTTGTGTGAACGGCATACCAGGGCATGAAAAAACACCTTTATATCCAATTTGTTGGACCACCGCAAAATTTACTTACACGTATAATAGGTATCCGATTTTTGCAATGGTGAAAAAATGAAAAAAATCCATCTTAGCGGTTTGGAGTTGAGCCTCGATGAAGGTGAAGAAGACTTGGCGACAAAAGCTGCTCGTGCAATCGGCGTTTCGGAATCCGACATCATCTCGCTTGCTGTGGTCAGGAAAGCTTTGGATGCCAGGCGAAACAAGCCTCCCCACTTTGTTTACGCGGCGGAGATTAGCCTGGCCGGCGAAGCGAAATTGCCTGATACCCTTCCGGACGGTATGCAGATCAGATTTTCTGCAGAGGAAACCGCCAATAAACCGGAGCTGGACACTGTCCGGGGAATGTCGCCGGAAAGGCTCCCCGTCGTCGTTATCGGAACCGGCCCCGCCGGCCTGTTTGCCGCCTATACACTCGCCTTAAAGGGCGTCTCCGTATTACTGTTAGAGCGTGGCCGACCGATTGAAAGACGGATAAAAGATGTGCGGAACTTCTGGGAAAAGGGAGTGCTGGACGGCGAAAGTAATGTTCTTTTCGGCGAAGGAGGTGCGGGGACCTTTTCCGACGGGAAATTAACCAGCAGGACAAAAAATCCTTACGCCGGATGGGTAAAAAGAGTGCTTGTGGAGATGGGTGCGCCTCCGTCTATTTTAACCGAGGCGAAACCGCACATCGGCACGGACAGATTGCGTGAAGTTATCGTTCGTATGAGAGGAAAACTGATGGAGTTGGGGTGCATCGTTCAATTTGAAAACAAAGTGAGCGATTTTGTGATCCGGCAGGGCAAAATTTCCGCGGTGATTGTCAATGCGGCAAATGAAATAAGGACGGACAAAGTGATTTTGGCTCTCGGTCAGAGCGCCGACGATACCTACGAAAAATTGCTCGACCGCGGCGTCAAAATGGAGCCCAAGCCTTTTGCGATGGGGCTGCGCATAGAGCATCCGCAGGCTCTGATCAATGCCATTCAATATGGTCGGTGGTCAAACCACGCAGCGCTGCCGCCGGCGGAATATTTTGTTACGGCAAAAGTCCCTGAGCAGGATCGGTCCGTTTATACATTTTGTATGTGTCCCGGAGGGCAGGTGATCGGCTGCAGTGCAATGCCGGGTTCTGTCATCACGAATGGCATGAGTAACAGCCGGCGCGACGGTGAATTTGCCAACAGTGCCGTTGTGGCTACTATACGCGTGGAGGATTTTGTAAAGGAGGGCGGTCCCCTCTGCGGCCTCGTCTTTCGCCGTCATTGGGAGAGCCGGGCTTTTGAGGCGGGCGGCGGCAACTATTATGCTCCCGTGCAGAGACTTTCGGAGTTTATTGAGCGGAAATCGACAGGTGTCGTCGGCCGGACCAGTTTTTTACCCGGGGTCAAAGCCTCCCTGCTTTGCGAAGTGCTTCCGGATTTTGTCGCTGAAGCCCTTCTGAGCGGCCTGCTGCAGATCGACAAGAAAATGCCGGGCTTCATTTCCCGTGAGGCTCACCTGATCGGCGTCGAAACCAGGACCTCGTCTCCAGTGCGTATCTGCAGAGGAGATGACGGTCAGAGCGTAAATGTCCGAGGGCTTTTTCCATGCGGGGAAGGGGCGGGATACGCCGGAGGAATTATCAGTTCGGCGCTGGACGGCATCAAGGCCGCCATGGGCGTAACGGCAGTTATAGGCGGCCGTCAATAATGATATCCGCGCCTTTCTTCAGAACATGTCTCACGGATAGCAGTTTTGCATTTTCAAGATCGCGGATATTCAGATCGCCGATCGCCTCTATGCCCTTGCCGATAATTTTCGGCGCAATGATCGCAACCAAACGATTGACCAGATTGTCCCTCAATGCGGACGTGATGACTTCTGCGCCGCCTTCAATTAATATTGAAGTAATAGTTCTGGCTGCCAGAAGGGGAAGCAATTTTTTCAGGTCGGCATGGTTGCGCCGATCGGGGTCAATCGTGACCACATCGGCCCCTGCCCGGGTCAGTTTTTGAAAATCCGGATCGGAAGAGGGTTTGGTCGTAACAATCAATGTCGGCAGTTCTGAAAGATTCTGCATAACGTTGGCATCCACCGGGATGTCCAGTCGGGAATCCAAGACAATCCTCAACGGACTGCGGCCGCGGACGTTTCTAACCGTCAGCGTAGGATTGTCTTGGAGGACGGTGCCGATTCCGACAAGAATGGCATCGTGCTGGGCACGCAGCTGATGAGCAAATTTCAGTGAAGAGGGTGAACTGATCCATTGCGACTTACCCGTTGTCGTGGCAATTCGTCCGTCCAGCGTTTGAGCGTATTTTACAGTGACGAAAGGCAGACCTTTTTCCATAAAATGAAAGAAGACTTCGTTAAGATTTCGGCATTCGCCTTCTCTGACGCCGGCTTTGACTTCAATTCCTGCGCCCCGCAGTTGATTGATTCCGCGACAGGAAACCAGCGGGTTGGAATCGGCGCAGCCGATGACAACGCGGCCAATTTTATTTTGAATAATTCTATCCGTACAAGGCGGTGTTTTGCCGAAATGGCAGCAGGGCTCCAGTGTCACGTAAAGGGTTGACCCGGCAGTACTTTCCGTCGCGTTTTCAATGGCGTTGATTTCGGCGTGGTTCTGTCCGCAGCGCTGATGATAGCCGACACCAATGATCCTGTCCTCCTTGACGAT
>SBEK01000286.1 GCA_009668925.1 Deltaproteobacteria bacterium
ATCCCACAGGGACGCGGTTGCCGACACTATCGAGACGGTATTGCGCCGCCTCGGCGGCATGGCGGCAGGTTTCTTATTGTTTTGCGGCCTTCTGGCCCCTGCCCCGGATTCCATGGCCGAAACTCAAAAAATCGAGTCGCCTATGTCTAAGGGGATAGTGCGCTATCTATTTGACGATAATACACATTATACGTATAGTTTATGAATTGAAAAATCGGGGCACAGCCCCGATTGGTATCGTCCAACTTTCCAATCCAAGCCCCTATCAATCCGGCAACGCAATCTTGCCATCGGTACTGAACTGATAATCATGGAACACATGCTCAGTGGTCAGAATCCGATAACTGCCGTCCGCCTGCCTGACCGTCGTGTCTTTGAGCTTGTAGGTAAATTGCCCGCAGGTCCAGCAGTCGAAATTGCGCATCTGGGTGCACAGGCAGGTCTTGTCCATGACCTTTACCTTCTTTGCATCCGGGTGTGCCGCCACCTCCCGGTTGTACGAGTTGATATAGGCACAATTGCCGTTGGCATCCAGAAGATACCCGTAGGCCTCGCAATTGGGACGAATCCCGTCACCAATGGCGGGACTATTCTTGAGCATCCGCATTGGATAGCCGGTGGGCGAAATGGTATTGACTTCGATGTCGTCTTCGCTGGCCTTGAAGTATTCCTGCTGAACATCCTCCGGCAGGCCACATTCCTTGGCGACGGTGAACCGTGTCGCCACCTGCACGGCTGCCGCGCCCTGCTCGAGGAACGACACCGCATCGCTGCCGGTGAAGATACCGCCAGCGGGAATCAGTGGAATATCAATATGTTCTGAAGCCATCCAGAGGCGGATTTCAGCAACGATAGTGGCTAGGTCATACTCGGCCCAATCCATGCCAAAACCCAGGTGACCCCCAGCCAGCGGACCTTCGATGACGACAAAATCCGGCAACCGGTTGGTGCGGGCCGATTTGCGCAGGAATAATTGCAATGCACGAAGCGAGGAAACAATAATGCCAAGCTTCGCATCGCGGAACCGGGGATGATCTTCGATCAGGGCGAAACTACCTAGATGGAGCCCGGCCGCTAGGGTGATACCGTCAATACCGGCGCTCAGCGCCTCCCACAAGCGTACCCGCAGGGTTTCCTTGGGGGCGTTCATGGTCAGCTTTTCCATGCAGTTGATGAAAATCAGTCCATCACCGCGCTTGGCGTCCATAGTCTTGCCGACATGAAGTCGCGTCGCTTCGGCCAGCCGGCCAAGATTGAATTGCACCGACGATTTGTCGGCATTATTCACATTGGCTTTGTATAGCTGGAGCTTTTCCTTAACAAATTTGGTGTTGTAGCGCCGGTCGGAGACTGTCTTTATCATCGCATCGGAGATATGACCGATACCGCCGAGGCGGGCGGCTTCAAGCGCCAGATCGGCGGTCGAGATATCCACCCCCATGCCGCCAATGACGATGGGCACAATTTCCTGTTTGCCGAATCGCAGGCGAAAATCATCGACACGCTTCATCTATCTGTAATCCTCGGCAGTCGCATCTCTGCGCTCTGCCCCATCGTCTATAAGTAATAAAATCGTCAAGGCGCGATGATAGCGCTCCGGGGCTTTTCTTGACGCAAAGCAAGCAAATATTGGCTGAAATCCACCGGAAATTCAGTCTTCAACCGCCCCCGCCTGACGCAGAACATCAACAATCAGGCCATTACCGCCAATTTCAGCGAGGTCTAGCGCCGACTGATCGTCCTGATCGACAATATCCGGATCGGCCCCGGCAGCCAGCAGGACCTTGACTGCCTCCAAATGGCCATTGCGGGCAGCGATCATCAGCGCCGTCATACCGTTGTCCGCCTGGGCGTCCAGATCCGCTCCCTGCTCTGCGAGAAACTGAATGACTTGTACATGCCCTTCAAAACTCGCATATGCCAGAGGCGTCCATCCAGGGTGGTCAAGTACTGCTCCAGCAGCAACCAGACGACGTACTACATCGAGATGACCCGCAAAGGCGGCGAGCATCAATGCAGTATCTCCATATTTATTTCTTTTCAATACATTAG
>SBEK01000106.1 GCA_009668925.1 Deltaproteobacteria bacterium
CAGATGAAAGCCCGCCGGGACGACTGAAGCGGACCCATTCGGCGGGCCGGAAACCGCCGGCCGGCTGGTTATGGCCTACCCCTATATTTTGCCTACGGCTCTCCTCTTTAAAAACTATCATTGTATTTCGGATTGCGCCCCCCTAGTTTAACACTGGTATCCATCGCTGCCGGCGGTTTGACCGCCGGATGATTTGTGGCGCCCGCGGTGGTGGATTCAGGGGCTCCCGCCCGAAAAGGAGATCGCGATGACGGTTTACACGATCGGCCACTCCACACGGTCCATCGAATCGTTCATCCGGATGCTGCGGACCCACGCCATAAAAAAAGTGGTTGATATACGGGCGATTGCCAGGTCCAGACACAACCCCCAATATAATGAAGATGAGCTCAAACGCAGTTTAGGGAGCGAGGATATTGAATACGTTCACTGCCCGGGGCTCGGCGGGCTGCGCCACACGACGAAAGCGTCGATCAATACCGGATGGCGCAATGCATCGTTCCGCGGCTATGCCGATTATATGCAGACGCCGCAGTTTCAGGAGAATCTGGCGCGGCTCATCGACATCGTCCGCGAAAAGAAAACGGCCATCCTGTGCGCCGAAGCCGTCCCCTGGCGCTGCCACCGTTCACTCGTCGCCGACGCGCTCTCCGTCCGGGGCATCACGGTTTTAGATATTCTCGGCGAAACCGGCGTGCGGCCCCATGCGCTGACCCCGTTTGCCGAAATTCACGGTACGAAAATCACCTATCCCGGCACCGGCTTCGCGCCCGGGACGAAATGTGATGGATACTGAGATCACGCGCCCGAAAGAACAAGGCAGCCGTCTTGACTTTGCCTGCTTCATCGATAGGTTTTTAAAAGGAAAGGAGACATTCATCATGAAGACAAAAATCATGTTTGCACTGCTTCTTGCCGCAGCAGTTCTAATCATGCAAGAGAGCGGCCCGGCGCTGGGACAGGATAAATATTCTTTGAGCGAACCCAACGGGATAGCGTTTTCCGAAATCAAAGGATACGAAACCTGGCAGGTCATCGCTCCCAGCTACCGGACCGACGTCAAAGAAGTCCGGATCATTTTGGGAAACCCGGCCATGATCGCCGCCTATCAGAACGGCATTCCCGGAAACGGCAAACCCTTTCCCGACGGATCGACCATTGTCAAGATCGGCTGGGCGCAGAAGCAAAGCCCCGCGTTCCCGGTAGCGCTGGAACCGGACGCTCTGAAAAGAGTCGAATTCATTATCAAGGATTCCAAGCGTTTTCCGGATACCAGCGGCTGGGGATATGCCCGCTTTGTGTACGACGCCAAAGCAGATACCTACACGCCGTACGGGAAAGACGCCGCTTTCGTCCGCGAATGCCACCAGTGCCATACGCTCGTAAAGCAGAAGGATTTTATCTTTACGAACTATCCCGTCCGCTAGTTCGGCAAGCGCCAAAAGTTGGAATGCTTTAGACGGGTGGTTTCCCGCATCGCCCGGGAAACAGCAGGAGGAAAATTGTTATGCCGGAGAGCGCTTATGCGTGATCACGCCCCTTCCTACCGCAACCGCACGGATGCGGGCCGTCGTCTGGCCGTGCACCTCGCCCCCTACGGCGGCCGCGACGTTGTCGTACTGGCGATTCCCCGCGGCGGCGTTCCCGTGGCGGTTGAGGTCGCGGCGGCGCTGGGCGCCGATCTCGACATCATCGTGCCGCGGAAAATTCCGATTCCGGGCAACACGGAAGCGGGATTCGGCGCGGTCACCGAGGACGGCGTTGTCGTCCTCAATGAGCCGCTGGTGCGCGAGCTTGGCCTGACCGGCGATGAGATCGACCGTTTGGCGCGGAAGGTTCGGCAGGAAATCGCGAGAAGGCAGGACGTGTTTCGGGCCGTCCTGCCGCCTCTGCCCGTTTACGGAAGGTCGGCGATTGTCATCGACGACGGACTGGCGTCGGGTTATACCATGATGGCCGCCGTCGGGTCGATCCGCAAACACGGCGCCAAACGCGTGGTGGCCGCAGCGCCTGTGGCGTCGGGAAGCGGATGGGAGCTCGTCCGGAAGACTGCGGACGACGTCGTCTGTCCGGTCGTTTCATCGGCTTATCCGTTTGCGGTAGCCAATTTTTATGCCGAGTGGTATGATTTAGACGACGATGAGGTGCTCAAGTACCTGGCGGCGTTTGAAAACACTCGCGGGGAGGCCAGACCATGATTAAAGAAGCCCGTCTGTGGGAAAAAATGGACGAGGAGCACGTTCACTGCTTTCTGTGCGCCCACGAATGCAAGATTGCCAAATCCCGGTTCGGGATATGCGGGGTCAGGCAAAACCGCGAGGGCACGCTCTATACGACGATCTATGGCGACGTCATCGCCGCCAATGTGGATCCCATCGAAAAAAAACCGCTCTACCATTTTCTGCCCGGCTCGCGGTCTTACTCCATCGCCACGGTGGGGTGTAATTTCAAGTGCGGTTTTTGTCAGAACTGGCAAATTTCGCAAACATCGACGAAGGACGGCTATACCCATTCCCGCCGCGATGTGCAGCCGGCAAAAGTGGTCGAAGAGGCCGGGAGGCATGCCTGCCGAAGCATCTCCTATACCTACACGGAACCGACTATTTTTTTCGAGTACGCCTTCGATACGGCAAAGCTGGCCCATGAAGCGGGTCTTTATAACGTCTTTGTCACCAACGGCTACATGACCAGACCGGCGCTGGAAATGATCCGGCCGTATCTCACTGCCGCCAATGTGGATTTAAAAAGTTTCAGCGATGATTCCTACCGGAAGAATTGCAAGGCGCGTTTGCAGCCCGTTCTGGATACGATTGCGGCCATGAAAGCCCTGGGGGTCTGGGTGGAGGTGACGACGCTGGTGATCCCCGGCGAGAATGACTCGGATGACGAACTGAGGAAGATTGCGGAGTTTCTGGCCGGCGTCGACCGGATGATTCCCTGGCACATCAGCCGCTTTCATCCCGACTATGAATTCACCGACCATAAAGCCACCCCGCTCGAAACCCTGCACAGGGCGAAGGACATCGGCCGTCAGGCCGGATTGAACTTCATCTATCTGGGAAATGTCCTGGGGGGGTCGAATACCGTCTGTTATCAGTGTCGCACTGAAATTATCGAAAGACGCTATATGGGTCTGGACAGCACTCAGCTTACGGAAGGACGCTGCCCGCACTGCGGCGCCGGCATTCCCGGCGTCTGGTCCTGATGCGACCGGCGCGTTTAGATATTATTTGACGTCGGATTGTAGCATTGGCTTAAAGGTAAAAAATATTGATCAAATGAACAGTTAGTACCTTTCATGGCCGCTCGGCCTCAGACTTATTAAGGGTGCTATCATGGAAAGGAGTTTCACTATGAAAAGACTTTTTTGCGTATCGTTTGCTTTGCTTGCGGGTGTCGTATTCTTTTCTCAGACGGTTTTCGCCGCCGAACCTGACGCAACCGCCTTAAAGAGATTCAAGCCGTCCATCAGCATGGGCTATGCCTATTTCGGAGCGACTGATCTCGTTTTCCGGGGAGAAAACTTTGCCAGTCTGGGAGGAGTCAATAAAACCGCCGTCAATCTTCCCGGCAAATCCGGGAGCTACCTCGCCGGCGATTTTTCATTTTCCTTTACGGATCGTCTGAACCTGACGATCGGAGGGCGCTTCGCGAACGCTTGGACAAGACAGGACTCGCGCGAAGAATATAATGGGACGCCGACAATCGGCAGAAATTGGGAATCCGATGGCCAGTTCTGGGCAACCGCCGAGGTCATGCTGGCCTATGCGTTTGTCAGGAATGTTTCGTTTATAAAGAACATTTCGGGCGTTGTCGGCTTGCGCGGAGATTTCCAGCATGCAAAATTCAAGAATCCGACCCTGGCCACAAGCGTCATTTCCGACATTTCCGACGAAAACAAATTTGACATGAGCACCGTGTCGCCCGTCATCGGAGTGACATCGACCTTTCAGGGCTTCCGGTCCGGCATTTTCGGGGGCGACATAAAGATCGGTGTATCGGCAAGCCCCATCACCTCGGGATGGATCAAATACAAAGAAATATTCAGTGTCGGTTCATCACTGGAAGTGGATGACAATTTTTACCGCGCAGCGATGATCTCCGCATCGGCGGAAGTGACGGTCATTACGGCAAATCTTGGTCCCCGGGCTAATCTGCTGGTCTGTGCCTATGGCCAGTATACCCGGCATTTTATCGACTCGACAGTTGAAATGACCGGCACCGGCCTCGCCAATGGAGAAGCAAATTTCACATTCAGTATGCAGCCGAGCACAGCGATCGTGGGTGTGAAAGCAGCCGTCGAGTTTTAGCATCCGGCCTGCGGAAAGCCGGCCGGGGCCAGTCGGCCGGCTTTCCGTCTTTTCATCCGCAACAGGAATTTCTACGGCAAGAGTGCGCTCCGCTTGCCGCCGCTTAGCAGGTCGGCCCGCTACGGTGGATTCCGACTACTATGAACCTATCACTTAACTGTCATTGTTATTCGATCCCGTCCGCCCTATGTTTTTTGTGGGGCGAGAAACACTTTTATAACCGGCATTTGCTTTCAAGGCTAACGGAGGCCGCACCTCGCGGGAGGCGGCCCCGGGAAAACGATCGAAAAGGAGGGCAATATGAAAGGCAATCAAGATGTCATTTCCCGATTAAATGCGCGGCTGGCGGATGAACTCACGGCGACCAACCAATACATGGTTCATGCCGAAATCTGTGAAAACTGGGGGTATGGCAAGCTCAATGACATGATTCAAAAGCGCGCCATCACCGAAATGAAGCATGCTGAAAAATTAATCGCGCGCATCCTTTTCCTGGAGGGCATGCCGATTGTCAGCAAGCTAAACAAGATCAGCATCGGATCCGATATCGAAAAGCAGTTCAAGAACGACTGGGCCGCCGAGCATGACGCCATTAAATTTTACGCCGACGACATCAAATTCTGCACAGAGGCCGGCGACTTCGGTACACGGACGCTCCTGGAATCCATTTTGAAGGATGAAGAAGACCATATCGATGTCATCGAAGCTCAGCTGGATCAGATCAAACAAATGGGTGTGCAAAACTACCTGGGCGTTTATGTTTAATCCCGCTTTGCGGGACGAGCGTTCATTCTGCGGTTTGCCGCAGTAGCATGACGTTTCATGCATACCCCGGTAAGTTGCCGCCGCGTGGTTCATTGAGCTCCGGGGACGCAAGACGTTCACCTCGGCCGGGGCTTTCCCGATGGAGCGGCCGGCCCGCGGCCGAACAACTCGAGGTTCGCCTGTGAATATTATCGTCTGCATCAAACAGGTGCCGGGTACGGCGGATGTCCGGATCAATCCCGCGGACAATACACTGGTGCGCGAAGACGTTCCCAACATGATTAATCCCTTTGATCTGTATGCAATCGAAGAAGGCCTGCGCCTCCGGGACCGCTTCGACGGCAAGGTCACGGTCATCACCATGGGGCCGCCTCAGGCGGCAGTCGCGCTGAAAGAATCCGTCGCCCTGGGTGTGGACGACATCATCCTGCTGTCCGACCGCGCGTTTGCGGGGTCCGACACCTGGGCCACGGCGTACGCCTTGAGTCTCGCCGTCAAGGCGCTCGGACCTTTTGACATCGTCCTTTGCGGCAAACAGGCGATTGACGGGGATACGGGGCAGGTCGGCCCCGGTCTGGCCCGGCAGCTGGGCGTCACCCAGCTCACCTATGTTTTTAAAATTCTGAAAATCGTCCCCGATTCCAACGTCATCGTCGTCGACCGGCTGCTGGAAGAAGGTCATGAAATCGTGGAGGCGCGGCTTCCGGCGCTCCTCACCGTCGTCAAAGATATCAACCAGCCGCGATCAGCTCAGCTTGCCCACATCCGCCGGGCGTCAAAACTCAAAGCCAGAATTCTGACCGCCAAAGACCTTTCCGGCGTTGACCACAGCCGGCTGGGACTTGCGGGCAGCCCGACGAAAGTCGTCCATATATTCAGTCCGCCGAAACGGGAAGGCGTTCTGGTCATGATCGAAGCCGCAAGCGTGGATGCGGCCGCCCGGCAATTGGCGGATAAGATCCTGGCGGAAAACATTCTTTAGCAGGGTGTTGAAAAACCCTGTTTTGCAGGCTGTTCGTCCGGGGGCGAGTTCCCGTAAGGAGGCGCAATCATGCTAAAGCAGCTTCCCTGCCGGTTTTGGCCGAAGGCGAAACAAAAGGTTTAGCTGCAAGGCATCGCGAGGGTCGGAGAGCGGAGCGTACTTTAGAGGGAAGTGAGAGCGAGAGCCGAAGCGTAACGCTGCAGATGAGCCTTTTTCAACAGACTGTTAGGAGGGCCCATGCCGCTTTTAGACGTCGACAAACGTGTGTGTATCGGCTGTGAGCAGTGCGTCGACTCCTGCCCGTTCGGCGCGCTGTCGCTCGAAGACGGCACAATCGTCGTCAACGAAAAATGCACCGGCTGCGGCGCCTGCATCGAATCGTGCCCCGCCATGGCGCTTCGCCTGCCCAAAGCGGCCGCCGCCAAGGCGGAGGATCTGAACCGGTTTCAGGGCGTCTGGGTCTGGGTCGAACAGTTTAAAGGAAAGATGGGGGACATCTCCATCGAAATGCTGGGCCAGGGACGGAGATTGGCGGATGCGCGCAAGACGACGCTTTCCGCCTGCATTCTGGGGTGCAACATCGGAGGGCTGGCCGATGGCGCGATCGCCTTTGGCGCGGATCGCGTTTTTCTTTGCGATGACCCTCTTCTTGCCGTTTACCGCACGGCGCCCTACGCCGCCACCCTGATTCAACTGGCGCGTCTGTACACCCCCGAAATATTTCTCTTGGGCGCCAGCTCCCGGGGCCGGGATCTGGCGGGTTCCGTGGCCACCGACCTTTATACGGGGCTCACGGCGGATTGCACCGGGCTCGACATCGACCCCGAAAAAGGATTGCTCGTCCAGACGCGTCCGGCCTTCGGCGGCAATATCCTGGCCCGGATCATCTGCCCCGACCATCGGCCGCAAATGGCCACCGTACGCCACCGGGTCTTTGAAAAGCCGGCCGCCGATCCCGCGCGTCTGGGCGAGGTCATCGGGGTCCCTCTTGTTCTTACGGAGGAACAGATCGCCACGCGCGTTACCGATTTCATCGAGGAGATGGACAAGGTCAACCTGGCGGATGCCCGGATCATTGTTTCGGGCGGGCGCGGTCTCGGCTCTCCGGAAGGATTCGCCATTCTCAGAGAGCTCGCCGACGTTCTGGGAGGGACGATCGCTTCTTCGCGCTCCGCCGTGGACGCCGGCTGGATTTCCTATGCGCATCAGGTCGGGCAGACGGGACGTACCGTCCGCCCCGATCTCTACATCGCCTGCGGCATCTCCGGCGCCGTTCAGCATCAGGCGGGCATGAAGACCTCGAAAGTCATTGTTGCCATCAACAAGAATCCTGACGCGCCCATCTTCGACATTGCGCACTACGGCATCGCCGGCGATCTGTTTCAAATCGTGCCGGCGCTCACCGACCAATTCAGAAAGAAGCTGGGCAAATAGCGGCCTTACCGCAAAAGAAACGCTTTGCGCAAAATGGCTTCCGTCCCGTCCGGTTCGTCGGACTGATTTAAGAATACGCCGGCAGCTACCTGCAAAGGCAGCATTCTGTCATTTCGACCGCAGGCGATAGCCCGGCGCAGAACCTGAAGGTCACACGTGCCGGGGAGAAATCCATGTCCCGAATGCAATGAGGGATCTTTGGATTTCTCAGTCGTCAAAACTCCTGCGAAATGACACAGCAGCGTTGACATGACGCTGGGGGCAGACGTCTTATACAGCGACGGCGAAGAGCAAAAGCAGGAAGGAGACGACGGCGACTCCCCCGTGGATCAGGATGAGCGCGTTCGGCAGAGCCTTCTTTCGCACCTGAAAGGAAAACAGAACAAAACCGCCGACCGCCGCAATGAGAAACAGCACGAGCGCCGTGTTCGCGAGCGCCACCGTTGGATTCTGAGTCACATTGGCAATGAGCGCAACCAGTCCGGCCGCGGCAAAGAGACCATGACCGATGATCAAAACCCAGGGCAGATCTTTCCCGCTGAACTTCATCGTCACCAGCGCCATCCCCCCGACGGCGGCAATGGCAAACAAAACAACCGGCAAATACATCATGATGACCTCCTTGAAGATTGGTTTTGGGCGTTGCCTTTATTCCCCTATCAAGTTGGGTGCCGGACCTCCGGAAATCAATGATAGTCATTGGTATGGATAATGGGAGGGATCTTTTACCGCAGCGATATTTTACACTCGGGCCAAGGCGCGGATTCCTAACGACAAAACCATTCCCCATTTTCTGCATCCCTTTTGAGCAGGGAGCGGATACCGGTTGCTGTGCCGGTCTTAAACCGAGCGTCCCCGGCCGCGAGTCCGCGGTGTCAGGATCCCGGGCGCAAAAAAAAGGAGGCGGAGCAATTTTTGCTCCGCCTCCTCCGAATGACCTTTCGTGAGATTGAATATCCGGCGCCGGCCGGATGACCGTCTTTTTTCTACCACACTTCCGGGAAGGCCACCGTGGTATAGATGTCTTCGAGTCTGCTCTTGTGACCGCGTTCCATCGACGCGAGACTGAGGAAAACATCCTTTTGGGCCTCATCCGTGCTGGCTGCCGCCAGCTGTGTATACATCTGCATCGCTTCCAGTTCCTTTTTGATGGCGATCACCAAGCCGTCGGCCGGCTTCAGTCTGGGCGACAGCTTCGGCGTGGGCAGCGCATCGACAACTTTGTAATCCACGGCCTGGGAAAAATGCATTTTCCCCGGGGCTTTCGCCAGATATTTTTCCAGGGTGCGTTTGTGTTTATCTTCCTCCTGGGCCAGATCTTTAAACAGTCTTTTCAGACCGGCGTCCTTCGTTTTTTCCGAAACCTTGCTGTAATAGGTGTAGGCTTCGATTTCCTGGCCGACGGCCTTCTTGATGATCTTCTTGAATTGTTCCTCGTTCATCGTCTCCTTCTTTCCGGCATACCGCCTGTTTGATCCGCATGTCCTCTTCCCGCGCCGCACGGCCCGGCGCGAAGGCGCTAGTAGTATTTTCCCGTAATGTAGTCGCTCAACTGGCCGATGAGGAAATCCTTATTGGAAATGATCGACTTGACGACGTCGCCGATCGAAATGATGCCGACAAATTTGGTCTTCTCAAAAACGGGCAGGTGCCGCACATGCTTTCCCGTCATCAGCACCATGGCGTCTTCCACGCTCGTGTCCGGCGTTACGGAAACCAGATTCGCGGACATCACTTCTTTGACCAGGGTCTGCTTTGACGTCTTTCCCAGGAGGATAACTTTCCTTGCATAGTCTCTTTCCGAAATGATGCCGACAAGCTTTTTCTTATCCAGAACCACCAGAGCACCGATTTCCTTTTCGCTCATCTTCTCCAGGGCTTCATACACCGTCGCCTTAGGGGAAATGGACTCAATTTTTCCGCTTTTCGCATGGAGAATATCACTGACTTTGCTCATAATCGTTCCCTCCTCTGATTTATTGATCGACCGGTTTTAATTTAATGCATGTTCCCGCAAAAATAAAGATCAAATTGCACGCGGCCTCCTTTTTTTGACGGGCGCTCCAAAACGGATGGGAGGAGGCGGCAGCGCCCGGCTTTTCCGGCTCTCACCTCCAGAACCAGCGCGATCGTGCAGCAAAATCCCGATAAGCGGGGTAAACGCCCGCCAGTTTATTCTCTTCCATCCGCGACCGGTATAATTGAATCGCTGCAAACAGCAACAGCACGCCGACATTCACAATGGAAAACCGCAGGACGGCGATGGCGCAGGCCGTGAGTATTTCGCCCAGATACACAGGATGCCGGACAAACCGATAGGGACCGCCCACGACCAGTTCACGCACTTCGACAGTGATGCTGAAGGAGCGCCTGATCGTCCACAATCCCCAGATCGTGAGAACGGTCGCCGCGGTCATCGAGATAAAAATTATGTAGAGATACGTCAGGGAACTGATCACCGCCGGGTGCGGCGGCGTCCCCAAAAGCGCAAAGGGCAGCACGCCGCCCAGCAGAGGGAGGACGATTTCTCCCACTCCTCTCGACCGGCTCACGGGATCCGTACGGACGGCATAACTGACCAGGAAAACAAGGAAAACAAGGGTTTCAGCGGCCCAGAGCGGTTTAAACCAGTAGCGCTGATAAGCGCCGAGCCGTTGAATCAGGAATACGAGCAAAACACCCATGATCGCGCCCCGGATCAGCAGATGCAGCGTCCGGGATGAAAAATACCGCTCGAACCAACCGAAGGGATCAAAATTATCCATCCATTTTTCCGCCATGATTTCGTCCTTGACAAGGCTTTCCCGGCTGTGCTAGGCAAAAGCCGAATACGACAAATTGAGTGTATTAGATGATGACAAAGTTTTCCAATAAAAACTGGTGGTGGCAGACGAAACCTGTCTGCCCATAAGCTCCTTTAAAATATGAGCATGGGCAGGGAAGCTCCTTCCCATGACTCGCAACGTATTGAAATGCCGTGGGAAGAAGAACCATGGCTTTTTTTTTAGCCGCGACCACCCTGCCGCCGGTCATTGGAAAGACAAAAGCAACATTCACATTTCTTGTTTAAAGGAGAGCGTCTATGGAACAGGTCAAAACAATTTTAAGCGATCACGAAATACCGAGACAGTGGTACAACATCATGGCGGATTTGCCCACCCCGATGAAACCGCCGCTGCATCCCGGCACGGGACAACCGGTTACCGCGCAGGATCTCGCCGCCATTTTCCCCATGAATATTATTGAGCAGGAAGTCTCAACCGAGCGCTGGATCGACATCCCCGATGAAGTATTGCAGAAATATCTTCTGTGGCGCCCCTCTCCGCTGTACCGCGCGCGCAACTTTGAAAAGCTCCTCGACTGCCCGGTGCAGATTTATTATAAGAACGAAGGCGTGAGCCCGGCCGGATCTCACAAGCCCAACGCCGCCGTTCCGATGGCTTACTACAACAAAGTGGCCGGAACGAAGCGCATTACGACGGAAACGGGCGCAGGCCAGTGGGGCAGTGCGCTGTCGATGGCCTGCCAGATGTTCGGCCTCGTCTGCCGCGTCTACATGGTCAAAGTCAGTTACGAGCAGAAACCGTACCGCCGGATGATGATGAACACCTGGGGCGCGGAATGCATCCCCAGCCCGAGCAACCTGACTCAGGCCGGACGCAACGTCCTGGCGGAGCACCCCGATTCCCCCGGCTCACTGGGCATTGCCATCAGCGAAGCCATCGAAGACTGCGTCACGAGCAAAGACACGAAATACTCGCTGGGCAGCGTGCTGAATCATGTGCTGCTCTATCAGTCGATTATCGGACTGGAAGCGCAAAAGCAGATGGAGAAACTCGGCCTTTATCCCGACGTCGTCCTGGGCTGCTGCGGCGGAGGCAGTAATTTCGCAGGCGTCGCCTCGCCGTTTGTCCGCGATAAAATCCACGGCAAAGAGGTAAAGATCGTGGGCGCGGAACCCTCATCCTGTCCCACCATGACCAAAGGGCCCTTCGCCTACGACTTCGGCGATCTGGCCAAGACCACGCCGCTGCTTCCGATGTACACACTCGGTCATGATTATGTTCCCGCGCCGATTCACGCCGGAGGTCTGCGCTACCACGGCATGGCGCCGATCGTCAGTCATTTGGTCCGGGAAAAATTTGTCGAACCCCGCGCCTATGACCAGTTAAAAACCTTTGACGCCGGCGTCAAATGGGCGCGGTCGGAAGGTTTCATTCCCGCGCCGGAAACCAATCATGTTCTCGCGGCGGTCGTCGATGAGGCCATGCGCGCCAAAGAGGAAGGCAAGGAAAAGATCATCCTCTTTAACTGGAGCGGACACGGGCTGGTGGACCTCGCCGCCTACGACGCCTATCTGGCCGGCAGGTTGCAGGCTTACGAACTGCCGGACCACGAAATTGACCGTGCGCTGAATGCGATCAAGGATTTCCCCAAACCTTAGAAAATACGCCGGCCTCGCCTGGCGCGTCATTCGATCGGGGAGCTTCCCTAGCCTTGGCTCCGGAAGCTCCCCGCTTTCATTTGAACCCGGATGGCCGGCCCTTCCGTCATGGCGATTCACGGCAGTGAACGTGGCAATCCGACATCGTCGTTGCGAACACTATGACTTTGTCAAGCGGAAATGAGGCACATCGGGTTCACAGGACGATATGTGCTTACATACCGCGAATTGCTCTTTAACATAGCGCAGGCGATTCTACCCTAATGATCTGAAACCTTTGCACAACCCGATAAATCCAGCCTCCTTGTCATACCGGCGCAGGCCGGTATCCAGTATTTTTAAACACTTCCTGGATTCCGGCTTTCGCCGGAATGACAAGAAAAAAAATTCTGTAAAGCTCTCGACCTGACCACCTGATAACCTAAAGGTCACGCGAGGTCACGCCAGGTCGCGCGAGGGCACGCGTCAATCGGCAGCTTGCCCCGGGGCAGGCCGGGCCTGAGAGACGGCTCGTAATGTCAGAAATGTCTTGACGGCTTTTCTTTTTTTCGCCAAGCTGGTCCGTAAATGAAGACACCACACGATCAAAAACTGACCCGCTGCCCGAAGCTGGGCGATGAAATGACCTTCTCCTACTGCTGCGAGGAAGCCGGCCAAATGCCCTGCGCGCGCATCGTGACCTGCTGGCAAGGGGCCTTTGATGTTGCGGCATTGCTTGCGGAAAATTTATCTCCGGACCAGTGGGAGCGCTTCACCTCGGCCGCGCCCAGGGACAAGGTCGCAAGTTTGATCGAACTGATTGAGAAAGCGAAGAGGCAGCGATGAAGAATCTGGATTTATTCAGCCTGGGAACCGAAAGCGACGCTTTGGATACGGCGCCGCTGGCCGAACGGATGAGACCCCGGAAACTGGCCGATTACATCGGTCAGCAGCATCTGGTCGCCGAAGGAACGTTGCTCCGCCTCGCTATCGCGGAAGATAAGCTTTTCTCGATGATTTTTTGGGGTCCGCCCGGATCCGGCAAGACAACGCTCGCGCGCATTTTGGCCGACGAGACGAAATCCAATTTCGTCAGCTTTTCCGCCGTCCTCTCCGGGGTCAAGGAAATCCGCTCCGTCATTGACGACGCGAAAGATACCTGGGAATCCAAAAAACAAAAGACCATCCTGTTTGTCGATGAAATCCACCGCTTCAATAAAGCCCAGCAGGATGCCTTTCTGCCCCACGTGGAAAGCGGACTCATCACGCTGATCGGCGCCACGACGGAGAATCCGTCTTTTGAGGTCATTGCGCCCCTGCTTTCGCGGACACGCGTTCTTACGCTCAAACAGTTTTCGGAAGAAGATTTGACGGCCATCCTGAAGCGCGCGCTCGCCGATGAGCGGCGAGGCCTCGGCGCGCTGACCATCAAGGCCGATGACGAAGCGATTCGCTTCATCGTACGCCTCTCCGACGGCGACGCGCGCACGGCGCTCAACAACCTGGAAGCCATCGCCTCCATGATCCGGGGACTGCCCGTGGAGGAACGAATCATTTCGGCCAAGTCCGCCGAGGAAGCCCTGATGAAGAAGGCCCTTCTCTATGATAAAGACGGCGAAGAGCACTACAACCTGATCTCGGCATTTCATAAAAGCATGCGCGGCAGCGACCCGGATGCAGCGCTTTACTGGCTCGGGCGGATGCTTGTCGCCGGCGAGGACCCGCTTTACATCCTGAGGCGCATGGTGCGCTTCGCTTCCGAAGATATCGGCAATGCCGATCCCCACGCCCTGCTTGTCGCCATGGCCGCCCAGCAGGCCTTCCATTTTATCGGCCTGCCGGAAGGGGAGCTGGCGCTCGCCCAGGCCGCGGTCTATCTGGCGACGGCCCCCAAGAGCAACGCCCTCTACACGGGCTACGGCCAGACCAAAGAATTAATTAACAAGACGGGATATTTGCCTGTCCCGCTGCACATCCGCAACGCGCCGACCAAACTGATGAAGGCGCTGGATTACGGCAAGGACTATAAATACGCGCATGATTATCAGGATGCTTACGTTCCCCAGGAGTACCTGCCGGAAAAAATTCAGGGGAAAATGCTTTATCACCCGACGGACGCCGGGTTTGAAAAGACCATCCGGGAAAGGCTGAATATCTGGCGGCGCCTGAAGAATGAGGCCAAAGAGAAAGCGCCCCAAAAATGACAAAAAAATGGGAGGCTTGGTTAGGGCCTCCCTAGGAGAGAAGAGTGAAGGCTCACGCCTTCCTGGGTTAATTTTGCTGCCGGCTAATCATGCCCGTAATTTTTTTAGTCGACACAAACTAACTTTGCTTTCTTATGCAGCATTATTTATGCCAACCTTACCGCATTATTTATAAATATATAATATTGTTTAATAAATTTTAATAATCGCTCTGATCAGACGGAAATGACGAGGACGGGCCACCGGCAAGAAATGTCGGATTCTTCCGGGGTATTTTAAAATAAATGCAATAATTACAATTGCATAGACATATTCCAACC
>SBEK01000287.1 GCA_009668925.1 Deltaproteobacteria bacterium
TAATTACAAATTATTACCAAAAATCATAATATTCCGTTTACAAAAACCTCCCAAGATGTTATTTCTACGCCAGTTAAATTTAGCGCAGCTTCATGGGTGAAGGTACATCGAGCGACGGTTGGGATAAAAATGAATGATATCGCGAGAATTCGTCCCCGGTAACACTGTGCAGCAAGTTGCACGTAACGCCGCGCGTCTTTGATCGGAAATAGACCCGATGTCCGGGTTAATGACATATGCTTTAGGAGGAGAAGATGAAGAGAATTTGGGTTGTTTTGTTAGCGCTGGGACTGACCGCGGTTTTCAGCACGACCGTTTTCGCCGTGGATCTCAAATTCAGCGGTGAATTTTATGCGGCAGGATTGTATATGGACCGCGCCACATTCGTAAAGGACACGGATCCGCTCAGCTCAACATCGACCGCTTTTTACTATCAGCGGTTGAGAATGAGGACGGATTTCGCCGTGGCCAGGGGATTGACCCTGATTACCCGTTTCGATGCGCTGGAGCGCGTTTGGGGTGGAGCCCGAAGCGTGCCCGGCACGACACTGGCCGTCGATTCGGCGGGGACGCGTGCAGAAAATGAAAACATCGCCTTTGACTGGGCCTACATCGAGTATAAGTCGCCTGTCGGTATCTTCAGCGCCGGCTATATGAATTACGGAAGCACGGGTACGATCTTCGCCAATAACAGCGCGCCGCAGGCGAGAATCAAATATTCTTATATTGCCGGCCCCGTGACCATCAATACCGCGATTTCCAAAGTCAAGGATAAGAGCCTCACGGCGACGAACATTGTGACTACGACGGATGCGGATAATGATGTTTATCATCTCGAGGGAGTCTTTAAATGGAAGACCGGCGCTGCCGGCCTCAATATCAACTACTACCGCACCGCGGAGAACAGACCCGCCGGCAACTACAAAACAACGTACTTCCTTTTTACCCCTTATGTGATGACCCGGATCGGCCCCGTGGCCCTGCAGGCGGAACTCAATTATGCCAACGGCAATGTGCGACAATATGACAGCAACATTGTGACCCCCGACGTCAAACTCGAAAACTGGTCCGGCTGGATTGATGCGACCGCCGATTTCAAAATGATTTATGCCGGCGCCACAGTCGCTTATGTTTCCGGCGATGATCCCGCGACGACGGATAAACAGGAAGGCGGAACCATCAGCGGCGGCCGCGACTGGAATCCGTGCCTCATCATGTTCAGCTATTATGATCGGGCCCAGTGGATCGGTAATCTCAATGGCTGGAACGGCACGACCGACAATGGTCAGATGGCCAATGCCTGGTTTGCCCAAGGGCGGGTCGGCGTCCGGCCGATCGCCAATCTCGATATCATGGCGTCCGTCTCCTGGGCGCATGCCGACAAGACGCTGGCCGCTCAGTGGGAGAGCAGAGACTACGGTTACGAAGTCGACTTGACCGCAACGTATAAAATCACCAACAACCTGTCCTATATGCTGGGCGGCGGGTACCTGTTCACCGGCGACTGGTACAAGGGGATCAATGCGAGCGGCACCCAGCAGATCCAGAACGATTACCTGATCATCAATAAGCTGACCCTGACTTTCTAGCTGATTTTCCGGATGGCGGTTGATCCGAATCCCCGCGGGGTTTTCCTCCGCGGGGATTTTTTATGGCCGGGCGGGAGGCCGGCGGATTAAAATGATTTCATTTTCCCGGGCAAAATAGTATGTACGGCAAAAGTAAATAAATAATTCAAAATGAGCGGATCAATTCCGCAAGGAGGTCGCTATGGAATTAGCTCTCGCCATCAGGGAAAGAAGAAGCATTCGTAAATTCAAGCCGCAGGATGTGCCCAGGGGTGTTATTACGGAAATCCTCGAATTGGCGCGCTGGTCGCCGTCCTGGGGAAATACGCAGCCCTGGCATTTGTTGGTCCTGACGGGGAAGACGCTGGCGAAATTCAAGGAAATGAATCTGCGGCAGACGCTGGCCGGTGAGCCGATCGCCTCCGATGTTCCGATGCTGGAAAAATGGCCC
>SBEK01000107.1 GCA_009668925.1 Deltaproteobacteria bacterium
GGGCGAGGTGGTAGATTTTCCGGTCCGCCGTCTGTCAGCCGGGGAATTTGGCATCCAAAAGCGTGCCGCCGATCAACCCCAGCAAAGCGCCGCACAGGGAGATGACCAGGGCAAGCAGGGTAAAGAAGATATGGGTTCCCGCTATCAGGAGCGGCCCGTGCAGGGCGAGGAAGGCCATCACGACGGCGGCGGCGAAAAAGATGAGTCCGAGGACGATTTTCTTTGTGAGGAGCTGCGTATTGACTCTGCGGAATCTTAAATGGCCGTCCATAAGACCGGTGGCAATAGCCCCAATCAGGAAAAACGGCAGCAGGACGGCCAGGACTTTCATCGTGGCCGCGATCGGGATCTGAAGGTCGGCGGGGACGACGAACGCGGCGAGGGAAAGAAGGAAAAGCGTCAGTGCGAAGGCCTGCGGAAAATGCACCGCAACGGGATGCGTATGCAGATCGAGAATCCTTCTTCTTTTGACGGACACAGGATGTTTGTAAGGTTCAAACATCTTGGCCGGGACGCCGCAGGCCGGACAGACATCCTTGATTTTTCCCTGATCGGTAACATAGCCGCACGCTTTACATTTCATCAGGTTTTCCATAGATTCCCCCTCTCCATGAATTTAAATATAAAATCAGATAACTCCATTCGATGTCAAGGAAATTCATTTCTGCATTTTTTCGTCACGCCCGGTCTGCAAGACAGCCGTCTTGGGCGAGTTCTCGGGCCTTTGCGCCGTCCGTCGCCGTCAATCGGGGCCAAGCTTGAACATTCCGGCCTTCACTGCAATGCTGCAAGCGAAGGCCGTCTTCCCTTCCGGTGAAACGGTCCGCGTCGGGCGCCTGTCAGTTAGGGTCGCTGAGCGAGGCAATATGGTCGTGGATGATCTGGTTCGTGCAGACTTCATAGTATTTCCTGGACGTCGCACGGATGACGGCGAGTGTTTCGGGATCGGCTTCGCAGACGAGAGATTCGCGGATGGCCAGCATCTGGAACGTCCCGCTGATCGTCGGCACCTTGCCGGTATGCAGGTGAATGTCTTCACCGTATGGGGCTTTGAAGGTTGTCCTGGTCAACTTGATTTCGCGGGAAAGTTTGGCAAATGCTTCTTCGCTTAATTCAATGCCGTTGACGTTGTAGCGCAGGGAATGATCATCCGTTTCGTCATCGTCTTCGCGGCTGTTCTTGAAGACGTAAAGATTATACAACGGGTTCCGATCCGTGAGACGGCTGCGCAGATTTCTGCTGCAACTTGATAATCGGTCGGCCATATTGATGGCCGGCGAAATCATAATCGGCGAGTTGCCGTCAAACAGATAAGAAGGCGGTTCGGGGCTGTAGCAGATGCCGATCCCCAGCTCCAGGATGGGCAGATTATTTTCCTGATTTTTTATATTATAGCGTTGAACAATCTGGAGGATGCGCATGGCCAACCCGCAGGCGCGGGCCACTGAGTACCACCCCTGCGGGATGTCCTCCTTTTCAAAAATGGATAAAATAATGGCATCCCCTTCAATAAAGACTTTGACCGCCTCATAATTCCAGAGAATTTCCGAAATCGGGTCGAAGAAATTGAGACTGAAATGCGATGCCGGATTGAGCCCCCGGGCTCTCATACTGTTGTTGATGTTGATTGAACCGCGGATATCGGCCTTGATGATGACGTGGTTGATGACCGGATTTTCATCCTGGATGCGCTCGGCCGGAAGCAGAAATTCATAGAGCGACCGGTTCCCGCGGGAGAGTTGCATGATCTTTTCATCGGTGACCAGGTTGACGGCTGCCATGCTTTCATTGAGGATACGGGCGTTGTACCGATCCCGGTGATATCGGGAAAAGGTTTTGAGAAAATTAAATACATGCAGTTTCTTTTCGAGAGCGGAAGTATGTCTGATCCGGTGAACGGCTTGTTTCAGAGGGCCCAACGCCAGCTCGTCTCTGTAAACGGACCGCCGGTGCTCCAATTGCCGGGCAATGGATCTTCTCGACCAGATATTGGCCAGGAATTCTTTGATGAGTCTCGGTTCCATCGGCGGACAATAGACGCCGGATAGGGCTTTCATTTCAATAGCCGCAACAATCAGTTTGATCAAGCCCGCTTTCTTAAACGCCCCGTAAAAGAAATCCAACAGGCGCTGCCGGTATTTGATTACCCCCCGAAGCTCGCGAAGCCTGTCGGCGGACCCTTTTGATTTTTTTTCTCTTTCGAATTGCTCTTTCGTGTCAAAGACGTTGAACATCAGATCGATGTTGCCGGACTCCATGATCCATTGATCATAGATGTTTCCTCCGTCGTCCCTGCCGTCCGTCGGCGGTGGGGTCTCGCCCCGTCCGCTAAAACCCGCTTTGGCCATTAGGGAGTAAAGGATGGCCAGAACATTGTCATAGGTGTCCGGATCACTGGCACGTCTGCCCAGAAGGACGTATTCGTCGATGAGAAAAGAATCATCGGAGGGATTCGCCGTATGCAGGACGGGATTGTCGAAAAAAACATCCGGCAGAATTTGCTCGGGACGAAAATGCGTTTCCCGCATCTCACGCAGATTCTTCGTTTGAATGTCCATCAGCAGCGAAAACAGTTCTTCTCCGGCCTTCCGGATGATGCGGTTTTGATTCAGCTTGATTTCAACCAGTTTTTTGCGGGCCTTGAATTCTTCATGATCCGCCTGCCTGGACGAAAGCTGATACGAATTGATCTGCTGTTCAAAGAACGTCACGAGATTTCTGAATTGGCTTTTCACTTCTTCCAGAAACATCTTGGAGAGGGCGACCTGACCCAGGTAATCTATCCGGTGTTCGCCTTTGATTTTGGCTCTGTCGATGGCGTCCTGCAGAACATCTGCGCACAGGTTTTTCAGATGATCCTTTTCACTTTCACAGACGTCTCTTTTGTAGTCCGGGAAATAAAAATCCGCATGACTGTGCTTGATGATGACCCCCCACGCGGCCTTTTCCAGGGTGGTCGAAATCTGCGGGCTGATGCGGACGTCGATGCGGATGTTGTCCACGCCGAAAGCCAGTCCGTCCAGGGTAATGTCGACGAGATAAGACTTAAGCGGCAGATCCTTCTGCTCCTGCGGTTTAAGCAATGACTGGAAAATGCTCAGCATACGATCCATCCGGGCCGTTAATTTTTCAGGGATGGCGCCCCCCTCCGGACACTTACGGGCAAAGCGGATACCCTACTTGCTTCCGAGTTGTTCCTTGAGCTTGACGCGATTCTTAAGGGCGTCGCCCACGCGGCCGAGGGCCAGGGTGATATCATCATCCGGTTTTCCCAGGATGCGATCAGACTGCCTGTAGAGGACGAGCGCGCTGTCCAGATCCCCCCGGCTTTCCGCGCAGACCCCCAGATTATACAGCAGGGCATGAGAGCCTGCCGCCAGATTGCGGGCTTCCCCCCAGAGTTCGCAGGCGTTGTCCATGCGGCCTTTGTCTGCATATTGCATACCGCGTTTGAGTTTGTCGATCGCCTCTTTGGAGGCGATGCCGTCCGTGGAATCCATCAATCTGATTTCCCGGGTCACGTAATACGGCGCGACGTCGCGGCGAAAATCTTTTTTGACGCGTTCTCTGGCCTGCTCCAGGAGGACCATTTCGCTCTGAACCGGCCGCGTGTCTTCGCAGCCGGAGGAATTCGTCATTGCCGTAAGATTTCGCGAATAGATCACCCGTCCGGTCGCCACATCCACAAGCCGGGGTGTTGCGGCAAAATTGGCCACCCGTTTCACGCACTGAACAGTGTAATAGCGCCAGTGAAGACACGCCCCCTGGTAGACGTTGCCTTTTTGATCCCTCTTTTGTTCATAATGCGTGCAGGTCTGTCTTCTTTCCGTGTACCGGCTGTCATCATAATTGTTGCACGTGACGACCCCGGTGTATATTCCGTGGGCGCCGACGAGTTTGCCGAGCTTTACGGCGGTCTTCTCATCCACCAGTCCGCTTTGCGAAAATTTCATTTCGCTGACCACTTTGTCGATGGAGGCGCGATCAACCAGCGTAAAGTACTGTTTGTCGTCGATGCCGACTCCCGCGAGGACGCTCTCCAGCTCTGCGGCAAACTCTCCTCCGCCGGGGCCGGAAAAGGGCAGGACGGCAACGGCTTTGGTCAGCGAAGCCTCATGGTACTGGGCCGGCTCCAGCATGTGGATGCGAATTTTCGTCGCGCAGCCGGATAACAGGCTAAACCCGATGCACAAAGCAATGAGCATAAGAATAGGATGATGTCTGAAAAGTCCGCTTCCCATTTCGTGTATCCTCTCTGTTTATTCGTCAAGATCAATGGACGATTTGGTTTTTGCCCTGCGCCGGGTTTCTTTCGCCGAATATTTCTTCAGACACTCTTCGTCTTTCAGGACCAGCGAGCATTCCAGGTAGTCGGTGATCTCAACGATGCAGCCGCGAATGACTTTGCCGGTGGGCGTCTTGGCCTCTCGGCCCAGAGATCCGGACAGTCCCGGGACCACTCCCGACGGACCGCTTACCCGCATACCGCCGGATGAGGAGGTGGCTTCGATCGTCCGGTTATCGACGATCTCTCCGGTTTCCGCATCCATGACCTTCAGGTCCACGGCGATATAGGCGGTCTTCTTGCCGCCGCCGAAGGAAAATCCGCGGTAGTTGACCCCGCCGCCTTCCTTGCCGCTTTCTTCAAAGGCCGAAACCGTTGCGGCGACCAGATATTGCGCGCCTTTGATCCGCCCCGTCTTCACCTTCGTCGATGAATCCACCAGGCCGGATTCGCTCAATTGCTGTTCGCTCACGACCGATTTCAACTCCCGGCGTTCCAGAACGCGGAAAGACCTGGTTGATGCGAGTTCATTAATAAGCAGATCCTGCAGTTCGGTCGCCGTCGACCCCGACCACCAGGGAGCGCGGGCGGTATTCGTGAAGCGCAGCACGCCGATGCGCGGTTTTTCCTCGGCGAGCGCGGCCGTTGCGCCAGCCAGAATCAGAACACTGAGCATTATAAAAAATATTTTTTTCATGACGCAAGTCCTCCCGGATTCAATCAATCATTAGTCGGTTTGTTTTGAATAGTCTAACGTCAGCGAGAAGGGGGAAAAGGCGATGAGCCTGAAGTTGCCCTTTTGCTTGATGCTGTTGGCCAGATACAGTGTGTTTTCAGGATAGCTCACCAGGAAGGAACCCATGGCCTTTTCTTCCACGGCCGACACCCAGACGATGCTCTGCAAAAGGGATTTTACCTCCAGCACGGTCTCCAGATCGCGTACGCCGCCAACCTGGACCGCCACTTTTTTTGTATTTCCCTGAATATACTCGCCGACTTTGGCCAGCAGGGCCGGCGCCAGATTTTCCGCCAGTTCCTTCATGGCTTTTGCCGCTGCGTCCTGCGCCGAACCGGCCAGCGCCCTGGCTTCTTCCGTTCCGGCCGCCAGGATGTCCATTTGGCCTGTCTTGCTGTTTTTGGAAATGATCCGGTAGGTAAGGCGCACCGTGACGTGGTTGAACGGCATGGACAACCCGTAACCGATGTCTTCGCCTTTCTTGGTGGAAATCGTGTAGTCTACTTTCCCGATAATAATCAGGTTGGACAAAAACTTATACATCATGCCACGCAGGGCGAGTGTCTGGCCGGAACGCACGGCGCGCTCGACGTCCAGCGCGCCAATGGACTGACTGGGAGCGACATCGGTTACGGTGTAGCCCTGTTCGATCATTTTGGCGATCAGGGTTTCGGAAAGAATGTTCTTTTCCTCAAATTCATCGCCGTGGCGGCCGGGTTTGCGGGCGGGGATAAACAAGGCGATGGAACTGTTCAGACCCAGTTGGGATACGGCGTCCCGGGCGTGGGAAGGTTCCACACAGGCGTTGATCTTCACCGTCAGGATATCGTCTTTGACGTTTTCGCTTAAGACCGTGTAGCTTTTGACCACGCCGCCGGCCTTTGTTTTGATCACATCTTCCACCAGGGTGAAGTTCTGAACAAAACTCTGCGCCTTGATTTCGGCCCCGACGACTTGCTCGATGGCCGTCCACTTGGCCCGGGCGACGGCTTCCATTTTGGCGGAAGGCGTGTCATTCCGGATCACCAAGGCTTCGCCGCCGGCGTGGATGCATTTTACCTGGGCTCGCGCGCTGGCTGCGGCAAGGCAAAGGAAGAGAAGAAGAGCGAATAAACAAGCGTGCAATTTCATTTTGCCACCTCGCAGTGCGTTAACAGGTTTCTTTGAAAAAGACAAAGCCGTACATTGATGAAACACTTCTTACCCTAACATAAAGCAAGTCGATTTTCAAATTGTCCAGTACGGAGGAGGAGCGTGACGGCGCGGGTGTAAGTTTTCGTCCGGGCATTTCGGAGTTGACCTTGAAATTTTGGCTTTAACAGACTCTGTTGCAAGGTCATGGCAACGGAACGAAGTGACTGAAGCAATCTCATAAGCAGATGAATACATGAGATTACCATCCGGCCTTCGCCGGGGCAGGCTGTGCCTGAGAGGCGGCCCGCAATGACAAAAGAGAATGACGACACAGTCCGTTTAAGCGGGAATCCGCATTATTTGCCGATGCAGAAACTGGAAAAAATTTTATCGAGGATGTCGTTCTGGATCTTCCTGCCGGTGACTTCATCAAGCGCGTCCAGGGCGCAGCGGAGTTCAAAAGCCGCGATTTCCGGGGAATGGCCGGCGGCAAGCAAATCCGCGGCTGCGGCGAGACGGGCCTGCGCTTTTTCCAGCGACTGTTTGTGGCGCAGCTCGGTGATCATGTACCCGCCCTCCGCTGCCCCGGAGCAGAGGGGGAAAGCCTCGCCCAGCGACTTTTTCAGCGCATCCAGCCCCGTGCCGAATTTCGCGGAAATGTCGAGGCAGGCCGCGTGCGCCGGGATGCGGTGTGCAAGCTCGCCGGGCGTCCAGGCGCGGGGCAGATCGGATTTATTGACGGCGATCATGACTTTGTCGGCGCGCTCTTTCATTTGTGCAAACAGATGATCGTCTTCATCCGTGAGCGGTTTGCTGCCGTCGAGCAGAAGGACAACCACGTCCGCTTTTTCCAGGCATTCCCAAACGAGGTCAATCCCTTCTTTTTCGATGGCATCCTGCGGCGCGCGGATGCCGGCCGTGTCCGTGAGGTGAACGGAAAGGCCATCGAGCGTAATCACGTCCGTGATCAGGTCACGGGTCGTGCCGGGGATATCCGTGACAATGGCTTTTTTCCTGCCGGCCAGAGTGTTGAGCAGGCTGGACTTGCCCACGTTGGGTTTGCCGGTGATCACGACGTTGATGCCCCGGGTGATGAACCGGGCCTCCCGGTAAGTGGAGAGAAGGGACTGGATTCCTGCCTGAGCCTCATGGATCTGCACGGGGGCCGGGGGCGCTTCATGTTCGGACATGTCTTCGGAAAAATCGATGGCCGCGTCGAGCACGGCCAGTGCGTGGACGAGCCCTTCGCGCAAGTCGCCGATCTTAGCGCCCAGCGATCCTTTTAATTGAGCCAGCCCTATCTGGTGAGCTTTGGCCGATTGAGCCGAAATGACGGCCGCCAGGGCCTCCGCCTGCGTCAAATCGATGCGGCCGTTAAGGAAAGCGCGCTCGGAAAATTCTCCGGGCCGGGCCAGGCGGCAGCCCAGAGCGGTCAATTGTTCAAGAATGGTCCGGAGGATGAAGGGATTGCCGTGGCAGGAAATTTCCAGAACGTCTTCGCCGGTGAAGGAATGCGGCCCGCGCATGAGTGTGATCAGGACTTCGTCGAGGAGGGTTGTCCCGTCGGCCGTCATGATGTCTCCGTGATAGGCGTGATGACTCTGCCAGCCGCAGGGATGACTTCCCGGACGAAAAAGGCGCCGTCCTATTTCAGGGGCCGCCGGGCCGCTGATTCGGATGACGCCCAGCCCCGCCGTGCCGAGCGGTGTGGCGATGGCTGCGATGGTATCGGGGGTTTGCACGCGTCTCGCACTTTCCCTTCATGCTCACGGCGGCCTGCCGGGTTAGGGCCGGCTTTTGCCGGTTCTGCCCGTTTGGCCGCTGCCGCTCTTTTTGGCGGGCAGCACGATCACTTTTCGGTACTCGCCTTCACCACGGCTTTTCGTGATGAGCGCTTCATCTTCCTGCAGCGCCAGATGAATAATCCGGCGGTCATGCGCGTTCATATGGCTGAGCGACAGGGGCTTCTGCGTCTTTTTGACCTTGTCCCGAATCCGCTGAGCCATGCCGAGGAGGGACTCTTCCCTTCTCTTACGGTATTCTTCGGAGTCGACAACAATCATCTTGCGATCGGCGTCGGTCTTATTGACTGCCTTGTTCAACAGGTACTGCACGGCATCGAGGTTTTGTCCGCGCCGCCCGATCAGGAGTCCGCTGTCGTCCCCGGCGATGCTGAGAATGACCGTATCGCTCGTTTCCATCGCCGTCACCTGGCACGCAAACGTCATTCTGCTCAAAATGCCGGCAAGCAGATCTCTGGCCCGGAGAGCCGAAGGCGAGGTTGCGGGCAGCGCTTCCTCAGCCGGCTCCAGGCGCATGGGAGGTTCCGGCGGGGCCGCGGGAGTTTCCATGCGCACGGACGGCTCGCGGACCGGCTGGACATCGGACGGCCCGGCCGATGCGGGAGCGGGCCTGCCGCTTCGCTCGCCGGCTCTGGGTCTTGCTTCGGGCCTCGCCTCACGTCGGCCTTCGGGTTTCCTGTCTTTTTTCGGGGCCGGCCTGGGGTAGGCCTTTGCCTCGGGTTTTATTTCCGGTTTTGCTTCCGGTTTCACGTCGGATCTCGTTTCCCTCACACCGCCCTGGGGCGCGATCGGAGTAGCGCTGCTCAATGAAAAATCCATATCCAGGGACATGAGCGAGGCGCGGATTTTAGCCTTTTTGGACATCAGGCCTAAAAACCCGTTGGAGCCTTCGGAAATAATTTCAATGTTTAACTTTTCCCTGGGTACGCCAAAATCGCGGCAGGCTTTTTCAATGGCTCCGTCGATGGTTTTTTCTTCTATCTCTATCGTTTTTGAACTCATGTCGAACTCCGTGTACAGATTGCTTACGCCAGCTTTCGGTTGATGTAGTATTGCTGGCCGATTTGCAGGATATTATTGAACAGCCAGTAAATGACCAGACCCGCCGGGAAATTCAAAAAGAAGAAGGTGAAGATGATCGGCATGAACAGCATAATTTTCTGCTGCATGGGATCGCCCATGGCGGGGGTCATTTTCTGCGAAATGAATTGTGTGGCGCCCATAATGATCGGCGTGATGTAATAGGGATCCTTGGCCGAGAGATCCTGAATCCAGAAGAAAAACGGCGAATGGCGCAATTCGATGGAGTACATCAGCGCCTTGTACAAGCCGAAAAACACGGGAATCTGAATGAGCATCGGCAGGCATCCGGAAAAGGGATTTACCTTGTGCTCGCGGTAGAGCGCCATGGTCTCCTGGCCGATCTTGGCCTGATCATTTTTGTATTTTTCCTTCAAGGCGTCTATTTTCGGCTGCAGCTTCTTCATCTCATTCATCGATTTATAGCTCAGGTTGCCCAGAGGCCAGAAGATGATTTTAATGATCGTCGTCAGGATGATGATTGCGATGCCGTAGTTCATCACAAATCCATACAGGAAATTGAGGATGTACAGCGAGGGGATAGCCAGCCACCAGAACCAGCCGAAGTCGATTGCACTTTCCAGGCCGACGCCGAGCGTCTTGAGCAGGTCATACTGCTTCGGTCCGAGATAAAGCTGGTATTGAAAAGCGCTGCTCTGTCCGCCGGGAATGACTTCCTTGCGGCCTTTCATGCCCACGGCGACCATATCCGCGGCGTCGCGCGTCATCACGACATTCGTCAAAGACGGATTTTCTGGAATGAAGGATGCGATGAAATATTTGCTCTCGAAAGCGCCCCAGGATATGTTGGGCCCGAGAACGCTTTCGGCGGTCATCTTTTTGACTTCCGGCCGTTCAATGCTGCCGCCGACCGAGACGGCGGGGCCTTCGTGTCCGTAGTCGTCGTCGACTTTCTGCGGGTCCACATATTGATACCAGTTGAGCCTGGGGATCTGCGTGATCGGTGATCCGCTCAAATTGTAAATCTTAACTTCCAGGCCGATGGCATAGCCGGACGGATCAATGGTAAAAATCTTTTCGATCTTCATATCCGGGTATGATTTTGAAAAGATAAGCTGCTTCTTTTCCTTGGTGCTCACCAGGTCCAGTTTGCTTGCCGCCGTATCAAACACCGCATCCGGAAGGATCTCCGTGCTGGAATCAGGGAAAGTGACCGCCAGCGGGTAAGGCATACCGTTGCGAACGTCAACCAGTTCGACAAAATCCTTTGTTTTGGGTTTGGCAGCTTCCCTGGCGCCTGTAAAGAATCCTTTTATTTTCGGCCAGATGTCGTCCGTGCAGGTATGGCAGTCCTGATAATACTCTTTGAGCTTCAGAGATTTCAGCGCGGCGCCGCGCGTGGAGAATATGGCCGTGTAGTGGGTTGTTTCCACCTTGATGTCACGGGGCGGCGCTTCGGGCTTTACGGCTGCCGCTTTGGGTGCGGTTTGGGCAAGGCCCGCTTGCGAAACCGGCGCTCCCGCCGGAGCCGCGGTCTTGTCTTTTTTAACCTGATCAGCCGATTGCTGCGGTGCTGCGGTTTTTTGCGGCACGGGCGGTTTGACAAAGAAGACTTGATAAACCAGGAGAACGGCCAGGGCCAGGACGATCGCTAAAATAGTCCTCTTATCCATATGGAACCTCCAATTTCAATGTTTTACTTGACGGGATCGTAACCGCCGGGATTGAGGGGGTTGCAGCGCAGAATCCTTTTTGCCCCCAGATAGGCCCCTTTTACCGGTCCATACATTTTAATCGCGTCCATGGTGTATTGCGAACAGGACGGGTAAAAGCGGCAGGAAGGCGCAAAAAAGAATGGTGAAATACAGGCCTGGTAGATGCGAATCATAAATATGAAAACATTTACCAGAGTTTTTTTGAACATAGTTTATCTGCCGGTTTTGCGGTGGAAGAGTTCGGTCAATTCTTGTTCTGTTTCCTGATAAGAAAGAGGCGGCAAATTTTTTTTAGCCATGACGACAACGTCATGCCCCGCGGGAAACAAATTTTTATTGCGGCGGAAGAATTCCCGAATCAGTCTTTTGGTGCGGTTGCGAAAGACGGCATTTCCCGTCTTTTTCGTGACGGTGATTCCGAGGCGTGTGACCCGATTCGGGTTGCCGCAGGTTATGACGGTAAAAAACCGAGAACTTCTTCTGACCCCCTGTTCATAAATGATCCGATAGCTGCTTTTGCTGGTGACTTTTTCCGCCCTCCGGAAAGATTGTGCTTTCATTGATGAAAAACCAAAATCCCCGCCAGATGCTGAAGCCACGATATTATACGGTTAAGCTTTTTCTGCCCTTGGCTCTCCGGCGGTTCAGGACCTGCCTGCCGGTTTTCGATGCCATGCGGACAAGAAAACCATGGGATCTCTTTCTTTTGGTATTAGACTTATTGGTCAGTGTCTTTTTCATGTTTAAACCCCTCGAAGTAATAAGGTGATGCGTAAATCATAGTCGCAATTATTTGTCAAGATTAAAGTGGTTTGCCAAACATAACAGGACAGTAGAAATTTCGCCTGCAAAATGATATTAAGCCCCATCTCCACAAACCGAAGAAGGATGCCGCCATGATTAAGACAATTTTCTGGGTCAATGTTTTCCTGGCGTGCTTTTGCTTATCCCTGTTTACAGTTGAGCGTGTTTCAGCGGCAACCATCGACGTGCTGATCAAGGGGATGGATGACGGTAAGAAGGCAAGCCGTGACCGCGATTACGCGGAAGCCGTCATGAACGCCAAGCTTCAGGCTATTGAAAGAGCCGGGGTCTCGATCAAATCGATGACCAGGGTGGAGAATTTTCAATTGAAATATGACATGGTCGAATCGAAGGCCGCCGCTGTTTTGTTACCGGGATTCCAAATCATTGATATGGGATATCAAAAGGACGGTACTTATCAGGTGGTTTTGGCCGGCAAGGTTCAAACCATGGAATTATCGAAGGCGGAAGGGAGTCTGTGGGGGAAGCTTCGATCTGAGCCTGCCATGTATGAAAAATTCGATCACGCACGCGACATCTGGTCCGGGGCATCCGGCGGCGATATCGGGAATGAGTACGTCAATAACGAGGACGGAACGGTGACCGACCGCAAGACCGGTTTAATGTGGCAGAAATCATACCAGATCAAAGAAAATATCCGCGAAGTCCGCCATCAGGTGGATCTGCTGAACAGGAGCAAATTTGCCGGGTACGACGACTGGCGAATTCCCACGCTGACCGAAATCGGTTCTCTTGTGGAAGGAAAGCCCAGCGGGAAACTAAATTCCGGACGGCAGACCTACCTCGATGCGATCTTCGACGCCCGTCCGTATTGCTGGTATTTGTGGAGCGCCGACCGTCTGCCGGAAGCTTATCTTCTGGCTAATGTGGGCGAAGCAAGAGGCGGCATCGCGCCGGCAGGAGATCATTATCAGGCCGACGGCGTCTGCGTTGCCTGTTTCAAGGCCGTGCGGTCGGTGAAATAGGTCATTCAATCTTCATTTTATTGCGCACAACGCTCATCCGTTGATCGACGATGCTCTCGTATTCGCCGGCAATCCAGCGTTTTTCAACGTCCCAGTAGTCCGGGCTTTTCTTTTCATTGACGACGGAATTGGCCGCCATGGTCAACATCAACGCCTGGCCTTTCTGCGTCGTAATATATTCGCGGGGAAGTCCCGCCCAGTCGACGACGATGTCCAGTTTCCGGCCCGTCAAATCCCTTTCAAAAGGTTCATAATACAAACGGTCTTCCCGTGTGTAGCTGCGCGGCGTGCTGCCGTCAGCCTTGTCCGCGACCCGGATGGTTCCCGGGGGCCGGTAAACCACGGCAAAAAGGGTATAGCCCTTGCCGGTCGCTGTGTCGATGCTGGTTAAAATATAGTTCTCCGCGTCGTGCACGCCGTAGGGGCGCAGAACTTTTTGAAAATATTCGGTGGCGTGTTTCATGCGCCGGAAAACTTCCCCGGTGTCGCCGCTTTTGTCCACGGCACTGATCCTTCTACCGTACGCCGCTTCGTAAGTGTCATCGATGGTGATCTTCGCATTGGCCGCGATCATGCCTTTGTTGATGTCGTCCAGGCTGGTGGCCATATAGTAGGGAATAGCGGAGATGCCTTCCAGGAGCCCCGCCGCAATCTGCAGAGGCGACAAAACCAGTTGCGCCATGCCGAAGGCGGCTTTTCCGAAACCGCGTTGGACTCTCTTGGCGCTTTCGTTTTCGCCGGCGCAGGACAAAACCAGCAGGCATAGCAAACAAAGGACAACCGTCAATTTCTTCATGGCTTGTCTCCTTCGGGTATGGACTATTTTCCGGTCTTCAGTTGCAGGTACTGGTTCATCTGGGGCGGATCGAGCTCCATCCATTCCACTTTTTGGAGCAGCGACCATTCTTGATCGGTGTATTGCCGTTCCTTGTTATAGGTAAAGACACCGACAAATTTTACTTTACGGGAGTTTTTCCAGTATTCAACCAGCTCGGGTTTCTTAAAGAAGATATCATCCTGAATCAAAATAAAATCGAGAGGGTATTCTTTCTTGCCCAGGAAACCGAGAAAGAAAGTCGCCTTGCTGATCGGCGTGATGTCGACGGAAGAATACTCATAGTTCAGAAACTGGAGACCCCAGTGATCGTTGAAAACCAGCCCTCCCACCAGGCATTCCGGGCAGGCGGCTTTGAGAGGTGCAATATTGTTCGCAAAAAAAGAGGATGCGAAAACATGATCCTGGAATCCGTAAGTCTTGATCATCTTACCCACCCACCTGCCAAACGCCTCGACGTTTTCCCCTTCTTCTTTCATGTCCAGCGAAACCATCGGCGTGACCCCCTGTGCTTTCCTGGCTTTGATCATCTCGAACAGTTCCACGACGGTCATAAAAGGCTGCGGCGGCAGTGCCGGATTGGCGGCGTTTTGCGGCACTCGGGATAGATCCTTGTATTTGTCGGAAAACGCACCCGGAAGCCCCGTAGCGCGTTTCATTAAATAATCGTGGGAGACCAGACCGACCCGGTTTCCCTGGGCATCGACGAAGTCAATGATGTCCAGTTCAATATTCGGATTGGCGGAGTCAAGTGCTTTGGAAAGTGCGGCGCGGGAATTTTCCTGCGCAAATGAAGCATCACCCCGATGCCAGGCGGCGCCGGGAAAGTTGAAGGCGCTGCTCTCCCGGCAAAGCAGGAGGACAAGAAGGGATACGGCCGCAAAAAAGACGCTGGACGGGTTAA
>SBEK01000108.1 GCA_009668925.1 Deltaproteobacteria bacterium
TTTATATACTACATGTCGTATGCTATTCTATGTTGACAGCCCGGTCTTTTCAGTATTACACATCCCAAAGTTAACCCAAGCTTCCCGGGACACGGGATCGGCTTTTTTCACTAAACGGTTTTGCAGGCCCTCGATCGTCTGCAGCCGCTGGCAGCCGCTGCGAATACAACCGGGCAGGATCATCAAAACAGGAATCATTGTTGAGGTAAGAAAATGGAATATCCCTGGTTCAAGCATTATGCGCCGCACGTTCCCCCTGGACTGAATTATCCCGCTGCAACGCTTTACGGCTTTCTTGCCGACACAGCGGCCAAGCATCCCGACGATTGCGCGATGACCTTCAATGATCAGGATACGACTTATGGCGATCTCGCCGGGAAAGTGGATCGCTTCGCCTTTATTTTGCAGCGGCAGGGGGTTCGCAAGGGTGACCGGGTTGCACTGATCCTGATCAATTCCCCAACATACGTGATATCTTTTTTCGCGCTGATGAAACTGGGCGCCATTGCGGTTAACCTGAGTGTAGGAATTACAGGCGAGGAACTGGCCGCGTGCCTCAATAATGCGGGTGCAAAGATGGCAATCACGCTGGATCTGTTTGCCGGAAACTTATACCAGATTGTCGCGAAGACTCCGGTGAAGGGCGTCATTCTTCATTCTGTCTTCGGATTGGAGAAGAAGCTTCCTGCCGAACCCGGGACGCCCGCCCCGCAGGTGTATGCGGATTTGATGAACCAGGTTTCGGCAGTCCTTGAAGAGAGGGTTGAGGTCCGGCCCGGGGATGTGGCGGTGCTGCAGTATACCAGCGGCTCCACCGGAACGCCCAAGGCCGCGACGCTGACGCATGCGGGCCTGGTGGCGAGCGTTTACCAGTCCGACGCCTGGATGGGCGTCAAAGGCGGGCAAAACGGCGCCGTCTTGTGCGTGATCCCGTTCTTTCATGTTTTTGGTCTCACAGCCTGTCTGCTGGTTTCAGTTCTTAAGGGCTACCGAATGCTGCTGCTGCCGCGGATGGACGCGATGGATATCCTCTCCCTTACCAAAATGATGGAAGCCTACCGGCCGATTTCCTTTCCGGCGGTCCCCAGCCTCTGGAGTGCGATTTTGTCCCTGCCCGATGATAGGGCCCGCGAATTGTTGTCTTCCGTCATCGTGGCGACGAGCGGCGGAGCCCCCGTGCCCGTCGCCCTGCATGAGCGTTACGCACAGTTGACCGGCAAGAGAATGATGGAGGCTTACGGACTTTCCGAAGCCTCTTCGGCGGCGTTGATGACGCCTTACCCGGCGGGCGCTCCCGCGGGATCCATCGGTATCCCGCTTCCGGACACCCGGGCGAAGATCATGGATATTGAAACGGGACAAAAAGAATGTGCCCCCGGAGAAATAGGCGAATTGGTTGTGAAGGGTCCGCAAATCATGCGGGGCTACTGGAATAATGATGAGCTTACTTCGGCCGTTCTTCGCGACGGCTGGTTCTTCACCCGCGACCTGGCGCGCACGGACGATGACGGGTTTTTCTATCTGGTGGACCGAAAAGACGATATGATCATCTCCAAGGGGTTCAATGTGTACCCCGGCCAGATCGAAGACGTTCTTAAGCAACATCCCAAAGTCAAGGATGCGGCCGCGATCGGCGTTGACGACCGGCTTAAAGGACAGGTGATCGTCGCCGTCGTGGCCCTGAAAGAAGGCGTGGAGGCGCAAAAGGAGGAATTGCTCTCTTACTGCAAGGACCGTTTGCCCGACTATCGCGTCCCCAGAACCATTCTGATCCGGGCGGACATTCCCCGTGATCCCGCGGGGAAACTTTTGCGGCGGATATTGCGGCGGGATGTAACGGATGCCTGAGATCCGGTTTTCCTGATTGACACCGGCGTTCATTCGGTATTACTTAACATCGGGAATTTCATTTCAAGGAGCGCGTTTCATGATTATCATAACGGGCGGCGCGGGATTTATCGGCAGCGCCTTTGTAGGAAAACTGAATGCCGAGGGCATAAGCGACGTCATCATTGTCGACCGTCTGGGGTCTTCCGATAAATGGAAGAATCTGGTGAACCTGAAATTTGCCGACTATAAGCACAAGGACGACTTTTACCGCATGATCCGCGACGACACGATTTCGTTTGACGTGAGCGCCGTCATTCATATGGGCGCATGTTCATCGACGACTGAGCGCGATGCGGACTATCTCTGGAACAATAATTTTGTTTACACGCGGACGCTCGCCGAATGGTCGCTTCAGCGCGGCATCCGGTTCATCTATGCCAGTTCCGCCGCAACCTATGGGGACGGCACACAGGGGTTCTCCGACGATCATTCCCGGATCGAAGCTCTCCAGCCGATCAACATGTACGGCTACTCCAAGCAGCTGTTCGATTTATGGGTTCTGCGGCAAAAATTGGAAAAGCAGGTCGCGGGCGTCAAATTTTTCAATGTCTTCGGCCCCAATGAATATCATAAGGACGACATGACGAGCGTGATCTTCAAGGCGTATCATCAGATTCGGCAGACCGGCCGCGTAAAATTATTCAAATCCTATCTGCCGCAGTACCCCGACGGCGGACAGATGCGCGATTTCGTTTATGTGAAGGATTGTGTGAACGTCCTGTGGTGGCTCTTGCAGAACCCGTCCGCGAACGGCATCTTCAATCTGGGGACCGGAAAAGCCAGGACCTGGAATGATCTGATCCAGGCCGTTTTTACTGCTATGGCCGTCGACCCGGATATCGCCTACATTGAAATGCCCGAGTCGCTGCGCAACCAGTACCAGTATTTTACCGAGGCCGAAATGGACAAGCTCAGTGCCGCGGGCTGTCCGGTGAACTTTTCGTCTCTCGAGGATTCGGTGGCGGACTATGTGGTGAATTACCTGCAAAAGCCCGATCCTTATCTGGGGAGATGAACATGAAGAGAGACGTTGTTTGCATTATCCCCTCCCGGTATGAATCCAGCCGTTTTCCGGGGAAGCCTCTGGCCGACCTGTGCGGGAAGCCCATGATTCAGCACGTCTATGAGCGGGTGGCCAGAGCCGGGGCCGTTCCCTATGTCGCCGTGGCGACCGACGATCAGCGCATCTATGATGCTGTAAGGAAATTTGGCGGCAATGCCGTGATGACGGCGGCGACGCATCGATCCGGGACGGACAGAATAGCGGAGGCCGTCTCGTCCCTGAATCTTTCCGCGGACGCCGTTGTCGTCAACATCCAGGGCGATCAGCCGATCTTTGAACCGATGCAGGTCGATGAAGTGATTGCCCCGCTTATTGCCGATGCCGGCATTGTGATGTCGACGCTTATTTATAAAATTATTCTGAATGAGGAAATCACGCATCCGCACGCCGTGAAAGTCGTCCTGGATCACCAGGGCTTTGCTCTGTATTTCTCCCGCGCGACTATTCCCTTTGTCCGCGACAAAAAGCTTCACGCCGACTACTACAAGCATCACGGTATTTATGCCTACCGCCGCGATTTTCTCGATGTCTTCACAAAACTTCCCGAAGGCAAACTGGAAAAATTGGAGGCCCTCGAACAGCTGCGCGCATTGGAGTACGGTTACAAAATCAAGTGTATCATCACAGCGCATGATTCCGTGGAAGTCGATAACCAGCAGGAACTTGACCGGGTGCGGAGCATTCTGTTGTCTCGGCAATGAGCCCGACAAGCAGTGACGTCCATCTCGGGAGTCTCGATGAGTCCGCACAAGAGAATTATTTTACTCATTTCCATTATGGCGATGACCGCTCTGGTCGTCGAATCGATCACCGTTGCCCTGCTCTACGAGACGGCGCTCAATGAACAAAAAGAAATTCTCCGCCATATCGTGACCAGCCAGGCGCGCCTGATCGAAGCCGTTTCCCGGTTTGATCGCGTTCACAGCCCGGATTATGCAGGCGGCGCGGCCCAGGCGACGTTAAGCCAGATTATGGATGCGCATTTCCACTACAAAGGATTTGGCGATACGGGCGAGTTTGCACTGACCCAGCGGCAAGGCGATCATATTGTTTTCATATTGAGTCATCGCCATCATGATATCTATCAGCTCAAGCCGGTGCCTTTCCATTCAAAACTGGCGGAACCTTCGCGTTTCGCGCTTATGGGGAAATCAGGGACGATTGTCGGCCTCGACTACCGTGGCGTCGAAGTGCTGGCCGCTTACGAGCCGGTTCAGGGATTGAATTGGGGCATCGTCGCGAAGGTGGACATGGCGGAAATGCGGGCGCCTTTCGTCAAGGCGGCTATTATTTCCGCCATTTTGGGTATGCTGGCCATTATCGTGGGAACGGTCATTTTCATCCGGCTGACGAATCCGCTGATCGAACGCCTGAACAGGACCGTTCACGAACTGGAAGAAGCCCTGGATAACGTCAACCGCCTGAGCGGTCTGCTGCCCATTTGCGCTTCCTGCAAGAAAATACGGGATGATCGGGGGTATTGGACGCAGATCGAATCTTATATCCGGGAACATTCCGAAGCGGAATTCAGCCACAGCATCTGTCCCGAGTGCGTACGGAAACTCTATGGGGACTTGGGAAAAAATAAATCCTAGCTGTTTTGGCCGGATCACGCCGGCTACTTCAAGATAAGGCGAATGGGTGCCGGAGGGACAAACTCCCCGGGCTGGGCACTGATCTTCGTCGAAAAAACTTCGCATCCGTCGGCTTCGACGGCCAGTTCATATTCACCCGCGGGTACGTCGAAGAAGGCAAAAGAATTCTTGTAAGCAAAATCCCGGGAGGCCAGAAATGTCGCCAGGACTTCTCTGTCATGCATCCCGTCCGCAGGCGCCAGCGATCGGGAAACACCCTGTCCGGCGAGCTTGATGGAACGAATTTTTACATGTTTCGGCAATTCTTTATAGAACCCCCAGAAGCTGTCATCCGTGGCCGTTGTCGCGTAGATAAAATTCGCCACCATGCCCTGCGGCTTTAAAGTAAATTTGGCATCAGCGATCTGTCCCGCTTTAATATCCAGGGTGATATGATCCGGTTCGGTTTTAAAGCCGAGGGCGCAGAGACTGACATCATATTTCTTGGGAACGATGGCTCCTGTTTCCTGCTGCGGCTTAAAAGGATTGATTTTAAGCTGCGTTTCCCGTTCGCGCGTTCCGGACGGAGCCAGAACGAGAGACATCTGCGAAGGAATTTTTACATGGGGCGGCTGAAAGGCATGCTCAACATTCAGATATCCTTTGGAGCGAACGTACGTTTTGTCCTTGTTTGCTTCCACGGCGGCCAAAACGGCTTTGAAGTGAGTCATCATTTCCGGACTGGAAAGAATACTGACATGGTCTTCATTCAGGCCCGTCACCTTCAGGGCGTCCGCCTGTGCCCGGGAATCCAGCATACTTTCCAGAGTAACCGTATTGTCGTTGTTTTGCCGGAACAGACTGCCGCCGCCCTTGTGACCGAAAAACAAATAGTAGCGAATCGCGGGGTCGATCTTCGTAGCGAAGATCCGTTTGATGAATTCGCTGTTCGGATCCATATCCTTCCAGCTGGGGATCACCGCCGGAGAGGTTTCCACGCCCGTCTTGGCCCGTGCCTCTCCACCCCAGGGCGTCGAGATGGAAACAAAAAGTTTTATGGAATCCGTGAAGGCGTTATTTTCGATGATGGCGGAACGGGATACGAGTCCGCCCATGCTGTGCGCGACGATATACAAAGATTCAAACTCGAATTTCCGGTGCAGTTCATAGATTTTGGATTGCAGAAGGAATGACAGGGTGTCCAGACGGGCGCCGGAAGGATAGTAAAAAATCCAGGGCTGATACCGTGATCGATCAATGGTGTTGATAAAATAGCGCCAATCCTGCGGTGATCCTGCGGCCCCATGCACGAAAAGAAGTGGTATTTTCTTGGAATCGTATCGTTCCAGAAAAGCAATATTGCAGCCGGTTTTCTTGAAAAATTCCAGCGGCGCCCAAAAACCGCTGAGTCCATTTTCAGCGGAAAAGGCCGGATCGTCAAGGTTGGCCAGAGCGCCCGCTGATGTCGGTGGTTTTCTTTTGCCGCCTGAAAATTCCAGCAGCATCTGGGTCAGCGACGAAGCCGGCTCCTTGGTCTGCGGTGCCAGAACCATATCCAATCCGACGATGACTCCGCCCATCTGTGCTTTTACTTTATGGGGCTTTCCGTGATAAGCCGCCAATTCTCCCCGATCGTAAGAGAAAGATGCATTACTGTCCTCAAAAGCAAATATCTCATAGGTTCCTTCCTGGACCAGCATTTCATATTGTCCGGGCTCCGACAACACGGCATAATCGGCAATCTTCAAAACGCCGTCGGACATACTGTAAGCCAAGACGACAACGGGTTTTTTGAGCGGTGAATTGCTCACGACTTCACCCATAAGCAAACAGGAATCCTTGGAAATCTTCACATCTTCCCGCAGTTTGAAGAGCGCGCAGCCGCTCAGATTCAAGAGAAACGTAAGAAGGACGCAGAGACTGATATACTTTCTCATAGAGGGAACCTTTCTTCTTAAGGGAAATCCGTCTTTCACCACTGTCCTGATTTGGGCACAAAGTTACCAGAATTGAAAAAGGGATTCAACGCGAATTATTAGAAGAAAGACCGCGGCTGAGGGCGGACAACTCCCGTTGTCGCAGAACCGCCGGAAAGGGCAGACCGATGGAAGAAACAGTCAACCTCCTGGAGAGGCAGGCCGATGGTGACGCCTTTCCAGAAGGTTGCCGGATCTAATCCTTAAAAATAGCGCCGGTCGAAGCGGACGTTACCAGTTTGGCATAGCGCGACAGATAGCCGGTGGTAATCGCCGGTTTTCGAGGCTTCAGGGCTTTCCGGCGCTTTGCCAGTTCCGTGTCGCTGACTTTCAACGTCAGTGATTTGGCCGGCATGTCAATGGCGATGATGTCGCCTTCTTTGACCAGGGCGATCGGACCGCCTTCCGCAGCTTCCGGTGAGATATGGCCGATGGCCGCGCCCTGTGTGCCGCCGCTGAAGCGTCCGTCCGTCAGGAGCGCGACGGTCTTATCCAATCCCATGCCGACAATGGCGGACGTGGGCGAGAGCATTTCGCGCATGCCCGGGCCGCCTTTGGGGCCTTCATAGCGGATCACCACGATATCTCCCGGCTTGATTTTTCCGGCAAGGATGGCGGAAATGGCGTCATCCTCGCAGTCAAACACGCGGGCCCTGCCTTCATTGACCTGCATCGCCTGCGCAACGGCGGATTGTTTGACCACGGCGCCGTCCGGCGCCAGGTTTCCGCGCAAAACGGCAATGCCGCCCTGCGGGGAATAGGGGGTCATAAGCGGCCGGATGACATCCTCATTTAGCACCCGGGCCGTCCTGATATTGTCGCCTACGGACTTTCCGGTAACCGTCAGGGCCTTCCGATCAATGACGCCCAGCGTCGCGATGACTTTCATGAGCGCCTGGATCCCGCCTGCGGCATCGAAATCTTCAATATGATGGTGCCCGGCGGGACTCAACTTGCAGAGATTCGGCGTGCGTCCGCTTAGCTTGTTGAAGAGATCCAAATCAAGTGTGATACCGGCTTCGTGAGCAATCGCCGGGATATGCAAAACCGTGTTCGTGGAACACCCGAGCGCCATATCGACGGCCATCGCGTTTTTAAAAGCGGCCAGCGTTGCGATGTCGCGGGGTCGGATATTTTTTTTGAGCAGATCCATAATTTTCATGCCCGCGTGTTTGGCCAGTCTGTGACGCGCGGCAAAAACGGCCGGAATGGTGCCGTTGCCGGGCAATCCCAGACCCAGCGCCTCCGTGACGCAGTTCATGGAATTGGCCGTGTACATGCCGGAACAGGACCCGCAGCCGGGGCAGGCGCAGTCTTCGAGTTGCCTCAATTCTTCCAGGGTCATCTTCTTGGCTTTGACCGCTCCGACGCCTTCGAACACCGAGATCAGGTCGACGGGTCGATCCTGATACTTTCCCGCCAGCATGGGCCCTCCGCTGATAAAGATGCAGGGAATGTTGAGCCTGAGCGCCGCCATGAGCATTCCGGGGATGATTTTGTCGCAGTTGGGAATAAAAACCAGCGCGTCAAAAGGATGCGCCGTCGCCATAATTTCAATGGAGTCGGCGATCAGTTCACGGCTGGCGAGCGAATACTTCATGCCCGCATGATTCATGGCAATGCCGTCGCATACGCCGATGACGGGAAATTCAATCGGCGTGCCGCCGGACATCCGAATCCCCGCCTTGACATCCTCGGTGATCAAATCCAGATGGATGTGACCGGGAATAATTTCGTTGGCGGAGTTTACCACCCCGATGAGCGGTCTTACGATTTCTTCATCCGTATAGCCCATCGCTTTAAAGAGTGAGCGGTGCGGTGCGCGCTCCAATCCTTTTTTCATGAGATCGCTTCTCATCGTTTCTCTCCTGAATTTATTTTTGATACAGTTCGAAGATCGCCATGTCGTATCAGGCGTTCCTCCTAAAAAACGCAAACGAGTCATTGCGAGGGGAACGAAGCAATCTCAGGGATTTAGATTGCCACGCAGCCCGAAGGGCTGCCCGCAATGACAAATTCGGATTGAGCAACAGCCCCCGCCAGCGCGGAGACCATTGCTCAGATCAATTATTTCGTACGTTTTTCCGGTCTCAAGGCGCGGACGGCGGCGCCGGCCTGCCACATTTCGGATTCGCGCATTTCTTTGAGTTCGGCGGTAAGCTTTTCCTTGTAGTCGGGCGCGCTGTTCACACGCAAAACCACTTCGGTCTCCTTGCCTGTCGCGACGGAATTGTAGAGTTCGGCGAAGACCGGCTCGACGGCTTTGCGGAACTTGTGCCGCCAATCGAGCGCGCCGCGCTGTGCGGTGGCCGAGCAGTTGGCATACATCCAGTCCATGCCGTTTTCGCCCACCAGACGGATCAGGCTCTGGGTCAGCTCTTCCACCGTTTCATTGAAGGCTTCACTGGGTGTATGACCGTGTTTACGCAGTTCCGCATACTGTGCTTCCATCATGCCCGCGAGCGCGCCCATCAGCACACCGCGTTCTCCGGTGAGGTCGCTGTAGACTTCCATCTGGAAGGTCGTCGGGAAAAGGAAGCCCGAACCGATCGCGATACCCAGGGCGAGTGTGCGCTCCATCGCGCGTCCGGTTGCGTCCTGGTGCACGGCAAAACTGGAGTTGATGCCGCTTCCGTCCAGAAAATTGCGACGGACGCTGGTGCCGGAACCTTTCGGCGCGACCATAATAACGTCGACAAAGTCCGGCGGAATCACACCGGTCTGGTCCTTGTATACGATGGAGAAGCCGTGCGAAAAATAAAGCGCGTCGCCTTTTTTCAGGTGCGGTTTGACTTTCGGCCAGAGGATCATCTGCGCCGCGTCGGAAACCAGATACTGAATGATCGTCGCCTTTTCCACTGCTTCCTCAATCGGGAAAAGCGTCTGGCCGGGAACCCAGCCGTCGGCGATCGCTTTATCCCAGTAGGGCTTGTCCTCCGGGGACTGCCCGATGATGACGTTCACGCCGTTGTCTCTCATATTGAACGCCTGGGCGGGCCCCTGAACTCCATAACCCAGCACGGCGATCACTTCTTTTTTAAGAACGTCCTGCGCTTTCTTCACTGTGAATTCTTCTGCGGTCACGACGTCTTCTACTGTTCCACCAAAATTAATTTTTGCCATAAAACCCCCTGTTGTTAATGTTGCGATTCGTTATTTTTGTATTGGTTGATTTATTCTTCCAACTTCAAAGCGACGAGGCCCGTTCGGGTGATGTCCGTAATGCCGAGCGGCTCCAAACGCGCCAAAGAGAAATCGATTTGCGTTTTGTCTCCCGTTATTTCAATAATAACGTAGGCGTCTCCCGACACGATTGTTTTCCATTTGTTAGCGTCAATGGCATTCCGGACGGCCTCCGAATTTTGAGCCGACAGATTCAACCTGACCAGAACCATTTCGCGATGGATGGATTCGACATTGGTCAGGTCATGGACGGAAATGACGTCGACCAGCCTCTGCAGTTGATTCTCGATCCGGGTGATGGTGGCCTGAGATCCCGATGTGGTCATCACGATTTTCGAGATATCATTCTGCGTCGTCGTGTTCACGCAAAGGCTGTCGATGTTATAGCCTTTGCCGCCCAATGTCCCGGCGATCCTGGCCAGCACATCGGGTTTGTTATGCACCAAAATTGAAATAATGTGATCCTTCTTCTCCATGTGATCCAACCTCTCATTGCAAATTATTTGACGACGTTCGTCAGTTGATCATTTCCCTCGATCCCAGGGTCATTTGACTGATGGATTCGCCCGGATGCACCATCGGATACACGCATTCTTCACGTGACACACGGAAATCCATCAGCACCGGCCGATTGCTGGACAGCCCCTGCTTCAATACAGACTCCACATCGGCCGGTTTATTTGCCCGGAGGCCCAGGATACCGAACGCTTCGGCCAGTTTCACAAAATCCGGCGCGTAGGTCATATCGGTAAAGGAATATCTTTTTTCATAAAAGAGCTCCTGCCATTGGCGGACCATGCCTAAAAAGCCGTTGTTCAGCAGGACGACTTTCACCGCAATGTTATACTGGGCGGCGGTGGCCAGTTCCTGAATATTCATCTGGATGCTGCCGTCACCGGCTATATCCACGACGTGCCGGTCGGGGAACGCGCATTTGACGCCGATGGCTGCAGGCAGGCCGAACCCCATGGTGCCCAGGCCGCCCGATGAAATAAAAGAGTTGGGTTTGGCAAACTTGAAGAACTGAGCCGTCCACATTTGATTCTGACCGACTTCCGTCGTGATCAGGGCGTCTCCGCCGGTAATCTTGTACAGGGTTTCGATGACGTATTGCGGCTTGATGACCTCCCCGTTCTGGCAATAGGTGAGAGGCACTTTTTCACGCCACTCACCAATTTCGGAAAACCACTCGCCGCGTGAGGAAGCGTCATGCTCATAATGGTGCTCTTCCAGAAACCGCAGAAGATCCCGGAGCGTGGCCTTGGTGTCGCCGATGATCGGCAGATCGACGGTCACATTCTTATTAATGGACGACGGATCGATATCAATATGGACGATCTTGGCGTTGGGCGCAAACGTATCGATCGTGCCGGTCACGCGATCGTCGAACCGCACGCCGATCGCCAGGAGCAAATCACAGTGGCTGACAGCCATATTCGCGTAATAAGTGCCGTGCATTCCCAGCATACCCAGCCACAACGGGTCATTTCCGGGAAACGATCCGAGGCCCATCAGGGTGCCGGTCACCGGGATTTCATATTGACGGGCCAGCCTGGTTAATTCTTCCGACGCGCTGCCCAGAATGACGCCGCCTCCCGTCATGATCAGAGGTTTTCTGGCGGATTGAAGCATTCCCAGGACATTGGCCATCTTTTTGGGCGCCGGCTTATAGGAAACCTCGTGATTGCGAATTTTGACGTTGGCCGGATCATAGTCGGTTTGAGCCGCCATGACATTTTTGGGCAGATCCACCAGCACCGGGCCGGGCCTGCCGGAACGGGCAATATGAAACGCTTCCTTAATCGTCTGGGCCAGGTCTTCAATATTGCGGACCAGAAAATTATGCTTGGTACACGGACGCGTGATGCCGGTAATATCGCATTCCTGAAAGGCGTCGTTGCCGATGAGACCGGTCGGGACCTGCCCGGTAAAAACCACCAGCGGAATGGAATCCATGTTCGCCGTAGCAATGCCCGTAACCGTATTGGTGGCGCCGGGGCCGGATGTCACAAGACAAACGCCCACTTTGCCGGTCGAACGCGCATAACCGTCGGCGGCGTGCACGGCGCCCTGCTCATGGCGAACTAAAATATGCTTGAGGTTGCTTTTATAAAGCTGATCATAAATGTCCAGGACGGCCCCGCCCGGGTATCCAAAGATAATATCAACTTTTTCTTCTTCCAGCACTTTCAGCAGAATTTCCGTGCCCTTCAATTTCATCCCCTTTGACTCCTCCATGCCTTTTGAACTAAAATAATCACTAAAACTAAAAAAGCCGCCAGTTTCGTTTCGAAAAAGCGGCTTTGACTTCAATAAAGAAAGCCGCGGGCTTTTCGGGGCCCGCGGCTTGTATCTTTGATCTTAGAGATACAGAGCGGCAGACCCCATAAGTACGACTACTACGACGAGCAATCTTACAATGGCCTGTATCTGAATTCTGCCGCTGTCGAAATCTTTAAGAAACATAATGACTTCCTAATTTATTTGGTCCTCTTCTAACTAAAAAAGACGCACTTGTCAAGCGGCATTCTCATGCGCACTTATAATTCTTATCGGAACAGCTCTTCTTTTTCTTCGGGTACCTCTTCTTTTTCACCGGGAAGAGCGTTATCGAGAAAGCATTCATAGATTGTTCCGGGGCCGCCGCCCTGAGCCGGCCGGCCGGTCTTGTGATCGACTTTAACGAAGACGATGCCCTGCGGAACGGGAAACGCCTCCACGGGCTTCCCGTGCAGGACTTTTTCCATAAAGTAGAGCCAGATGGGTGCAGCGGCACGTCCGCCCACTTCCTGTTTCCCCAGAGATCTTTCCTGGTCAAACCCTACCCAAACGCCTGTAATCAGCGACGGCGTGAATCCGACGAACCAGGCGTCGCGGATATCATTGGTCGTTCCCGTTTTACCGGCAACAGGCCGGCCGATGCTCTTTACCCTGCGGCCGGTGCCGCTTTCGACGACGTCCTGCATGACGTAAGATGTCATAAACGCGATGCGGGGATCAATGACCTGCTCCGTCTGAATTTTGGCCTCCTCAAAAACATTGCCGGTCCGGTCGACGATTTTGCGGATAAAGAAAGGCGTCACCTTTTTGCCTTGATTGGCCAGGACGCCGTAGGAGCGCACGAGTTCCTGCAAGGTCACACCCGATGATCCGAGCGCCAGCGACAAATTCCTGGCCAGCGGAGACTCAATGCCCATATTCGCCGCATAAGACGTCGCGTAATCAATGCCGATATCCTGCAATATCTTCACAGTTACAACGTTGCGGGACTGCACGAGCGCCTGCCTCATGGTGATCGGCCCCAGGAACTTCTCGTCAAAGTTTTTCGGCTTCCATAACCCGTCTTCCTGCGACGGATCGGGGAAGACGATGGGCGAATCGACAAACCGTGTGGACGGATTCATGCCCTTGTCAAACGCGGCCGTATAGATGAGAGGTTTAAAGGCAGAGCCCGGCTGGCGCCGTGACTGCGTCGCCCGATTGAATTCACTCTTGTTGAAGTCACGGCCTCCAACCATGGCGCGGATGGCGCCGGTCTTGACCTCCATGCAATAGAGCGCACCCTGAACGAGATCTTTTTCGTATTTGCCCCGATCCTCCATTTCCGTGAGGCCCTTGAGAAGGGCATCCCGGGCGGCCTTTTGCGCCGGCAGATTCAGGGTCGTGTAAATGGTCAACCCCTCCTTGTAGAGAACATCAGCGCCGTATTTTTCCTGAACATAACGGCGAACGTTTTCAACAAAATAGGCCGCCACTTTGTCCTTAGGCTTCATGGGACGGAGCTTCAGCGGTTCAGCGGCAGCTTTGTCCATCTGTTCTTTCGTAATGAAGCCCTCTTCCATCATACGCGTCAAAACGTATACCTGTCTTTGTTTTGCGCGGTCGAAATAAAGAAACGGAGAGTAAGTGGTCGGCGCTTTCGGTAATCCGGCCAGGAGGGCCGCTTCCGGCAACGTCAGGTCCTTGGCGCTTTTGCCGAAGTAGCCGATCGATGCCGACTCGATGCCGTAGGTACCGTGTCCGAGATAAATCTGATTCAGGTACAAATTCAAAATTTCATCTTTATTTAGATATTTGTCTATCCGATACGAGAGAATGGCTTCCTTAAATTTTCTGATATATTTTCTCTCCGGTGTCAAATACATCAGTTTGGCGACCTGCTGAGTGATGGTGCTTCCGCCCTGTACGATTTTGCCTGCTTCCACATTTTTGAACACGGCGCGGAAAATACTGAGCAGATCCACTCCCTGATGTTTGTAAAAACGGGAGTCCTCGGCGGCGACGAACGCGTGCTGAACGATCTTCGGGACATCGGCAATTTTCACCATCTTCCTGTCTTCCAGAAAAAACTCGTCGATCAGTTCGTCATTTTCATCGAGTACCCGAGACGCAATACTGGGCCGGTAGTCTTTGAGCGCGTCAATTCCCGGGAGGTCCATAGTCATCACATAGTAGGTAACGGTTCCTCCGACGGTGATCAGCAGCAATAAGAATACGACAATAAACAAAAATTTTAAAAGTTTAGATAATTTGATCG
>SBEK01000109.1 GCA_009668925.1 Deltaproteobacteria bacterium
CTGGCCGGTGAAGTGAAAGAAGAGGCGCTTCTGCGCCATACCGCGGATAAGATCAAGACCTGGCTCGCGCAGGGGTTGACCGTGTTCTTCATCTCTCCGACGCCGGAAGACACCGCCCGCATGAAGCATCTGCTCGCCGGATATCAGCTGCCCCTGCACGCTCTGCCGGCGGACAGTCATCTGCTGGATGTCATCGATGAACGTCGCAGCGGCATCCCCGCGCTGTTTTTACGGGAAGGGAAAATATCCGGCGGTTTTGTTCTCGAAGCCCTCGGGCTGGCCATCCTGAGCGAAGAAGAAATCTTTGTCAAAAAAACGTCCCGCCGCCGCACGAAGCCTTCCCGCGAAGGGTATTTCCTGAAATCGTTCGGCGACCTGAAAGAGGGCGATTTTGTCGTCCACACGGACTTCGGCATCGGCGTCTACCGGGGCCTCAAGAAAATTACCGTCGGCAAAATCGACAACGACTTTCTGGTGATTGAATATCAGGACGGCGACAAACTGTACCTGCCGGTGAACGCGCTGGAAAAAATCCAGCGCTATCTGGGGCCGGAGGGCTTTGTCCCGAAGATTGAGAAGATGGGCGGGACATCCTGGGACGCGGTCAAGGAAAGAGTCAAGAAATCCGTCCGCGACGTAGCCTGCGAGCTGGTGGCGATTTATGCGGCCCGCGAGGCCATGGAGCGGAAATCTTTTGCGCCGCCGGACCGCGTTTACGAGGAATTCTGTTCGGTCTTTGAATTTGAAGAAACCCCTGATCAGGCGAAGGCCATCGAAGACATCCACGCCGATATGGATGAGGCCAAGCCGATGGACAGGTTGATCTGCGGCGATGCGGGATTCGGCAAAACGGAAGTCGCGCTCCGGGCCGCCTTCCGTGCGGTCATGGACGGCAGGCAGGCTGCGCTTTTGGCGCCGACGACGATTCTGGCCGAACAGCACTATGCGACGTTTATGAGGCGTCTGGCCGATTTTCCGGTCCGGGTGGAAGTTCTGAACCGGTTTCGCACCTCCGCTGAAATCAAGAAAACGATCGCGGATCTTCGTCTGGGAAAAGTGGACATCGCCATCGGCACGCACCGCCTTCTGCAAAAAGATGTGGAGTTCAAGGATCTGGGCCTGGTGATTATCGATGAAGAGCAGCGTTTCGGCGTGGCCCACAAGGAGAAGCTGAAGAAGATTCGGACGCTGGTCGACGTGCTGACATTGTCGGCGACGCCCATTCCCCGCACCCTGCATCTGTCTCTGGTCGGCATCCGCGATTTATCCATCATCAATACGCCTCCGGAAGAGAGGCAGCCGATCAAGACCTACGTTCTGGAATTTGATGAAGATACCATCAAGGCCGCCGTGGAGGCGGAACTGGCCCGCGGCGGCCAGGTGTTTTTTGTCCATGACCGGGTACGCTCCATTTACTCCGTCGCCCACCTGTTGCAGCGGCTTGTGCCGCAGGCCCGCGTCGGTGTCGTACACGGCCAGATGAAGCCGGCGGACATCGAAAAAGCCATGTCCCGCTTTATCCGGCGAGAATTCGACGTGCTCGTCTGCACGACGATTATCGGATCCGGCCTGGACATTCCTTCAGCCAACACCATTCTGATCAACCGCGCCGACCGCTTCGGCCTGTCGCAGCTTTATCAGATCCGCGGCCGTGTGGGCCGCGGCAAGGAAGAAGCCAGCGCTTACCTCCTGCTGCCCAGGGGCGCGCTCCTGTCGCGCGACGCCATGAAGCGGCTGCAGGCCATCAAGGAATTTTCCGAACCCGGTTCCGGTTTCCGCATCGCCTACAACGACCTGGAAATCCGCGGGGGCGGCAATCTTCTGGGCCTGTCGCAGGCGGGGCATATCAGCGCCGTCGGCTACGAACTCTATACCGAACTGATGGAAAAGACGGTGCGGGAAATCCAGGGGGACACGGCTCCGGCGGAAGAGGTGCTTCCCGAAATTTCCATGGGCATTTCCGCTTTTCTCCCGGAGGATTACGTCGAGGATATTCACCAGCGGTTGATCCTCTATAAACGGATATCGCATGCGGCGACTGCCTCCGATCTGTCCGAAATTCGCAGCGAACTCGCCGACTGCTACGGCCCTCTGCCCGAGACGGCGGAAAATCTTCTGCGGGTGATCGGCATCCGCAACCGGTTGAAGCCGCTCGCCGCCAAAAAAATGGGGTATGACGGGAAATATTTCTATGTGTATCTGCGCGAGACATCCCCGATTGATCCGGCAAAAATCATCGCGCTCACCCGAAAAAAGATCAGAGACCTGCGGTTTACGCCCGATTTCAAGCTCTTTATGCCCGCGGCGGGCTTAAACCCTCCCGAAATCCTGGAGCAAGCCGAAGGCCTCTTAAAGATGCTTGCCCAATAATGATTATCAAGATATAGAGCATCATGAAAACCATGCAACTGCAAAATACAGAAATCGTTATCCGCTCCCCCGGGCTTCCGTCCACACTGATGTTTCTCGCCGCGTTCTGCTGTCTTGTCGCCTGCAGCGGGAACGATTTACTCAGCAGAAAATATGTCGCGACCGTCAACGGCGAAAAAATTTATCAGGATGAATTTGAGCAGCGATTGAATGCGCAAAAGGGGCTGATCTCGCCCAAGAGCCTGCCGGATTCTTTGAGCAAACGCGACATGCTGGACGAGGAAGTCCTGGAATCCATGATCACGGAAAAAATCGTCCTCCAGAGAGCGCGGGAGCTGAACCTCTCCGTCAGCAGCACGGAGCTGGACAAGAAAATCCTCGACATCCGGAAAGACTACGGCGAGCATTTTTTTGATTTGCTCACCGCGCAAAATGTGCGATATGAAGACTGGCGTGAAGAACTCAGAAAAGAAATGCTCTTCGACAAACTGGTGGCCATAGACGTCAATGCGGCGGTCCGCGTTTCGGAGGATGAAGCGGAAGATTATTATAACCAGCGCCCCGACGTCTGCAAGACTGAGGCGCGCGTCCGGGCGGCGCAAATCGTCGTTCGGGACGCGGACAAGGCCAGGGCGGTCCGGGCCAGGCTGGAAAATGGAGAGGATTTTGCCGCAGTCGCGGCCCAGGTCTCGATCGGGCCGGAAGCCGTCCGGGGAGGCGACCTCGGCATGATCTACCGGCAGACCATGCCGGACCCCCTGGACAAAACGCTCTTCAGCCTGCCGGTCGGCAAAATCAGCCCGATTGTCAAAAGTTCCTATGGATATCATATCTTCAAGGTGACGGAAATAAAACCCGCCCGGGCGCGGTCTTTTTCCGATTGCCGGGAAGAGGTGACGGCCGCCATCCGGGCTCAGAAACAGGATGCCGCGTTCACCGTCTGGCTGGAAGGATTGAAGATGAAAGCCGTCGTCAAAAAAGAACCGCTGGCTTCGGCCAGACGTCGTCATAATTAATTTCAACCAAAAAGGGGGAAGCATCGTGAATCTTCTTAAACTCTGTTTCACATCCATCCTGGCCGTGCTGATGATCGGGAGTGCGGCTGCCGCAGCCGATGTGGCGGACAGAATCGTCGCCGTCGTCAATGACGACGTCATCACGCTGGCGGAGCTCAACCGCGCCTTCGAACCTTACGCCAAGAATATCGAGGCCAACTATAAAGGCAGTAACAAGGAAACGGTCCTTCAGGAAAATAAAGCGGCTATGCTGCAGCGGTTGATTGATCAAATGCTGATCGAGCACGAGGCGAAAAAGGCGGGAACGGGCATTGCGGCGATCAAAGACGAAGAAGTCATGGATGTGTTGAACGATATGCTGGCCAAGAATAATGCCCAGATGGCGGACTACGAAAAAAAACTGACTGCCGAAGGCAATACCCTGGAGAATGTTAAAAAAGAAATCAAAGGGCAGATGCTGCGCATGAGGCTCCTGAGGCGGGAAGTTCAGTCCAGAATTCTGGTCACCGACCAGGAGATTGGAGAATTCTACGACAAGCACCGCCAGGACTACGAAGGGAAGGAAGCCGTCCGCATCAAACAGATTCTGCTGCCGGTCCGTGCGGACGCGGACAAGAAGGAGCGCGACAACGCAAGAAATCAGGCCGGCGAGCTGCGCGAACGCATTCTGAAAGGAGAACCGTTTGAACCACTGGCGGCGCAATTTTCCAGAGGACCGGCGGCGGCTCAGGGTGGAGACATCGGATTTGTCGAGCGGGGCGTCATTCTGCCGGAAGTGGAAAAGGCGGCCTTCGGCCTGTCCGTCGGACAGTTGAGCGATGTTATAGAAACAGAGATGGGATTTCACCTGATCGCCGTCGTCGATAAACGGGGGGCCGGATTGAAACCTCTTCCCGTCGTGCGTAACGAAATCAAGGCAAAGATCGAAGATGAAAAGATTGCCAAAAAATACGACGAGTGGATCGACGGGATCCGCAAACGATCCTTCGTCGATGTCCGCTTATAAGCAGAAGCACATACCGCTATGGATTTGATCAGAATCAAGGGCGCATCCCAGCATAATCTCAAACACGTCAGTCTGGATATTCCCCGCGATCGGCTGGTGGTCATCACCGGCGTCTCCGGTTCCGGAAAATCGTCTCTGGCGTTTGACACAATTTATGCGGAAGGTCAGCGCCGCTACGTCGAATCGCTCTCGACATACGCACGCCAGTTTATCGGACAGATGGACAAACCGGATGTCGAAGCGATTGAGGGCCTCTCCCCCGCGATTGCGATCGAACAGCGCGCAGCCAGCCACAATCCTCGTTCCACCGTGGGCACCGTCACGGAAATTTACGACTACTTCCGGCTGCTGTTCGCCGGAATCGGCGTTTGCCACTGCACCGCCTGTGGACGTGAAATAAAGTCGCAGACGATCGACAGCATTGTCGCCGGCATTCTGGCGCTGCCGGAGGACACGCGCTTCAGCATCCTCGCCCCGCTGGTCCGCGGGAAAAAAGGCGAATTTGCCAAAGAGCTCAGGAAACTGCAGAAGGAGGGTTTTGCCCGCGTGCGGATCGACGGCGCAATCCACGATCTGTCCGAAGACATCGTGCTTGCCAAAACCAAGCGCCATGACATCGATCTGATTGTCGACCGCCTGGTGCTGAAAGAAGGCGTGCGCAAGCGGCTTCGCGACTCCGTCGAAATTGCTGCGGGTAAGAGCGACGGCCTCGTCAGAGTCGTTACCGCCGACGGCTGTGAAACGCTGTACTCTGAAAAGTATGCCTGCCCCGATTGCGGCATCAGCATGCCGCCGCTCGCACCGCGTGTTTTTTCCTTCAACAACCCCTACGGCGCCTGCCCGACCTGCAACGGTCTGGGATCGCGCATGCACTTCGCCCTGGATCTGGTCGTGCCGGATGCCGGCCTGTCCCTGCGCGAAGGCGCCATCGCGCCCTGGGCCGGACGCAACTCGGTTTATTATTACAACATGCTCGATGCGCTGTCCGCCCACTACGCCTTCGACATCAATACCCCCTTCAATCAACTGCCGGAAAAAATTCAGCAGGTTCTGCTTTACGGGTCGGGCGCGGAAACGATCAAATTTTATCACGATCACCCCGGCAAGCGCCTTTTCGCCTACCGCCCGTTTGAAGGCGCGATCAAACAGCTGGAGCGGCGCTGGAGGGAAACCGCCTCCAGTACGGTCCGCGCGGATCTGGCGCGCTACATCGATTTACGCCCGTGCGAAACCTGCCAGGGCGCGCGTTTGAAGAAAGAAAGCCTGTCCGTCACCGTCGGCGGGAAAAATATATATGAGTTGTGCCTCTTATCCATCCGCGAGTGCTTCCTGTTTTTCGACGACCTCGGCCTGCCCGCCCAGGAACTGCTCATCGCCGAGCGCATCCTGAAAGAAATCCGCAACCGGCTTTCCTTTCTGTTGAACGTCGGTATGGATTACCTGAATCTGGCCCGGTCGACTTCCACCCTGTCCGGCGGCGAGTCCCAGCGCATCCGGCTGGCCACCCAAATCGGCTCCGGCCTGATGGGCGTTTTGTATGTGCTTGACGAACCGACCGTGGGCCTGCATCAGAAAGACAACCTGCGCCTGATCGAAACCCTCAAGACGCTCCGGGACATGGGGAACAGCGTCCTGGTGGTGGAGCATGACGCGGACATGATGCTGGCCTGCGACCACATTGTCGACATGGGACCGGGCGCCGGCGAACAGGGCGGGGAAGTTATTTTTCAGGGTACGCCGGCCGAGATCCTGCAAAGCGAGACATCGCTCACCGGCAAATATTTATCCGGAAAGGAATCCATTGCCCCACCGGCCCGCCGCAGACCCGGCACCGGCCGCTTTATTCTTCTGGAAGGCGCCTCGCAAAATAATCTCAAGGATATCGACATCAAAATCCCGACGGGTGTTTTGACGGCGGTCACCGGCGTATCCGGTTCCGGCAAAAGCACGATGGTGATTGAGACTCTGTATAAAGTCATGGCGCGCCGGTTGAATCAGCAAAGCGGTTCGATGGGAAAAATCAGGCGGGTCCGCGATATGGGAGACATCGAACGGGTGATCATGATCAATCAGCAGCCGATCGGACGAACGCCCCGCTCCAACCCCGTCACCTACACCGGCATCTTTTCCTTTATCCGCGATCTGTTTACCGGACTCCCGGAAGCGCGCATGCGGGGCTACAAACCGGGGCGGTTCAGCTTTAACGTCAAAGGGGGGCGGTGCGAGGCCTGCGAAGGCAACGGCCTCATCAAGATCGAAATGCATTTCCTGCCGGACGTCTATGTGACCTGCGACGTGTGCCGTGGCAAGCGGTTCAATGCGGACACGCTGGACATCAAATACAAGGATCACAGCATCGCGGACGTCTTGGACCTGACCGTCCATCAGGGGCTGGATTTTTTCGCCAACATTCCGTCCATCCGGGCCCACCTGCAGCTTCTTGCAGATGTGGGGCTGGGCTATATCCGGCTGGGACAATCGGCCACAACGCTGTCCGGAGGCGAAGCGCAGCGCATCAAGCTGGCGCGGGAACTGGGTAAACGGGTCAACAGCAATACGCTCTACATTCTGGACGAACCGACCATCGGCCTGCATTTCGCGGACATCCAGCGGCTGCTGGATGTCCTGATGCGGCTGGTCGATATGGGCAATACGATGGTGGTGATCGAACACAACCTGGATATCATCAAATCCGCCGATCACGTGATCGACCTGGGGCCCGAAGGCGGTCCTTCCGGCGGACAAATTATCGCGGCCGGCACGGTCGAAGACGTGGCGCAAAATGAACGGTCAGCTACCGGTTTCTTCTTAAAGAAGATTCTGGAGGAACGGAAGGACTCCGACGCTTAAGGAGCGGATGAGACGGGTCAGAGGTGAGAACCCCGGCCGCATCTTCCGCATTTCTTCCTTTTTTTCTTTTTTTGCATCCGTTATTTTTCAAGTTATGCGACCGCGTGACGATATATTAAGAAAGGCAAGACCATTTTCGCCGCCCTGGACGCAAGCTTATGAACCCACTGCCGTTGACGCCGCTGAAATACAGGCATTCCATCCTGCTGATCGATGATGAAGAACGCATCCTCGATATCATGACGATGATGCTGGTTGATGAAGGGTATGACCTGCACACAGCGGTCTCCGCCGAAGAAGGGCTCAAACTGCTGCACGAATTCAAGGATTTCTCTCTGATCATCTCGGACCAGATGATGCCGGGCATGACGGGCGTGCAATTCTTCACGCAGGCACGGATCATCTGTCCCAACGCCCTGCGCGTCCTTTTGACCGGATATACCGACATGGAGGCGATCATCGACGCCATCAACAGCGGCGGGATTCACCTGTACCTCACCAAACCCTGGCACAAAGATGATCTCCTTTATTCGATCAACCAGCTCTTGTCCAAAGCCGAACTGCTTATTGAAAACCGCCGTCTGGATGAACTGGTCAAAAAGCAAAATGCTGAATTGCTGGGACTCAATAAAAATCTTGAAGAAAAAGTTCATCTCAAGACCTTGCATCTCGATCAGCGGGCCCAGGAGCTTAAAATCAGTTATGAAAGAATTCAGCTCATTCTGGAAGGAACAGTCCTCGCGATGTCCAAAATCGTCGAGAGCCGCGATCCTTACACGGCGGGCCACGAACAGCAGGTCGCCCGTATCGCCGACATCATCGCCCGGGGGATGTCCCTGCCCCGGGACACCGCGGAGGCCATTCGGATCGCGGGAACCCTTCACGACATCGGCAAAATTGCCGTGCCCACCGAGATTCTGACCCGACCGGGAAGATTGAACCGTCTGGAAATGGAGTTGGTCAAGACGCATTCCCAAAATGCGTATGATATCCTGAAGACGATTCAATTTCCCTATCCGGTTGCCGAGATCATCCTGCAGCACCACGAGAGAATGGATGGTTCCGGATATCCGCAGGGATTAAAAGGTTCGGATATCCTTCTCGAGGCGCGCATCGTCGGTATCGCCGACGTCCTGGAAGCCATGTCGGCGCACCGTCCTTACCGTCCCGCGCTCGGGATTGAATCGGCTATTGATGAGATCACCCGGCATCGCGGAACGCTTTACGACGCGGATGTTGTGGATGCCTGTCTGGGCGTCTGCTATGCCGATATTCAAAAAGAATTCCTGACTCTGTAGATCCACGCGCCGGAAAATTTTTTTGGAGGGGGGTGTCCCGGCGCCCCGCACCGGCCCCCGGTCGGCGGGCGGAAAAACTATTTTTTCGGGTACAGGGTGTTGGCGGCGATATATCCGCGCACGGGATCCGGCGTAAGATAACGTATGGATTGTCCGGTTTGCACGCTCTGACGAATCCGGGAAGAAGAGATATCCAGAAAAGTGACGTCGCGGAAATGCAGTGCACAGCCGGACGGTCCCCGATAGCCTTGAAGGGTTTCATCATACCGGAAACGGGAGGCATAGGCTTCGGGGAAGATCCCCGCCAGCCCTCGGTTCTCGTACCCCGGCCGCGTCATCACGATGAAGTGGCAAAGCGACAACAAGGTCTCCCATTCATGCCATGTCGTAATCGCATCAAAGGCGTCCCGGCCGGTGATAAAGTATAATTCCAGATTGGGATCAGGCGCCGCCAAAAAATGGCGGACCGTATCAATGGAATAGGATTTCCCCGGCCTTCGGGATTCCACGTCCGACAGGGAAAAAGAATCATTGCCGGCAATGGCCAGACGCACCATCTGCAGACGGTGTTCAAAGGGCGTGATCCGACGCTCCGTTTTATGCGGCGGAGACGCGGCGGGAATAAAGATCACGCGATCCAGGTGAAGAAGCGCGAGCAGCTCTTGTGCAGCACGCAGATGACCGAAATGAATCGGATCAAATGTCCCGCCGAAAAGCCCCCACTTCATGTGCGAATCTGGCCGTCGCCATAGACGATAAACTTCGACGTGGTGAGTTCCTCGAGCCCCATCGGCCCGAACGCATGCAGCTTCGTGGTCGAAATACCGATTTCCGCCCCCAGTCCCAGCTCGGCGCCGTCGCTGAAGCGGGTCGAAGCGTTGACCAGCACCGTCGAAGAATTAACTTCATTCAGGAACCGCTGCGCGTTGGTATAATCTTTGGTGATGATCGATTCCGTATGCAGCGATCCGTATTTTTCAATGTGCGCGATGGCTTCATCAATGGAGGAAACGATCCGGATGGACAGAATCAGATCCAGATATTCCGCGGACCAGTCTTCCTCTTCTGCCTTATCGATATGCTTCAGAATCTTTCTCGTCTTTTCGCATCCCTTGAGCAAAACACCGGCTTTTTGCAGATGGTCCGCCATTTTCGGCAAAAACGTGGGGGCGATGTCTGCGTTTACAAGCAGGGTCTCCAGCGCATTGCAGACGCCGGGGCGCTGCACTTTCGCGTTTGCCGTGATATTGACGGCCATGTCGATGTCGGCCGTGGCATCCACAAAAATATGACAGACGCCTTTGTAATGTTTAATCACGGGAATTTTGGACTGGGCGACAACAGCGCGAATCAATTCTTCGCCGCCCCGCGGAATGATCAGATCAATACATTCATCGAGCTGCAGCATGGTGGAAACCGCCTCACGGTCGGTGAAGGGAATGACCTGAATGGCTTTGTCCGGCAGCGGGCTTTGCCGGAGAACATCCTGCAAAACGGAGGCGATGGCCAGATTGGAATGAATGGCTTCCGACCCGCCGCGCAAAATAACGGCATTGCCCGATTTGAGGCACAGGGCGGAGGCATCCACCGTGACATTGGGGCGCGACTCGTAGATGATGCCGATCACCCCGAGCGGGATCCGCATCCGTCCGACCATGAGGCCGTTGGGGCGGCGCCGCATCGAGGTCACCTGCCCCACCGGATCACTGAGCGCGGCAACGTCGCGCAGCCCCTGAACCATGGCCTCGATCGTGGCCTCCTTGACCGTCAACCGGTCGATCATCGCCAGGGAGAGTCCTTTTTCCCGGGCATAGGCTACATCGCGGCTATTTTCAGACAGGATAAAATCGCGGTGCCAGGCGAGCTCGTCGGCCATGCGCAGCAGGGCGGCATTCTTCGCATTCGCGGACATTCGGGAAAGACGGCGTGACGCCGCCAGTGCGTCCTCGGCTATTTTTTTTACGTTGCTGTGAATATCCATCATACTTCCTCTAATCGGGTATTTTAAAAGGACTTGCAATTTCTGTAATTATTGATAAAAGCCGCATCACATCTGATAACGAGGACCGTTTGAGAAAATAACGCATCTTGACTTTTATTCGTCCAACGGTGATGGTCATATTTACAAGACAAAGGGATGTGTGTCAAGGGCTTTGCCCGGGTAATTTTTCATGAGTCGATTGCGTATCAAAGCCGGGAAAAAGGCTTACGAAATCATTAAAGACGGTGGATTTGACTTTGACGCCGTGTCCGCATATTTCGGGGCCGCCGTGGGCCCCCGCTGGCTTATTGCAACCGGATTTGATCTGACCCTGCTTGGCCGGGGCCTTCTGGGGCGGAAACGCGCGGTCCATCTTGTCGGATCGTCGGCCGGCGCCTGGCGTTTCGCGGCCTGGCTTCAGCCGCAGGCCGTCGAGGCGTATCACAAGTTCATGCGGGCTTATATCACCGTGGGCTTCAGCCGCCAGGACACGCCCGAGACCATTCTGGATAAGTTCGCCGACATCATGAATACGTACATCGAAGATGATGCGCTGCCGTTCGCTCTGGCCAATAAGCGATACCGCTTGTCGGTCATCACGGCCCGCGCGCGCGGCCTTGTCGCCTCCGCGAAAATCCCGCTGCAGAAAAGCGCACTGGCCGTGTGTTACGTTTTGAACTATTTCAGCCGGAATAATCTTTACGCTTTTGCCGACCGGGTCGTTTTCTACAATGGTTCCAAGCCGCCCCCTTTTTGCTTTCAACCGCAATTCCGCGGCACGTATGTCCGAATCAACGAAGCCAATTTCAAATACGCGGTTATGGCCTCGGGCGCGATCCCGCTGGTCGTCGCCGGTGTGCGGAATATTTTCGGCGCGCCGCAGGGCGTCTATCGTGACGGCGGCCTGATTGACTACCATCTGTCGCACCAGTTTGCCGCAAAGGACAACGAACTGGTCCTGTTCTTCCATCATCAGGAAAGGATCATCCCCGGATGGCTGGATAAAAATATCCGGCGGCGTATTCCCGACGATCAGACATTGAGCAACGTCGTCATGGTCTTCCCCTCGCAGAGCTTCATCGATAAATTGCCCGGGGGGAAAGTGCCCGATCGGGACGATTTTCTGACGTATATCGACCAGGGCGACAAGCGGATTGACAACTGGAACAAAGCCGTTGACCTCTCGGGGCCGCTGGGCGATGATTTTCTGGAGCTTATCGAAAGCGGCCGGATCAGAGAGATGGTGGAGAAGTTTTAATTTTTAAGTTTTAAGAGTTAAGAGTTAAGAAAAAAATTGCGCAAAGCGTTTCCATCATCCTTCATACTTAATTACTTAATACTTAATGCTTTAGTACTTAAACTTTTGGTTTAAAATGATCATCCAGGAACTCTTGAACATTTACACCTCCTGTACGCTTTGCCCGCGGGCCTGCCGCGTTGACCGGACAAAGGGCGAAAGGGGCTACTGCCGCCTTCCCGCCGGGATTGTGATGGACTGTGCGCTTAGCCACCACGGGGAAGAGCCGCCGCTTTCCGGAGCGCGAGGCGCCGGCACGATATTTTTGTCTTCCTGCAACCTCGGATGCATCTATTGTCAGAATTACCAGATTTCCCATCACGCCCGCGGCCGCGAACTGACCGTGCTGGAGCTGGCCAAAGTGATGCTTGATCTTGAGAAGAGCGGCTGCCACAACGTCGAGCCGGTCACCCCGACGCCCCAGACCCCTCTGATCATGGAGGCCCTGTGTCTGGCGCGCGCCCAGGGTCTCACCGTTCCATTCGTCTATAATTGCGGCGGGTATGAAAATCCTGATGTCCTGCGCCTCCTGGACGGCATGGTCGATATTTACCTGCCGGATTTTAAATACGGACTGGAAGCAGACGCCCGGCTTTTTTCCGACGCTCCCGGATATCCGCAGACGGCCCTTCAATCGATCGGGCAGATGGTACGGCAGGTGGGTGACGATCTCCAGGTGGAAAACGGCGTCGCCACTCACGGTCTGATCATCCGCCATCTGGTTTTACCGGGCCGGCTGGAGAATTCCCGCGAGGCGCTCAAGCTTCTGAAGAATAAAATATCAACCACCGTTCCGATCAGCCTCATGTCTCAGTATACACCGGTTGCGCGGGTGCGGTCAGACCCGCAGCTGGGACGGCGGCTCACAAAGACGGAATATACTGAGATCGTGGATTACGCCCTCGATCTGGGTTTTGACAATCTGTTCGTCCAGGACGTCAATGATCAGGATCTGACGCCGGATTTCAATCGTGATACCCCTTTTGATGCGCCGCGGTAAAAACATGCTCGATGACCTCCGAACCATCTACGACCGGTTTGCCGATGCCTATGAAAAAAACCGCGCTCAATTTGACATGTCCGGGGTCATCGCCGACTTTACCGCCCGGCTGTGCGGCCGGCCCGGTCTTCTTCTCGATCTGGGCTGCGGCGCGGGAGAACCTTTTCCCGCTTATTTCATCGGTGCGGGCTGGCGGGTGGTCGGCGTGGATTTTTCCAAAAGGATGCTCGCGCTGGCCCATCGCTATCACCCGGAAATGGAAACCGTCTTTGCCGATATCCGCGACGTGGATTTTCCCCAAGCCCGGTTCGACGCCGTCACCGCCATCTATTGTCTCTTTCATATTGAAAACGAAAGACACGTTGAAATTTTCAGAAAAATTCACCGGTGGCTTGCGCCGGGCGGGAAATCACTCTTTACATACGCCACGAAGGAATATACGGGCGCCGAGGTTTTCAGCGGTTACAAGGAATTTATGGGTGAGCGGTTATTTTACTCTCATCTGTCGACGGATGACCTTTTCGCCGTGCTGGAATCCACCGGCTTCCATGTGGAGGACAGACAATACCGCCTGATCGGCGGTGAAACTTTTCTCTGGGTGACTGTTGCCAAACCGTGATGATTTCGTTTTTGTACAGGGGGAGAATTTCCTAAACAGGCCAAAAGATCACGCTACAGGGATTGGATGTCCTTGGCCGCGATAGGTTCAGCAAATAAAAAGCCTCTTCAGAAACCATCAGGGCATCTTAAAAATACTGACATCCGCCGGCTTTTGAAATTGAAACAATTTTGCGGGCAGGCCGGTATTCATTTTTATGCCGGAGAAACTCAGGACCGTTGCATTTCCCATGACATCGTCAAAACTGACCCGGACGATGTAAGAGCTCTGCCTGTCAATCGTCATTTGCAGATACTGATAGGAAGCTCCTTTTTCACGGGGATATAATTGAAGCAGATAATTGCCGTTCTTGTCGAGCGCTCCGGGAGCATATTTGATTGTAAAATCTTCTTTGAGTTTTCCCAGACCGGATAAGAACTTAATCAGGGCTTCGGATTTGAAAATTTTATCGGATTCCTGAATATAAACGGCTTTATCCTGGGGCAGGTAAAGCCAGGCTTTTTGTGCATTAATGATCAGTTTTTTCGCTTTCGGCTTTCGATAATCCCACAGCATCTGTTTAGGATTCTTGAAATAGACGATCCCTTCTTCCACATCGGTTTTCCGGATGGATTTGACGGTTGTTTCCTGAACAAAAGCCGCCTGAAAATCCTGGGTCTTCTCATAAATGTGCTGGAGCCGGCTTACGGATTCTTCAAGGGGAGGCGGTTCGGCGGCGCCGGAAAGCGACGGCAAACCTATGCCTAAAACGCATAGTATAAAAACAACGGCTGACTTTCCGCC
>SBEK01000001.1 GCA_009668925.1 Deltaproteobacteria bacterium
GACAAAAATGTGTTTTATCAGTAGGAATACGGCAAACAATTGCCGTTTGCCGACAGAGGGTCCATGCCAGAGCTCGTTAAGCCCGAAGATACTGAACGAAAAGCCATCCTCATTTTGAAGATCCTCCACGAAAGCCCGGATCCTTTGGGCGCGCGGGTCATCGCCCGGAAGATGGCGGAGAGCGACGTTCGGTTAAGTGAACGAACCGTCCGCTACCACCTCAAGTTCATGGATGAACGGGGGTTGACCAAGCTTGTGGGCCGGCGCGACGGCCGGATGATTACCAAGCAGGGTCTGGCCGAAATATCCGATGCACGGGTCCAGGATAAGATCGGTCTCTCCATTTCCCGCATCGACGTGCTCTCCTTCAAAACAACCTTTGATTTAAAAAAGAGGCGCGGCCTGGTGCCGGTCAATATTTCTTTCTTTCCGAAGGATCAGTTTCAGCAGGCGCTCAAAATCATGAAGCCCGTCTTTCATAAAAATCTGGCCGTTAGTTCGCGTGTCGCTATGGCCGTTGCCGGCAAAACACTCGGTGATGTCGTTGTGCCGCCGGGCAAGGTGGGTCTGGCCACCATCTGCAGCATCATTATCAATGGGGTCCTGCTCAAACACGGCATTCCCATTGATTCCAAGTTCGGAGGCATTCTTCAGATCCGCAAAGGCGAAATCCTCCGGTTTGTGGAACTCATTCACTATGCCGGTTCTTCACTCGATCCGTCGGAAATATTCATCCGCGGCAAGATGACGTCCGTCGGGGACGTCGTGAAAAAGGGCGAGGGTAAGATCCTGGCCAATTTCCGAGAAATCCCCTCGCTCAGCCGCACGCTGATTGACGACGTCGTTGACCAGTTCGCCAAAGCGGGCATTAACGGCGTTTTATCCATCGGCAACACCGGTCATCCGTTGTGTCAGACGCAGGTCGATGTCAATAAAATCGGACTTATTCTGATCGGCGGCCTCAATCCCGTCGCCGCGGTGCACGAGGAAGGCCTGGACGTGGACAATAAGGCCATGTCCACGGTCATCGATTTTGAGAAATTGCAGAATGTTGAAACGCTTTAATCCGTCACGAAGAGATTTTCATGTGCCATCCCGAAGCATGAAGTTTAATAAAAAAACTATTTTTAGAGGAGGAATAAACCATGTCAGTCATTAAAGATGTTATTGCCAAAGTGAAACAAACCGATCCCGATCAGCCCGAATTTCATCAGGCGGTTCAGGAAGTCATGGAAACGCTGGAACCCACCGTTAAAAAGCACCCCGAGTTCGTCAAAGCGAATATCTATGAACGGATCATCGAACCGGAAAGAGCCCTGCTGTTCAGGGTCCCCTGGGTGGATGACAAAGGAAATGTCTGCGTCAACCGCGGCTTCCGCGTTCAGTTCAACAACGCCATCGGCCCGTTTAAGGGCGGTCTGCGCTTCCATCCGTCCGTCAACCTCGGCATCATCAAATTCCTGGGATTCGAACAGATTTTCAAGAACGCTTTGACGACCCTGCCCATGGGCGGCGGTAAAGGCGGCTCCGATTTCGATCCCAAAGGGAAGTCCGACGGAGAAGTCATGAGATTCTGCCAGGCCTTCATGCGCGAGCTGTACCGCCACATCGGCGGGGATGTCGACGTTCCGGCGGGCGACATCGGCGTCGGCGGGCGCGAGATCGGCTATATGTACGGCTACTACAAGAAAATTCGGAATGAGCACACGGGCGTTCTGACCGGAAAGGCTCTGGAATACGGCGGAAGCCTGGTCCGCCCCGAAGCGACGGGTTATGGGACGACCTACTTTGCGGCGGAAATGCTGGCGACCCGCGGGTTGGATTTCAAGGGCAAAACCGTCGCCATCAGCGGCGCCGGAAATGTCGCGCAGTACGCGGTGGAGAAAGTCAATCAGATGGGCGGTAAAGTCATTTCTCTGTGCGATTCTTCAGCCACGATTATTGATGAAGCCGGCATCGATGAAAAGAAATGCGACTACGTTCTGGATTTGAAAAACGTCAAACGCGGCCGCATCAGCGAATACGCGGATAAATACAAAACGGTCTGCTATTTGGGCCAGAACGTCTGGGACGTCATCCGCGAACAGGGCATCAAAGTGGACATCGCTCTGCCCTGCGCAACGCAAAATGAAATCAGCGGTAAAAACGCCGCGGCACTCGTGAAAAACGGCTGCTACTGCGTCGCGGAAGGCGCCAACATGCCGTCGACGCCGGAAGCCATCAAGATTTTCCAGGAAAACAAGATTCTCTACGGTCCTGGCAAAGCAGCCAATGCCGGCGGCGTGGCCACATCGGGTCTGGAAATGAGCCAAAACAGCATGCGGCTTTCCTGGACGCGCGAAGAAGTGGATAACCGCCTGCTTCTGATCATGAAGAGCATCCATAAAAATTGCTATGATACAGCCGAAGCCTATGGTAGGAAAGGCGACTATGTAATGGGCGCCAACATTGCCGGCTTCACCAAAGTGGCGAAGGCCATGTTGGCTTACGGTATCGTATAAGTCATTCCATTGCGGAGGCGATGATCCGGCGTTCCGGAACGGCGCCGGTCATCGCCTCCGCAAGCAGGGAGTCCGGATGGATTTTCAGCCAAAATCCTCTGAAAAAATTTGCCGACTGCTGGACAAGGGCGTGAACCTGCTGAATCCCGGAACGCTCGACATCGGCGATGAAGTCAACATTGACCGGATCTCCTCTCAGGACGTTAAAATCTATCCGGGATGCAGAATTTACGGCCCGGATACCGTCATCTCAGCGGGCTCAACCATTGGGGCCGAGGCTCCCGCGACGATGGACAATTGCCGGCTGGGCTCCCGCGTTCAATTAAAAGGCGGTTATTTTCGTGAGTCCGTCTTCCTGGATGATGTCAGCCTGGGATCGGGTGCACACGTCCGGGAAGGCTGTATCCTGGAAGAAGAAGCCAGCGGCGCCCACTCGGTCGGATTGAAGCAGACGATTCTTTTCCCGTTCGTCACATTGGGCAGCCTGATCAACTTCTGTGACTGCCTCATGGCCGGCGGCACAAGCCGCAGGCAGCACAGCGAAGTCGGCAGCTCCTACATCCATTTTAATTTTACGCCGGACGGCGACAAGGCGACACCCTCTTTGATCGGGGACGTCCCCCGGGGGGTCATGCTCAATCAACCTCCTGTTTTTCTGGGCGGTCAGGGAGGTCTGGTGGGGCCCTTGCGCATCGGATTCGGCAATGTCGTGGCGGCGGGCTCCTTGCTGCGGCAAGATTACCCGGATGACAATCAGTTGATTTATTCTGCGCCGCCGGCCGCGGGCACCAAAGATTTTATCCCTGCGGCCTATCCTCATCTGCGGCGGATTCTGGACAACAACATTCTTTATCTCGCCAGCATCAAAGCCCTGTCCGCATGGTATGCTGAGGTGAGAAGGCCTTTTTTTGAAGTTCAGGAATTTGGCCCGCACCTCTTAAGCGGAGCCCTGGCGCAACTTGCCCGGGCCGAGAAAGAACGCCTTGGCCGATTGAAGGCCCTGCTGGAAAAGGCGGCTTTGCCGTCCCGGAGTCGGACGATGCCGGAAATGATCGCTGAACCACGAGCATACAGCGAATGCTTCTCCGATATCGAAAATGTCTTTGGTGAGCCGCTACGGGACAGCAACATTGAAAAAGCCCGGGACTCGTTCCTCGGCCGTATCACGAAACCTGATCACTCTTTTACGACACCTTACCTCGACGCGGTCCGGAATCTCCCGCCTGACGCGGTCGCCAGCGGAACCCGCTGGCTCAAGGGCCTTGTGGATTATTATTGCCAAAGAGCCTCATCAATGCTATCCTCCCGCCGTTAATTCAAAATATCTTCGTTCGGGATAATGGGCATGGGTAAGTTATTCGGAACCGACGGGATCAGAGGAGAGGCCAACCGCTATCCGGTCAATGCCGAGATCGCTTTCAAAGTCGGCCAAACCGTCGCCTATCTGTTCAAAAGAAACAACCACCGGGCTCGCGTGATTATTGGGAAAGATACGCGAATCTCCGGCTATATGCTGGAAAGCTCTCTTTCGGCCGGCATCACCTCCATGGGCGGCGACCCTTATCTGGTCGGTGTGCTGCCGACCCCCGGGATCGCCTTTATCACGCAGAACATGCGCGCGGACGCCGGTATCGTCATTTCCGCTTCGCACAATCCCTATCAGGACAACGGATTAAAAATTTTCGACGCCAACGGATTCAAACTGACCGATGCGCAGGAAGAGACCATCGAAGACATGATTCCGGGCGATAAGCTCACCGGGTTTCTGCCTCCCGCCAGGGCCATGGGCAAGGCGTTTCGCATCGATGACATCCGCGGCCGATATATCGTTTTCGTGAAAAATTCTTTTCCCCGCCACCTGTCGATGGCCTCGATGAAGATTGTGCTGGACACATCGAACGGCGCCACATACCGGGTCGCGCCCGACGCCTTTCTGGAACTCGGCGCCGATGTCGAAGTGATTCACAACACCCCCAACGGCTTTAACATCAACGATGGGTGCGGCTCCCAGCACACGGAGGATCTGAGGCGAACCGTTCTTAAAAGCGGAGCGGCCATAGGACTCGCCTTTGACGGCGACGGGGACCGGTTGATCGCCGTTGATGAAAAGGGAAACGAAATCACGGGCGATCAGATGCTCATCATCTGCGCCTGCCTCCTGAAAAAGGAAGGCCTGCTGAAAAACGACCTTCTCGTCACCACGGTCATGAGTAATCTGGGACTTCGGGTCGCCTGCAAAAAATATGGATTCCGGCATCATGCCTCCCTCGTCGGCGACCGGTATGTTCTGGCCGATATGCTGCGTCTCCAAGCCGTCATCGGCGGCGAGGACGCCGGGCATATGATTTTCCTCGAACATCATAAAACGGGAGACGGCATCATTGCAGCCATGCAGCTCATCGCTGCGATGCTCAAAGAAGGCAAACCGCTTTCCGAACTTGCCCGTTTGATGGATGTTTTTCCGCAGAAGCTGATCAATATCAACGTCGGCAGCAAGCCGGAAATTACGGAGCGTCCCCGGATCATGCAGATGATCCGCGACGTGGAACGGGCCTTGGGCGATGAAGGGCGCGTTCTGGTCAGATATTCCGGCACTCAAAACATGTGCCGGATCATGGTCGAAGGACCGTCGCAGGAACTCACGGAAAAATATTGCCAGCAGATCGCTGACGTGGTAAAAAGCGACATCGGTTGACCGTGGTCTAAATTCGGATCCCGTTAGCTACATTCTTTGATAACCCGAAACAGGGCTTCCTTCCGGCGGCAAATGCGTTTAACCGCCCGGAAGCCGCTATTCCCTTGCATTGGAAGGCTTGATTCTGTCAAAATGAAAAATACGAAATTTATCTTTGTGACCGGCGGCGTTTTGTCGTCACTGGGGAAAGGGCTCGCGGCGGCGTCGATTGCCGCTGTTCTCGAATCCCGCGGGCTTCGTGTCACCAATCAAAAACTGGACCCTTATATCAACGTCGATCCGGGGACCATGAGTCCGTTCCAGCACGGCGAAGTCTTCGTCACCGACGACGGCGCGGAAACCGATCTGGACCTGGGGCATTATGAGCGGTTCTCATCCACACGGATGGGGAAGTGCAACAACCTCACGACGGGTCAGGTTTATTTTTCAGTCATTACCAAGGAAAGACGCGGCGATTATCTGGGCAAGACGGTTCAGGTCATCCCGCACATCACGAATGAGATCAAGGATTTTATCCGCGCGACCGCCAAAGGCTTCGATGTCTCCATCGTGGAAATCGGCGGTACGGTCGGCGACATCGAAAGTCTGCCCTTTCTGGAAGCCATCCGGCAGTTCCGCAATGAAGCGGGCCGACAAAACGCGATCTTCATTCATCTCACCTGGGTGCCGTTCATCAAAACCGCCGGGGAGGTGAAGACCAAACCCACACAGCACAGCGTCAAGGCGCTCCGGGAAATCGGTATTCAGCCGGACATTTTGCTGTGCCGCACGGAAAACTTCCTCTCGGACGACATCAAAGCCAAAATCGCGCTTTTCTGCAATGTGGAAGTCTCTTCGGTTTTTACCGCCAAGGACGTCGGCTGTATTTATGAAGTGCCGCTCGTTTATCACCACGAAGGACTGGATGCGAAAATTATCGAACTGCTGAATATGTGGACCGGCCAGCCGAAATTGGATGCGTGGGAAAATGTCGCCGAAAAATTCTACCATCCAACACACGAAGTTTGTGTGGGCATCGCGGGCAAATACGTCAACCTGACCGATTCCTATAAGAGTCTGAATGAAGCCCTGGTCCACGGCGGGATCGCCAACGACTGCCGCGTCCGTTTGAAATTCATCGATACCGAAAAGATCGAGCAGGAAGGGGCCGCGCCCTATTTGGCGGATGTGGACTGCGTGTTGGTGCCCGGCGGCTTCGGGAACCGCGGCATTGAGGGGATGATTCTGGCCGTTCAGTATGCCCGGGAAAACAGGATTCCTTATTTCGGCATTTGCCTGGGAATGCAAATGGCCGTCATTGAGTATGCCCGCAACATCTGCGGGATGGACAAGGCCAACAGCTCCGAATTTGACCTGACCACTTCGCATCCGGTGATTGATTTGCTGCCCGAACAACGCAGCATAAGGGACAAAGGCGCGTCCATGAGACTGGGCGCCTGGCCTTGTGTTGTTGAAGACGACTCCTTCGCCTACGACGCTTACGGGCAGAAAGATATCTCCGAGCGCCACCGCCACCGCTATGAATTCAACAACGACTTCAAGAAGCAGTTGACCGACTGCGGCCTCAAGATCACCGGTTCATCGCCCGACGGCCAATTGGCGGAGATCGTAGAAATTAAAGATCACCCGTGGTTTCTGGGCTGCCAGTTCCATCCGGAATTCAAATCGCGTCCGACCCAGCCCCATCCTCTGTTCAGTAAATTCATTGAGGCCGCGTTAACGCATTCCAAGAATAAGCAGGCAGGCCGCTCGGGTGCGTCCCCCCAATAAAACGTCAGGGTGCAGGGACAGTGAAGGGGATGGTGATTTTATAAACACCGCCGGCCAGGACCGTCTGCACCGGATAGATCGCTTTTTCATAGACCTTCAGCATGGCCCGGTTGTTTTCCAGAACGTCGGCCTTGAAACCGGCAACGCCCTCTTCCCGCGCCGCACGGATCAGAAGATTGAAGAGATACGTTGAAATGCCCATCCCTTGGTATTGCTCGTCCACAATGAACGCCGTGTCGGCATAGGACTCTCCCTTTGACCGGACATAGCGGGCTTCGCCGATGATTTTCTCAACGCCGGATTCATCCACGATGGCCACAAGGGACATCGTGTAGCGGTAATCCACGTTGACATATTCCTGCATCTTTTTATGGGGCATGGTCTTGATCGGGCTGAAATAGCGGTAATACACCGACTGATCGGAAAACCGGTAAAACAGCCTCCGCATCTCTTCTTCATCGGATGGTTTGATCGCGCGGAACCGCACGGTCAGACTGTCTTTGAATCTGTGCGAACACGCGATTTTGTCCGGATAAAGATGGCCGGATTCCGCAAAATAGATTTGGTCGGCGTAAATCATTCTCGCTTCCTTGGCCTGACGGACCAGCTCGGCGCGGTCGTCGGGATGGGCGATTTCAATGAGCGCCTGAGCGCGTTCGCGCAGGGTCTTGCCCATCAGATAAGCGACACCGTACTCGGTCACCACGACATCCATGGATTCACGATTGGTAAACTGGAAAGGATATTCGTCCAGAGAAAGAAGAATATTCCCCTTTCCTTTCCGGTTGCGGCTGGGCAGCGCAAACACCGTCCGGCCATTTTTGGAAAGCGTGGCTCCCATAAAAAGCTCCAGGACGTTGCCGGGGCCGGCGGTGACGTTGCCCTTGCCGGTATGCAGCGCGACATCACCAGTCAAGTCCACTTTCCTCGCCGGGAAAATGGCCACCATGTTGTCGTTGCGGCCGATCACCCGCGGGTCCATAACAATATCCTGCGGCTGAAATTCCACAAGCGAATTCAGATCCAGCCACGACATCAATTCTTTGGTGCCCAGGACATGCGAGGCGCAGGATTTTCCCCGAAAAATGCTCTTATACCGATTGGTCACCGCACCGCTTTTCACCAGGTCCATCAGGGCATCGGTAAAAAAAGGCGAATGCACTCCCAGATTTTTCTTCGTCGCCAGTGTTTTGGCCAGCGCTTCATACAGCGGTCCGATGCCGTAGGAAATACAATTGCCGTCCTGGATAACGGATGCAACATTACCGGCAATTTTCAGGTAAACGTCCTGCAGCGGCCAGCGCCGCACATAATAGGGAGGCTCGGCTCCCTCGACCAGGTAGTGAAAATCATCCATATTCACCAGTGTATCGCCCATGGTCCGGGGAATCTGGTCATTGATTTCACCGACGATGATCTTCGCCATTTCCATAGCCTGCTTTTCCACGGACGTCCCCACGAGATAGGCGTAACCATTGTCATCAGGGGGCGTCACCTGAATAAAAGCCACGTCGATGTTGATCGCACCGCTTTTAAAAAGCCAGGACACACGCGAAAAACGACTGGGGATCAAATCCACCCGGCCCTGGCTGATGGCGTCGGAAGCCAGCCAGCCCGAAAAAAATGTCTTCAACCGAAATTTCCGGGCATAGCGTTCATCAATGGCCACGGCATCCCCCAGACTGACCAGTTGAATCAGCTCCAGATCCTGAAGGTTAAACTGATTGGATTCCATGAGGTGTTTAACCAGCGTGCGGGGTTCGGCCATGCCGGTCCCGAGAAAAATACTCATCCCCGGATCAATTTTATCCAGCACATCGCTGGGTGACACAATTTTCTGCTTCCACATAATTTCCTGCCCATCGCTACCGAGAGTGTTTTCCGAAACCGCTCCGCCGGGGTCTTCGTCTCCATGACGGCCGCGCAGCGTTTCTCGAACCCGGCGGTATAAAGATCTTGCCTTGCCTTCAGTCATGATGGTCTCGCCTGACACCGCCGCCCCGACGGGAAAAGCCGGAGAAAATACATTTGCGGAATATCAATCAAACATTTCTTTATCCCGCCGGTACCAGTAATCGGGAAAAAGACGATACATGAGCCTGGAGAATGGACCGATGTATTCATTCTTTCTCTTATCGAACTGACAGGCATGAACGATCATATCCTTGATCGCTTCCTTACTGCCCCCCTTATTAAAAATCGTATAAGCGCACGAAAAAAGCGGGCTGTACATATTCTTCTTTTCCAGGTATTTATAAACGTTGCGAATCGTGTTGGGGCCTTCCGGCGTGCCGTCAATCCGGCCCAGCACCCGCAGATTGGTCTCAATGGGATTGCCGCTGTAGAGCTCATAAAAATGTTTTCCGTAGCGATAATTCTTGCTGGCCAGGGAAGAAACCGTGACATACATATCTCCCACGCCGGCCTGCGAATGAAACGCCTGAAAACTCCCTCCCAGAAGGCGGGTGAGGGATCGGATTTCGACGCCGGCCCGGGCAAAGATGGTGCCCGGAATGGAATCGCCCAGGTCCAGCGAATCCGTGAGGCCCTTAATATTGGCAACGATGTTTTTCAGCGCGCCGCAGGCTTCCACACCGATCTTGTCGAAATTGTAATAGGCATACAGCTCCTTGCGGTTGAACATCAGCAGATAATCGCGAATAATATTGGCCGTGCGCCGATTCCCCGCTACGGTCAGACACACCGGCTTGCCCAGCGCGATGTCCATATCGAAAAAAGGTCCGCCGAGACAGGCCACCTGATACTTATGCTCCAGATTGTACAAATGGTTGTGAATCAGTTGGGACGGTGTGATCAGTTCGGTGGAAATTTCATCGGATTTTAGCCCCTTAATGGGCGAAATCAGGCAGGTATCCCCCGCCTTCTTGTCAATCATCGGCTTCAGATAATTGAGCAGTTCCGGCAGACGATTCATGGTGACGGACAGAATAATGAAATCGTTATTTTCGACGATATGTTCCAGGTCGTTTGTGGCATAAACCTTCGGCGACAGGCGCGGGACCTGATCCATGCCGCCCATCCGCCTGGCCAAATCTTCAGTTAAATGAATCGGATTTAAGCGATCCCGATTGATGGCTTTGCAGACGTCCGAGTTGTGGTAGTAAATGGCGACCCGTTTATTGTCGCGTCCCAATTTATAGGCGAACGATGTACCCAAACGTCCCGGTCCGATAATGGCGACTCTTGTAGTGTCTAAACTGGAAACGATCATTCCTCATCACTCTTCATTCAAAATTATATACTTATTATAGGAAACTCCTCTTCCCCATGTCAAACCCTATTAGCCTTTTTGAAAAAAGTAAAATAAAATTTGCCGGGGAAGGGCGGTTTTTAGTTGCATTATGCCCAGGGATTGTTTAAAAAATAGGGACTTCATCGAAAGAACGAGACTGATATAAAATTCAACAGATGACTCTTCCCTGAAGGCAATACCGGCAGCCTTCCAGTTTGCAGATCGGGAAGACATTCCGCATGATGCTTGAGGCAAATAAAATCTTATGGCCAGGGAAGCAATTCTTCATTATCCAAACGGAGCAATCAAGGAAAAAAAATATCTGGAAGAAGGGAAAGTGGAAGGCGAGTATACGTCGTATTTCCCGGGCGGACAGATCATGACTCAGCTCCATTTCGTAAATGGCCGGCGCAATGGCCCCGCCGTCAGTTATTATTCCAATGCCCAGATTCGGGAAAAAGTTAATTTTATCAACGGCAAGATGGATGGCCCCTATATTTCCTATTTTGAGAACGGGCATGTACGGGAAGAGGAAAATTATCAAGACGGCAAATTGCACGGTCGTTACCGCCGTTACTTCAAAACGGGCGAACTGCGGGAAGAGGAAAATTATCAAAATGGAAAGTTTGAAGGCCCCTATTTCCTCTATTACAAAAGCGGGCAAGTGAAGGAACGCGGGTCTTTCAAGAACGATAAACGCGACGGTGAGTACGTTGCTTATTTCAAGAACGGACAGGTCAAAGAGAAAGCAACGTACAGAAACGGCAATCTGACGGGTACCTTTCTGACCTTTAACGAGAACGGCGATCATCGGGATGAAGACGGCGGCGAGGACGGCGATACGGCGCGCACCTGGGACGAAAAAGATGTCGCGAACCTGCTCCACGACCTGAGCCATTTCGACAAAAAGAAGAAATGAATCAAAAACCTCGCAGCAAGCTGTCGAGGTATGAAATGGACGTCATTATTTCGCAGCAAGTTACGGAGAATTAACGCTCGTCCCGCTTAAGCGGGATCAAAACCGCAGACAAGGAGACGGACGCATGATCAAGACCATACTCATTCCGGTGGACGGATCGGCCAACAGCTCCACAGCACTCGATTATGGAATCTATATTGCACCGAAATTCGAGGCGACCATCACGGGACTGCATGTCATCGACGTGTTTCTGATTCAGGGGCCGATGATGACCGATATCTCGGCCACGGTCGGTGTAACGCCCTACGACGGCTTTTCCGAAGCCGTCGAAACGTCGCTCACAGAAAAGGCGGATCTCCTCTTGAAAACATTCGACGGCCGCTGCCGGACGGCGGGCGTCCCCTGCGCAACAAAAAAGAACATCGGCAAAATCAGCGATACCATTATAGAGGAAGCGGAAAACGCGGACCTGATCCTGATGGCCAAGAAGGGCGAACACTTTCATCTGAAGGAAGGCGGCCTCATCGGGTCCGTCGCCGAAATCGTAATTCGCCGTTCCGGCAAACCGGTGATGGTCATTCCCGAAGCCTTTCGAGAAATTGAAAGCATGGGACTGGCTTATGACGGCAGCGCTCCCGCCCGGAAGGCCCTGGAGCTGTCTCTCACAATTTCGGAAAAAGCCAAGTGGCCCATCACGGTGCTGATCATCAATCCGGACGAGGCGAAGGCGGCCGAGTTGTGCGCCCAGGTTGAAGACGCGGTCCAGCAGGGCCTCGCCGATTGCGAAGTCGTTATTTCCTCCGGAAAGGAAAAGGATGACATCCTCAAATTTATTCAGGAGGGATCCGTCGAGTTGATGGTGATGGGAGCATACGGGCATAACCGTTTGCGGGAATGGCTTTTAGGCAGCACCACCGCGCATATCATCCATAAGAGCCCCATCCCCGTTTTATTGATACGCTGAAATTTCCGAACCCCGGAGGAAAAATGGACCCCCTGGTTTCCATCAGTCCCGACGGCATCCGCTATCCGTTGCCTCAACCCGAAGATTACAAAACCGAAATCACCCGGATGGAAAAACTGATCGGTCAGGCGCGGAAAAAGGGCCAGGAGATCGTCGTCGTCATGGGAGTGGGCTTTGTCGGTTCCGTCATGGCGGCCATCATTGCCGATACGACCACCAAGCGGGGCAAGCCGGGCAAGTTTGTCATCGGTATGCAGCGGCCCAGCAGGAGAAGTTACTGGAAGATCCCCAAACTCAACGAAGGCATTTCCCCGGTTAAGGCGGAGGATCCGGAAGTCGACCCGATGATCAGGCGCTGTGTTCTGGACAAAAAGACCCTGGTGGCAACCTACGTGTACGACGTCCTTAAATTCGCCGATGTCGCGGTTGTCGATGTTCAGCTGGATTATGCCAAGAATGAACTGGGCAACGTCAGAAACGGCCATGTCGAAATGTCCGCACTGGAAGAGTCTTTCGACATCATCGCCCATCACATCCCCGCTCATTGCCTGGTCCTCATCGAAACGACCGTCGCCCCGGGAACCACCGAGCAGGTCGCGCTTCCGGCGATGAGAAAGATCTTCCGCCAGCGGGGCATCAAGACGGACCCGCTCATTGCCCACAGCTATGAGCGCGTCATGCCGGGGCGGGATTATGTGGCCTCCATCCGAGATTTCTGGCGGGTATGTTCCGGTGTCAGCGAAGAAGCCAAACTCAAAGTCGTCACGTTTTTAAACGAAGTGCTGAATACGGACAAATTCCCCCTCACCGTTCTGGATCGGCCTATTGAATCAGAGACGGCCAAGGTCGTGGAGAACAGCTACCGGGCAACGATCCTCGCTTTCCTGGATGAATGGAGTCTCTTTGCGGAGAGAAACGGCGTGGATCTCATCAAGGTGATCAAAGCCGTCAAAGTACGACCGACCCATTCGAATATGATTTTTCCCGGACCCGGGATCGGAGGCTACTGCCTGCCGAAGGACGGCGGTCTGGGGGTGTGGGCCAACCGGCACATTCTCGGCTTTGAAGACGATACGTTCAAGATGACCCCGCTGGCCATCGACATCAATGACACCCGGTCACTCCATGCCGCCCAGCTCGTTCGCGACGCCCTGCGGAATATGAGTTTGCCCATCGCCAGTGCGGAAGTGCTCATTCTGGGGGCATCCTACCGTGAGGATGTCGGCGATACCCGCTACAGCGGCTCCGAAATTCTGATCCGCAGATTGACGGAGATGGGTGCTGAAATCCGGGTGCACGATCCCTATGTGGACAAATGGTTTGAATTTGAAAATCAGGAAGAATATGCCGCGAGCAGCAAGTCCGTCTTTTTCCGCAATCAGAAGAAATTGAAAGATTTGCACGTCCAAAAAGATCTGAACAAAGCCCTGATGAATATCGACGCGCTGGTGCTGGCCGTTCGGCACAAAGCGTATCTGAAACTGGATCCGGCCAAAATCGTGAGGGCCGCCGGCCATCCGATCGCCGTCATTGACTGCTTCGGCATTCTCGATGACGACCGCATCCGGCAGTACCTCGCGCTCGGCTGCGATGTAAAAGGCCTCGGCCGCGGTCACATCAAGCGGTTGAAGGACCAGGTCGGCAGGTAGGAATTTGAGGAGGTTAACGCGCGACCCGCGTAAGCGGGCCTAAAACTGATCATCCATCAGGCTCTGCATGGGACCCAGCAAATCATAGCGGGTTAAGTCATATTGAATCGGCGTGACCGTAATGTAGCCCTGAGCCAGCGCGCTGACATCCGTCTGCCTGTCCGCGTCGACCGTCAATTTTTCCCCGGAAATCCAGTAATAAATATTGTTCCGCGGATCGGTGCGCCTTTCAAACGACTCGATAATATTGCCTTTGCCCTGACGGACAACGGCAATCCCCTTTATCTTTTCTTCCGGCAGGAAAGGAATATTCACATTAATCGCTGTGCCGTGGAGCGAGGGGCTTTTCTTCATGAACCGCACCATCCTGCGGGCAAACCGCGCGGCAAGTGTAAAATCAGCGTCCTCGCGCGTATCCAGAGAAATAGCCAGCGCAGGCACGCCCATGATGACCGCTTCCGTCGCCGCAGATACCGTACCCGAGTAAATCAGGTTAACGCCAACATTGGCGCCACGATTGATTCCGGAAACCACCAGATCCGGTGCACGATCCGAAAGTTCTTTGATGCCGATCTTGACGCAGTCCGCAGGCGTGCCATAGACCGCATACCCCAGAAAGCCGCCGCCCTTTGTTGCGCTGCGGACCATCAACGGCCGGAAAAGCGTAATGGCGTGCCCGACGGCGCTCTGCTCTATTTCCGGCGCCACAATCAGACAGTCGGCATCCTGGGACAATTCATCATAAAGAGCGCTGAGGCCCCGCGCATAAATCCCGTCATCATTGGTCAAAAGAATTCTCATGCTCAGTTCATACTAAACCGTTCCGTCGCCTTGCGCAAAGGACTCTATTTTGCCTTCTTTGCACTGCGGATTTTTATACCTTGTTCCTTGCACCTTGTGCCTGAACCTGAAGCTTCTTATCTCACCTGGATGAATTTGCCGTTTTCCACCTTTAAAATAAATGCGTCCTTTTGCGCAACCCGATTGCCGCGAAATGAAACGCTGCCGGTGACCCCGCGGAACCCGGTGACCGCCAGCAGGCCTTTCCTGAAATCGGTGCGCGTCTTAATTCGCGGGTCTTCCAGAACGCTCAGCATGATCCCCATCGTATCATAGGACAGGGCTTCGGTATTGTCCGGTTCCCGGCGATACGCTGAATAGTAAACATCGACAAAATCATTGGTCTCCGGAAGCAGTCCGTTCACAAAGAAGCTGTCGGCAAATACGGCGCCGTCGAGGTAATCGGTGCCCTTCTTCAACAGCTCCGGCGAATGCCATAAACTCGTCCCCAGAATCTGGACGCCTTTGATGTTATAGAAGGCAAGCTGGGACGTAATCATCTTTACCCGAAAAGCCGAGTCCGGGATAAACAGGGCTTCGAAATCCACCGTCAATCTGCTTTTTGCCTCATCCCGCGTCGCATAAACTTTTTCCTGCGCTGTGATCCTGTTCCTGGTCAGTTTGCCGATCTGCTCCGCAAAATCCGTTTGGGTCTTGCTGTAAGGAATAATTTTATCCACTTTGCCGCCGATGGCTTTGGCTTCTCTGCGGAATATGCGAACCATGTCCGCACCGTACTCATCCTGCGGATAGAGAACGGAAAAGATGGCGACATTCAAAGTCTCGAGCGCATAATGCGTCAAGGCCTCCATTTGCTGCGTCGGCGTGAGGAAATGCTGGAACACATATTCGCCTACTTCCGTAACCCCTTCCTTGGACGTGATCAAAATCAGCGGTACATTGCGCGTTTGGGCTTCGCGGGCCGCATCGATGGCTTCGCCCGTTCCGGATACCGCCGCAATGGCTATCACATGCGCCTGATCGGCCAGATACCGGACGGCGTCTTTCATCTTTTGGGGAGTTTCACCGGAGTCGGCGACGACGATCTTCCACGGCGAGCGGGACCGCTGATTGAACATATCCGCAGACAGCAATACGGCATCCAGCGCCCGATTTCCGGCATCGGCGAAGCGGCCGGTAAGAGGAAGAATGCATCCGACCGCGTAACGATCATCGGACACGGCGGGGGGTATCGTCACCGGCGGCGGGGCCTTGGCTTCCGCGGGCTTGGCCTGCGGCGCTTTTTCTTCCGCTTTCCTAACCTCCGGCGGCTTCATCGCGGGCGATTTGACTTCGGCAGCCGGCAGCGCCTTTTGGGCCGCCGGCGTCCGGGGCGCACCCGCTCCCGTCTTTGTTGTCACCGTCTGTTTTGTTGTACACCCTGTGGACAGCAAAAGTATGAATAAAGATATCACCGCCAATCGATGATACGTTTTCATTTGGCCTCCTCGATCGTTTGATGATTTATTGTATTATATTTTTCAGGACAGGTCGACATAAAAAAGCCCGAAACCGCTTTCACGGTTTCGGGCTCAATCAGAAATTAAAGTGATTTATTTCTTCACTTCTTCAAAATCGGCGTCCACGACGTCATCATCCTTTTTGCCCGACGCCTGGCCTTCCGGACCTGCGGCTCCCGCGCCGCCTGCCGCACCCGGTCCTCCGCCGGCCGTTTTCGCGTACATGGCTTCGGCCAGTTTGTGGGAAACGTTCATCAACTCATCCTGAGCCTTCTTGATGGCTTCCAGATCATCGCCTTCCAGCGCTTTTTTCACTTTGGCAATGGCCTCTTCGATTCTGGTCTTCTCGGCCGCATCAACTTTATCGCCGAATTCCTTCACGTTCTTCTCTACGGAGTAAACCAGCGAATCCGCCTGGTTTCTGGCTTCAATGAGCTCCTTGCGGCGCTTGTCTTCTTCGGCATGCGCCTCCGCATCGCGAACCAGTTTTTCGATTTCGGCCTCGGACAGCCCGCTCGATGCGGTAATTTTGATGCTCTGTTCCTTGCCTGTGCCGAGATCCTTGGCGCTCACGTGAACAATGCCGTTCGCGTCAATATCAAAGGTGACTTCGATCTGCGGGACGCCGCGCGGCGCAGGCGGAATGCCGACCAGTTCGAACCGGCCCAGTGTCCGGTTGTCCGCCGCCATCTGACGCTCGCCCTGCAGAACATGAATGCTCACGGCGGGCTGATTGTCCGCAGCCGTGGAGAAGATTTGACTTTTCTTGCTGGGAATGGTCGTGTTCTTCTCGATCAGTCTGGTCATGACGCCGCCCAGGGTTTCAATACCCAGCGACAGCGGCGTTACATCCAGAAGGAGAACGTCTTTGACATCGCCCGCCAGAACGCCGCCCTGGATGGCCGCGCCTATGGCCACGACTTCATCCGGATTGACGCCCTTATGAGGTTCTTTTCCGAAAATTTCTTTTACCTTCTGCTGAACGCGCGGCATACGGGTCATCCCGCCGACAAGGATCACTTCGTCAATTTCCCGCGTTGAAAGATTGGCATCCTTCAGCGCCGTCTGGCAGGGACCGACCACCTTGTCGATCAAGTCTTCGATGAGCGATTCCAGCTTGGCGCGCGTCAGCTTGATATTCATGTGTTTGGGGCCTGAGGCATCCGCCGTGATAAACGGCAGGTTGATGTCCGTCTCCATGGTTGTGGAGAGTTCCATCTTCGCTTTTTCCGCCGCTTCCTTCAGGCGCTGCAGCGCCATCTTGTCCGTGCGCAGATCGATCCCCTGGTCCTTCTTGAACTCCGCGACCAGATAGTCCATGACGCGCTGGTCGAAGTCTTCGCCGCCCAGGTGCGTATCTCCGTTGGTCGACTTCACTTCAAACACGCCGTCGCCCAACTCCAAAATGGAGATATCAAAGGTTCCGCCACCCAGATCAAACACGGCGATCTTCTCGTCCTTTTTCTTGTCCAGACCGTAGGCCAGCGCCGCAGCGGTCGGTTCGTTGATGATGCGCAGAACATTCAGGCCCGAGATCCGGCCCGCGTCCTTGGTCGCCTGACGCTGCGAGTCATTGAAATAGGCCGGAACCGTAATGACCGCGTCCGTTACCTTCTCGCCGAGATAATCTTCCGCCGTCTGCTTCATCTTCGTCAAAACCATTGCGGAGATTTCCGCGGGCGAATAGTTTTTGCCCCGCACGGTCACCTGAGCGTCGCCATTTGGCGCCTCGGTGATCTTGTAGGCGGAGATCTTCACGTCATACTGAATTTCCTTGGAGCTATATTTTCTACCGATCAGCCGTTTGACGGCATAAACCGTATTTTCTGAATTCGTAATCGCCTGCCGCCTGGCCACCTGCCCAACCAGCCGTTCACCGCTCTCCGTAATGGCGACAACGGACGGGGTAGTGCGGTTGCCTTCCTGATTGGCGATAACCACCGGATCGCCTCCTTCCATCACCGCCACGCACGAATTGGTCGTCCCTAAATCTATTCCGATAATTTTTCCCATTTTCTATGTTCCTCCTTATTATCCGTTGGTCTCTTTAATTTCACATCCGTCGTTATTTTTTGTTTTCTTGCATACGCAGACTCTTGACGGACGGATCAGTCTGCCGTTCAGCAAATAGCCTTTTTCCATCTCGCTGACAATCTGGTTGTCCTGGTGTTCCGCGCTGTCCATTTGCATCAGCGCTTCATGGACATTGGGATCAAAATTTTCCCCTATGCTGTCGATCCTCTCCACGCCGTGCTTCTTCAGGCAGCACAACAACTGGTCCTGAATCAACGCGATGCCGGACTTGAACGACTGCACATCACTGCTTTGGGCATGCGAGAGCGCCCGGTCCAGACTGTCCAGAAAAGGCAGAATATCTTTTATCAAATCTTCTTTGCCGTACTTAATGATATCGGCTTTATCCCGGGCCGCGCGTTTTTTAAAATTCTCCAACTCCGCCACGGTCCGGAGATAGCGGTCGAAATTGTCCTTGGCTTCTTTTTCTTTTGCGGTGAGCGCCTCTTTCAGCTTTTCCGGATCGATCGTCTCCACCGGATCCGGGGCGGGTTCCACCGGCCCTCCTGATTCCACCTTTATCTTTCTATCCGCATGATCTTTCTTAGAACTCACGTAAATACCACTCCCTTTATTTTATATCCGGCCGCTGGAACAATTTGATATCCACCAATTCACAGATCGCGTGGCCGGCTGTAATATGAGTTTCCTGAATTCTTGCCGTGCTGGTCGATGCCACATTCAGGGATATGTCTACCATTTTCGCAATGGCTCCGCCGTCCTTGCCGGTGAAGGCCACCGTGATCAAGCCCATCTTTCTGGCCGTCTCCAGTCCTTTTTGCACGTTCGGCGAATTCCCGCTCGTCGAGATCCCCCAGGCCACATCGCCGGGCGCGCCGAATGCCCGGATCTGCTTGGCGAATATCTCCGAGAAGTCGTAATCGTTACCTATACTGGTAATAACGGAGGTGTCCGTTGTCAATGCTATTGCGGGAAGCGGCGGTCTTTCGATGATAAAGCGGTTGACAAACTCGGCGGCAATGTGCTGGGCATCGGCGGCGGAACCGCCGTTGCCGAAAAGCATTATTTTATTGCCTGCTTTGAGAGCCGTCGTCAGAACTTCTATGACATCGATTAATTTTCCGAGGTTATCATTGATGAAAGCCTCCTTGACGCAGCAACTTTCCTTGAATATCTTTACAGCCTGATCTCTCATGTTGAACATCCTTATTTTTTATAAGAAACCGCCAAGTGAAGCGCCCGTTAATTTAAGGATGCCGTTTGGCGTGTCAAGGGCGAACCGGCGATTTTTTGCATATTTTTATCCTTCATGCGCCCCCTGCCGGTCTTCTCGGAAATCTTCAGTCAACCGTCGATGAACTCCCCTTGACAACAAAAATTTCATTCATATATTGTGCTTGCAGCAGAAAAATAATTAATGATTGCAAATGCTTATGAAATCTTGCGTGTAAAAAGGAGGAAGATTTATGTTTACCCCGAGTTTATGGAGAGTTCGAAGATTTGCTGACGTGATGCCGGAGATGCTTAACCTGCAGAGAGAAGTGAACCGGCTTTTTTCCAATGTCGGACAAAAGTCGCCGGGCACTTATCCCGCAGTGAACATCTGGGAGAAGGATGACCAGGCCATCGTGACGGCGGAGCTGCCCGGGCTTGATCCGGAAAAAATGGACGTCTCAGTAATCGGTGATGTTTTGACCATCGCGGGCGAAGTCCTGCCGGAAAAATTCGGCGAGAGTGAAACTTACCTCCGTCAGGAAAGAAGCGCGGGGAGTTTCAAAAGGAGCGTTCAACTGCCGTTCCAAATCAGTGCTAAGGACGTTGGAGCCAAATATGAAAAGGGGATATTGACGGTTACGTTGCCCCGGCTCAAAGAAGATTTACCTAAAAAGATTAAGATTCAATAGCCGGAAAGGAGGCGGATTCAATGATAGAAAAAGATATACAAAAGACTGAAAATGTAGCGGCTACGGAACGTATCCGTAATGTTAAGACGTTCGTACCGCGCGTGGATATTTACGAAAACAAGGATTCACTTTTTTTAGTCGCTGACATGCCGGGCGTGGATGAGAAGACGGTGGACATTGAATTGGAAAAAAACATTCTGACGATCACCGGCCGGACTGAAAATGGAAGGATAAAGGATGGTACGATGATGTACTCGGAGTATGAAATTGGCGACTATGAAAGAGTATTCACCTTATCGGATGAAATTGACCGTGAGAGGATCGTGGCCACTGTAAAAAACGGCGTTTTGCGCCTGGAACTTCCGAAAGCGGAAAGAGTTAAACCGAAAAAAATCGCCATCCAGGCGGCATAGACAAAGCTTTAAGTTTTAAGATTTAAGGGGTTACGGATTTAATCCACGAACCTTCCCGTGGCGGGATCATTCGACTGGACGATTCCGGTGAATTAAAGCTTCCGGAATCGGTATCTCATTAGGAGGACATGATTATGAAAACTAAAGATCTATTGCCGGCGGCTGGAGGAGCCGCAGGAGGAGATAATGATCATCCCTTCTATTCGTTGCAGAACCAGATGAATAGTTTGTTTGATGATTTTTTCTCCGGGTTTGACGTCGCACCGCGCGCGCTTGCGGGCGGCTTCGGCGCTTTCGTACCGTCCGTCGACATCAAAGAAAGCGATAAGGATTTTACGATTTACGCCGAGCTTCCCGGCGTGGAAGAAAAGGATGTGGAGGTGTCGGTGACCGGCGATTCCGTGACGATCAAGGGAGAAAAGAAAGAAGAAAAAGAAGATAAGCGCAAGAATTATTATTACCTGGAGCGATCATACGGTTCTTTCAACCGGACGATTCCGCTTACGGCCCAAACAGATGCCGGTAAGGCACGGGCGAGTTTTAAAAACGGCGTCCTGAGCATCACCATTCCCAAAATCCAATCGGCCGGAGCCAAGGGAACCAAAATCCCCATCAAGACCATTTAAACAATTTAACCCCCGTCGTTTTCATTCGGGAACGACGGGGGTTAAAAATCGCACAGGCTACCGGTCGTCAATCAACAGCAAATCTGAAAACGGCAAAGCCGGCGGTGAGCCCGGACTTATCGGGGCACCTTCCAGTCATTGACGTCAGCGGCCGGCCTGGATTCTTTATTTTGGCGGAAAATTATCCGGCTCTATCACAAACCAGACATTATTCACACCCTGACCCGTGGTGTCACCCGGCTGCTTATCATTAACCCAGTAATAAAGCGGGTAACCCCGGAAGGTCGTCTGCTTCTTTCCATCCTCTCGCGTGATCGTCGCAAAATCTTCAGCTTTCACGCCCGCGGGCGGGGCAACGGTTTCCCGGTAATAGACAGGCCATTTCTCAACACACGGTCCGCTGCAGGCGCTTTTTCCGGGGGAATCCTTTTTGAACCAGTAAAGGCTTTTTCCCTCCGTATCCGTTAAATACTTTCCTATCCCCGCCTTTTCCTGAATTTTTATTGCGTGATCCATCCCCATCACGACGCTCACCGCAAAAAACAATACTCCAATGATCAATAGACTCATCCCTGCCTTCTTCATTGTGGCCTCCTTTTTTGTAACCTGAATTTGGGAATACTGTATAAAAATATAATCATAAAAAATGGCGTTGCAAAATATAATTTAAGTGCGCCTGTTCTTTTCAGAGCAAGATGCTCCTGAACCATTAAGTCATCATAATGACGTCACAATCCCTTCTGGGGTACTTGCAGCGGGAGATCCGACGCACCGAGTGCCCTTGGACTGTCGCAAACAGATTTCCGGCACGGCTCTGCCCGGATACGGCGCAACATTAAACGTCATCTCCCGGCCGAAGCGCGGGCGCTTCCCCTTAAGTGCCTTTTTATCTGTTGCATTTACCTTGCTTGCCTGCTAAACCCGGCAAAACATAAACAAGGATCAATGATTCCCTATGGGAAGGACACTCCCCGGAAAATATCCTCAGATCAAAGAAGTCACGGACGCCCAGCGAATCAGCATGGTGAAAGAGATCTTTTCCACGATCACCGGCAAATACGATTTTCTGAACCGCTTCCTCAGCCTCCGGCGTGATGTCGCCTGGCGAAAATTTGCAGCAAAAAAGATGCGCTTTTTTCGAACCAACCGCTACCTGGATGTCGCCTGCGGAACGGGCGATCTGTCGATCGCGGCTGCGCTCAGGCATCCGCAAATCTCCGTGACCGGAATTGATTTCGTGCCCGCGATGGTGGATATGGGCAGGGACAAAGTACAAAATAAGAACCTCGCCGACAGGATCGTCCTGATGCAAGGCGACGCATTGCAGCTGCCTTTTGATGACAATAGTTTTGATGTCTCAGGCATCGCTTTCGGCATTCGCAATATCCCCGATCGCGGGCGGGCGCTTTCCGAAATGCTGCGCGTGACGGTCCCCGGCGGACAAGTGATGGTCCTGGAAATGACGTTTGTCCGGAATCGTTTCTTTCGGTTGATTTACCATGTTTATTTGAATTTTCTGCTGCCGGCATTGGCCAGGCTGCTGTCCAGGAATCCCGCCGCTTACTATTACCTGGCCGATTCCATCATGAACTTCCCCTCGCCCGACGAATTCACGAAGATCATGGAAGCCGCCGGCATGATCCATGTGGAAAAGTACCCGCTGACCTTCGGCATCACCTGGTTGCACATTGGAAAGAAAAAGTAGCAGGCTTTTAGACTGTAGTCTTTTAGGCTGTAGGTTTAAGCGGATGGCGCTACGCGCCAATATTATTGTGACAAAATGCACTTTCGTCTTTGGGCTAACCGTCTATTGCCTAAACGCCTACAGCCTATTTTTGTGTCACCACCCACACGCCCTGCCAGTTCTCGGGCGGATGGGCTAAGAGGTCGTCGCACTTGGCAACATAGGCGCGGGCCACGGGATCGTCGTCCGCAAGTTCGGAAAAACCGGCTTTTGCCCGAAGGAAATCCCCCGCGTAAAATAAGGCCAGCGCCGCCGCGAAGTCCTTCATCCTCCGTTGCCCGGCGGCATCGACGGCCTGCGGCGGAAGAGGTTCATAAACAACAACCGGTTCGCGACGTCCTACAACCGCAACCCGGGAAACTTCCCGCACAGGAAATACGCCCGCCATGTGTTCCATCGTGGATTGGGAGATGAGACTGTAGGTGCCGAACTGCTTGTTGATGCCTTCGAGCCTGGCCGCCAGATTCACCGCGTCTCCGATCATCGTATAGTCGAACCGGGAATGAGACCCCATGTTGCCGACGACGGCGAACCCGGTATTCACGCCGATGCGCATTTTCAAATCCTTCCCCAGTTTTTCTCTCAGAGACGGGCGCATGTCGGCGAGCTTCTCCTGGCAGCGCAGGACGGCTCTCACACAGCGCGCGGCGTGGTCCGGCTGCTCAATCGGCGCATTCCAGAAAGCGATGATCGCATCCCCCTCATACTTGTCCACCGTGCCGCCCTCCTCATGAATGATGTCGGTCATGGCGGTCAGATACACGTTGAGCAGATGGGTGAGCGCCTCGGGGTCCAGCCCTTCGGAAATCCCCGTAAAGCCCTCCAGATCGGAAAAGAAGATGGAGAGCATCTTTCTTTCGCCGCCCAGCTTCAGACGGTCGGGATGGGCGATGATCTGTTCGATCACATCGGGGCTCAAATACTGTTTGAACGCATTCTTAATAAACACTTTCTGACGCCCTTCGGTTGTGTAATAAATAAGTCCCGAAGTAAACAGCGTCACGACCACGCCCACCTCCGGCATCACCAGCGGCAGCCAGAAGCCGAAGCGGTATCCCACCAGACAAAGAACAAGCGGCACGCCGATGAAAAACACATAAACCAGAGCGCTTCTGAAAATACCCGCTGCCCAGGACGTGGCCGCGCCTGCAAGAAGAACAATAAGGAGTGCGATCAGGATAGCAGGCATCCGGGGAACGGCCCGGATAAAGTCATCGGCCAGCAGGTTATCGAGCATCGTGGCGGAAATTTCCACTCCGGGATAAACGCCGGAAACGGGCGTGGGCCTGAGGTCATAAAGACCCGGTGCGGAAAAACCGAAGAGCACGTAAGCATTCTTGAAATCATTTACGGAAACGGAGGGCGCCTCTCCGCTTTGGAGACGGAGTTCACTTTGAATGATTGACGCGGCGCTATAAGCCTTGTGCGTCCCCGAGGGACCCCGGAAATTGAGGATGGCCCGGCCCGCGGCATCGATCGGGACTGCCCGACCCCCCGGCAGGAAGCGTTCCGGAATAATTTTCAAAGACGCAGCCGGGGCCGCGGACAGGTAGCTGGCCAGCGCCAGCGACGGCAGGACTTTCCCGTCAAATACCTCGAAAAGAGCCGTCCGGCGATAGACGCTGTCCGCGTCGGGATTCAGATGGACATTGGCTAAAACACGCGAAGCGGCGGCAATTTCCGCTATGGGAAAAGCAGCCCGGGCAAAAACATCATGCCGGGAATCGTTAAGCCATGCCGGCAAACCGTCGATCGTCCATGCCGGCACAGGCGCAAAGGACGGCCAACGCTTTTCGCTTCCCTCCTTTTGGCTGAGAAATACAGCGCTGATAAAATACGGAAACCGGCGGATTTCGGAGGCCAAGGCCTGATCGTCCGCCACACCGTATTTCGACGGCTCCGTAAAAAGCACATCAAAAGCCAGCGACCTGGCGCCGGCGCGTTTGCAGAACTGAATAATCGGAGCGTAGACTTCACGCGGCCAGGGCCAGGACAGTCCGTTTTCCGTCCTCGCCCAGTCCAGACTGTTCTGGTCCAGAAGGATCAAACGGATTTTTGGCGTCTCGGCGGACGGCCTGGCCAGCAGATTGACCCGCCAATCCCAGGTTTTCGCCTCCCAGCGTTCCAGAAAACCGGGCAGAAATAAAAGGCACGAGACAAGAATACCCACGCAGCCGGCCGCGAGGCCCTGCATCAATCTCGCCCTCTTACCCCGGAACCATCGTTTAAGGTCCATGCTCCTGCCCCCAAACCGGAAAATGAAACCGAGTCCGCCGTCATCCGCGGTTTCACCGACCCGGTTGTAATCTTCAGACGGCGCCGGCGGCGCGGCCGCCCGCTAAAAGAAATGGCCCACGGCCTTCACAAATCTTTCCTTGCGGGCAGCCGGCGGTTCCGCGCCGGACTGCGTAATTCCATTGTCCCGGAGCTCGGCGATCCGGCTTTGCGGCGAGGGATGCGTCTTGGCAAAATCACTGCCGCCGGGTTTCATCTGTTTCGCCATAACGTTCAGCATGTCGATGAGTGCGCCGGGATTGTATCCCAGACGTTTCAGGATGACTGCCGATGCCGCGTCAGCCTGATACTCATAGGAACGGGAATAGCCGTTCGCGATCATCGTGTTGGTAATATCGGAGATCACCCCGCCGAATGCCTGCGTGAGCTGGGCCACTTCCCTCGTCCCCAATGATTTTGCGCCTTCCTGCGCCAGAACGGACAGTGCTTCCGTCATGCGCGCTTTTTCGATCGCCTTCATGCCGTGCCTGAGTTGAATGTGGCCGATCTCGTGCGCGAGGACGGCCGCCAGAGCGTCTTCCGTCCGGCAGCAGCGAATCAGGCCGCGGGTAATGAAGACGTGGCCGCCGGGTGTGGCGAAAGCATTGATATCGTCGGAATCCAGAACAAGAAAGTGATATCCGGCGAACAGCTCCGGCATGTCCGACACTTTCGCCAGCGTTTGACCCAGCATATTAAGATAGGCGTTGGCCTTCGCGTCGGAAGCCGCCGGATATTTCGCGAGCACCACCGCGCCGACGGTCCGGCCGATATAGTATTCCTGCTGGGGCGTAAAATCTTCCAGGCTTTTCGCGACCGCCGCCGTGCTCTTGCGGATGGATTGCCCCTGTTCCTGGGTGATCGTTCCCGTGGCGACTCCCACCGAGGTGGCCACGGTCGTCGCCGTTTCCACAGCGGCGCAGCCGATCACTGAAATCACGGCGAGACCCCAGACCATCATCCGGCAAAAGAATCCGTTCATGGCCGCCCTCCTTCCCCGGCGGACTTCAGATAACCCCGGGCAATAAAGTCCTCCATCTGCTCGGGAGATACCGTCATGACCTCCATCTTGTTGATCCACGCGTAGTCGAGATTCTTATGGCTCTTGCGGTACTGGGCTTCAACCTCTTCGCTGAATCCTTTTCCCGCGAGCGCAATTTCATCGCGGGAAACGGACGACCCGACGGTGGCCTGCCCGGCCTTGAGCGCAATCCTGGCGCCGGTCAGGGCCGTGTGATGCATCCATCCCTCTGCTCGTTTGCCGGCCGTCGCTACTTTTTTCCAGTCGCCCTGCTCGGCGAGTACCGTCACCCGGTCGCCGTATGATACGCGGGCCACAATTTTACCCAGATACGAAGGCGTCGCCCGCAGCTCGCCCTCCTTCACCTGAACACTCATGACTTTCTGCGCCCAGGCCACTGAACCGAGAAACAGAAAGCTCAAAAGCGCGAGGCACAAGATGGCTGTTCGATAACGAAGCATATCAACCTCCTTCTTCCAATCAATCTTTCCCATGCTTAAACCGCCTAAAAACAATTGCTGATTCTTCTTTGGCGAAGCTCCGCGAGCTTTCCTTTATTCCAGCCGGAAATCTTGCTGTAATATTTTGTAAGCTGCGCGATGCCCTCCACATCCGTCGAATCGCAATAACTGCAACGGTCATGAATTCCGCGGGCCGTCTTTCCGCAGGCCGTGCAGGACGTGAACTCCGGGGTGAAGTCGATCCGGCGGTTGGCCGTTTCCCCAAACGTATAGCGCACTAACCGGACAAGAGCTTCGGCGCCGGGATCGGCGTCGCCCAGCTGCACGTGGGTGATGGCATCTCCCGCCAGGAAACGATGGAATCTGCCCTCCTGCAAAACTCTTTCGGCGGGCGAAATATCCGCCGCCGCATGCAGATGCGTTGAATTCGTATAGTAGATGGACCCGAGGGCGATATCCCCCTGAACGAAGCGTCCCGCAGCCGGCGAGTAATATTTCAGATCCAACCTCGCGAAGCGATAGGCCGTCGTCTCCGCCGGCGACTGTTCCAGGACGAACTGTATTCCGAGTTCAGCGCTTAGGCGCTCGGCTTCCGTCTCCAGAAACTGAACCACCTTAAGACCGAAATCCATGGCCTGGGCGGATTCATGCAATTGACTGCCCAAATAGATCTGCGCGAGTTCATTGAGCCCTACGAGACCGATGATGTAGTAAGCGCGGTTCATTCTCAAGAACGGATGACCATCGGTGTTCATCGCCAAAACGGCCAGCGGTCCCTGTTCGGCGTAAGACAGAAGCTTTTCCAGAAAGTCTTTCTTCTGGATATGGGTTTTGGCCGCCTTCGCCATCATATCTTTCAGACAGGCGAAAAGCGTCTCTTCGTTGCCGGCGGCTTTATATCCCTGGCGGGGCAAATTGAGCGTCACGCTTTGCACGGCCGCGCTGCGCGCAAGCCAGGGTCGGACACGTTCGCCTTCTGCAGAAGCGTCACGCAGAAGAAAACGGTTGAAGCATCCGGGAGCCGAAGCATCCGCTCCCCGGTCGAAAACAAAGCAGGTATTGCCCTGACCGCCGGCGACTTCACAGGCCAGATAAAGCAAATCATCAGCGCCCGGCTCCTTCCAGAAGGCATCGCTTATGTGCAGGAGCGGCCGCGGCAGGATAAACGGTTTACCGGCCGCATCGCCTTTTTTGAACACTTCGAAGATCGCCCGCGTGAATCGCTGTGCATCGGATGCGTAATCCCGATACAGTTTTCCGGTGGACCGGCCGGCGGGTCCGAAAGCGGGCAGCTCCGCCCAGATTTCGGGCATGTCATAATAGAGGTGAATATCCGTATAGAGGGCCTGACCACCGCGCGTGGCCGAAAGCTGAGAAAACTCATAGACCAGCATCTGGGCAAACTGATGGACTTCCTTGTCCGTCTTACCGGCCAGATAGGGGGCAAAGGAAATGTTGAGGGCATCCCAGCTGACCGTACCGGTAAAATGCCCCTGCAGGACGGCGCTCAGGCGCACCATATGCGCCAGCAGAACCTCCGCGTGCTTGGCGGGTTTGGCGGAATTGATCGCATGCGGCAGCTTTAATCCGAAAAGTTTCAGATACTCGAGCGACTGGCAGCAGCTGTAAGGACGGTCAATATAGCCCAAACCATGAATATGCAGATCGCCCGCCTTGTGCGCTTCGCCCACATCCATCGAAAAAACGTCGTAGAGTGAAAATTCCCTTTTGATGCCTTCCGCAAACAGCAGATTCGTGCCCTCCGGAGAATGGGGTGTGTTGGCGTTTTCTTTATTGGGGTGCAGGATCAGTTCGCGCACGTCGTAGAGGGGAAATCCCAGACGGCCGTGCAGGCGCCTTTCTTTTTCCAGCCCCCGTTCGATCAGCTGTGCGTTCACCAGTTCCCGCACGAGCGACGTCGTCAAAAGGCCGATGCCGGAGGCGACAATTTGCTTTTCCACATCCCGGGAAATTTCCGCCGCCAGCAGATAATCAATATCCGCTTCGCGCAGCAGCGCATCGACAATGCGCTGGCGGTTCCAGGGTGCAATTTCTTCTCCGGACGTCCGGATAAACAACGTCAAATCTGTCGTTTCGGATGCGTCGGTCATTTTCACACGTTTGTCGGAATGGATTTTTCGATATTGCCCAGGGCGGCTTCCGCGGCCTTCGTCAGCTCTTCGTCATGATCATGATTGAGCGCAAACACACGGAAGTGCCGGACCCGCGCCGGAATAAAACGATAAATTTCGTTTAAGGGTTCGGGGGATGTTTGTCCGGTCACCGGATTGAAGATATTGATCTGTTTGCCGGGCTCTGCGATCGGGTTTACAGGACGGGGGTCCTGTGTCGCCACATCGACGCGGAAGGCCAGACGCCGCAGTCTGGCGGGCAGACGTTCCCTGATTCTTGTTTCATAATTTCCGGCGCCGGCAAACACCGTACCGCGTTGAATCTGGTCGATAGAGATTTCAGCGGCAAAAGCCATTTTCCATTTCAGTTTACGCGCGTGAATTTTCTGCCACTCGAGAGCCAGCTGGCGCTTCCGGCTGTCCTTTGCCGAAAGCCAGCCCCGGACACAGCTGAAAAGCGACCATTCGTCGCACTGCAGGTAAGCGTCGAGGTTCTTAATCGGACTTTCCGGATAGATCACCCGCAGGGTGTCGGCGAATATTTCCTGCAGATGCAGATCCAGCGCGCGCGTCGTGCGGTGGAAATAAACGTTGCTGTACAAATTGAGCCGGGCGTTGAGAAATCGCCGGAGGGCCGAAATGCCGGATTGGTGGAGAGCCAGGCCGTCTTTTGTAAAAAATGTGTAGTAACGCAGCCGCGGCATGTCGACCATGTCCAGAGAAAACCCCGTCATGTAAGCGTCGCGCTGAACATAGTCGAGATTATCGACCGTGTAAATACCCGAGAACAATTGACGGAGCCACGCAAGCCAGCGCGGCGCCTTTGTCTCTTCGCGCTCGGCGGGTCGCTTGATGAGATAAGCCACCTGCCGGGGATCCAAATGCTCCCCGCGGGCAAAAGCTCCGGAAGGACTGCGCTCTATCCTTGAAATCAAAGCGCCCATTTTCTTAACGATGATCAGCCGGCCGACATCTTCATGGGTCATCCCCTGGTCCGCGAGATAATGCTCGTCAAAAAAATGGCCGAAGGGACCATGGCCGACATCATGGAGCAGTCCGGCCAGCCTGAGCAGTTCTTCGACATAACTTGGCGACGGCGCGTCCGGACACATATCCTTCAGGCTGGGATACAGATGACGGGCGAACTCACCGGCAATATGCATCGTTCCCAGCGAATGCTGAAAACGGGTATGTTCGGCCGCCGGATAAACCCACCTTGCGCTTTGCAGCTGATAAATGCGCCGGAGCCGCTGCATCCAGGGAGAATCGATAATGTCCTTTTCCGTTTTTTCCGCCGGATCATCTTCCCGCGGCACGGTAAAGAAGGCATAGGAGTGAATCGGATCGGCAATGAGCGCCATTCCGGCATAAGCTCTGGATGAAAAACTTTTCTCTTTCATAGCGAATTCTCTACAATATTATATCTAAAAGATCAAATTTAATCCCGCTTTGCAAGACGAGCGTTAATTCTGCGCAAATAACAGCGCAAAGACAGTGCCTCTTTCATATCCCGAAACTTGCCGCATTGGGGTCGATTCCCGCTTTGCAAGACGAGCGTTAATGCTCCGCAGATAAACACTTTGACAGATTCCTTCGATGTGGTAACAAAAATTGCATTAGTTTACCGACGATATTTTTTGGGAGAGCATCTGTATGAAAAATTTCTTTGCACCCCGGTCCATTGCCGTCATCGGCGCGAGCCTCCGTGAAGGCAACCTGGGCTTTCAGATCATCACCAACCTGCGCTACGGCTTCACGGGCCGCATTTACCCCGTAAATCCCAATTACCCGGACATCATGACCCTGCCCTGCTATCCGACGGTGGAGACGATCCCCGATTCCGTTGATCTCGCGATCATCATCGTTCCCGCCCCGGCCGTGCCCGAGGCGCTCGCCTCCTGCGGCCGCAAGGGGATCCGCTCGGTCATCATCGAAAGCGCCGGTTTTGCCGAAACCGGCGAAGACGGCCGTCTGCTTCAGGAGCGCTGTCTTGCCATTGCGCGGGAGGCCGGCATCCACGTCTGGGGACCCAACTGTATGGGAATGGTGGATGTCCCGAAAAAATATTTTTTTACTTTCATGCACCCGAATATATACCAGGATGGACTGGTCGAGGGCCGCATTTCCATGGTTGTGCAAAGCGGCATGCTGTCCGCAGGATTCCTGGTCGACCTGATGAGCGAGCGCGCCGTGGGGATCGCGAAAGCCTGCTCCATCGGGAACAAAATGGACATCGATGAATGCGATGTTCTGGAATATCTGCTTGGCGACGATGAAACCGACGCTGTCGCTCTGTACCTCGAATCCATTGTGCGAGGACGGCGGTTTCTGGAACTGGCGGCGCGCGCCGCCAAACCGATTGTCCTGCTCAAGGGAGGCAAAAGCGCGGCGGGAGCAAAAGCCGCGCTGTCGCACACGTCCAGCCTGGCCGGCAACGCCCGCTTGCAGGACTCTCTGATGTCACTGGCCGGCGTCACCATTGCGCGGGATTTTCAACAGATGATGGAGGTCGCCCGGGCGCTCGCCATGATCGGACGGACTCCGGCCAAGTGCCGCACGGCCATTATGACCTTCAGCGGCGGCGCCGGCATTCTGTCCTGCGATTTGCTTGAACAACAGGGACTGCGCGTCGCGGAGCTTTCTCCTTCCACAAAGCGGGAGCTCGCTTCCATCTTCCCGGACTGGCTCCCGGCGTCCAATCCGGTGGACATGTTTCCCGCCTTCGCCCTCAAAGGCCCGATGGCCGCTTATGACGGCGCCTTCAATGCCGTGGTCAAAGACCCGAAAGTGGATGTCATTTTCCTGCATTTCTTCGTCGGTCTCTACCCCAACTACGACCGGTTGAAGCGCTTCAAGGAAGCCGCGGACCGCGAGAAGAAAGTTTTGATCCTCTGGGTGATCGGCCGGCGCGATGCGCTTCGAACCTTCAAGCGCGAGGCGCAGGACGCCGCCATTCCGGTCCACGGCGAACTGTTTCGCGCGGTCGAATGCCTGGCGTACGCCTCCCGTTACGCGCCCCGCAAAAAAGCGGCAACCCTGATTCACCGCCGGACGACCAGCCTCTTACCGAAAGCCGCCGCGGTCTTGTCCGCTTGCCCCGACCGCATCTGGGACGAATTCACAAGCAAGCAGCTGCTCAAAACCTACGGCATACCGGTGGTGGAAGAAAGGATCGTGGAATCAGCCGCCGCCGCCGAGAGCGCCGCGCGAAAAATGGGATTCCCCGTCGTCCTCAAGGGACTCGTCCCCGGCCAGGTCCATAAAACGGAATCCGGTCTGGTCTGCCTCGGGGTCCATTCGGCTGCAGTCCTCCGGAAGACGTATGCCGATCTCGGCAAGCGGTTGAAGGGCCGGGGAAAAATTCTCGTGCAGCGGCAGCTGCCCGTCGAATACGAATTAATTGCCGGTATGCTCCGCGACCCGCAGTTCGGCCCCTGTGTGATGTTCGGTCTGGGCGGCATTTTTTCCGAACTGCAAAAAGATGTCGTCTTCGCTCCGGCGCCACTCTCGCTCGCCACCGCCAGGGACCTGATCCAGCGCATTTCGGGCAAAGAACTTCTTCAGGGCTTTCGCGGAAGAAAACCCCTGGACACGGCGCAAATGGCCGGCATCCTGGTAAGTCTGGGAAATCTTGCCGCTGCCGCTCCGGATATCGAGCAGATCGACATGAATCCGCTGGTGGTCGCCGAGGGAAAGCCGGCCGCTGTGGATGCAACCGTTATCCGACATCGGAAATAACATACGGGACAGGACTTGCCGCCGCAGCAGGATGAACTTCCGGGCAACGAATTGAGGTTCAATTTCGTATCTTATTATGTTAGATGAGCCGGACGGATGCCGATGCCTCAGAGTATCGATCTCAATAAATCACAAGAATAAAGGAGAATGCTATGTTCCAGAAAATATCATCCAGCGGAGTTGCCGGAAGTTTGCTCGCCTTTATCGTCGCGGGTTTCGTGGCGTTAACAGCTTCATACAGCAGCGCCGCCAAACCGGAGTCCGGAGATATCGTGGCCCGCTGGGGAAAAAAAGTCATCACCAAACAGGATGTGGATACGCGCATTAGCCAATATCCTCCGGATCTGCAGGAAAAGTTGAAGGACCCCGCGCAGAGGCAGCAATATCTGGAGAGCCTCGTTCAGATTCAGATTGCCGGCACGGAGGCTAAAGCGCAAAAACTTGATAAGAGAAAGAACGTCGCCCTGCGCATTGAAGATGCGGTGAATTCCATTCTGGTCCAGGAATACATCAATGATATTGTCAAGAAACTGAAGAAACCCACAGACCAGGAAGCCGAAGCATTCTTCACTGCGCATAAAAGCAGCTATACGACCCCCGCTTCGATCCGGGCCCGGCACATCCTCATCGCCCTGAAACCCGATGCCCAGCCGGAAGAAGTGACGACGGCCGAAACCAAGGCGAAGAAAATTTATGACGAACTCACGGCGGGTGCGGATTTCGGCAAGCTCGCGGAAAAATATTCGGACGACCCGGAAAGCAAGGCCAAAGGCGGAGACCTGGGGACCTTTAACGCCGGGCAAATGCCTCCGGAATTTTCCAAGCCGGTCCTCGACATGAAGAAAGACGAACTGGGACGCCCGTTTCGCACACCCTACGGCTTCCATATTGTCAAAGTTGATGATCTTATTCCCGCCCGGGAAATGGAATTCAAAGAGGTGAAGGAAGACGTCCTCACTCAGCTGGACAATCAGAACCGCGAAAAAGCCGTTTCCGCAGAACTGGAGCGCCTCAAGAAGAAATATAAGGCGAAGATTTATTAATTAGCAGGACATAGGCTGTAAGCTGTTAGACTGTTAGGAATAAAGAAAGCCCGGAGGGAAGACATTCCATCCGGGCTTTCTTTTACGTCTGTTCCTACAGCCTACAGTCTACAGTCTAATAGCCTAAAACGTGAGTGTCAGTTTATTAATCAGCAAATAATCGTCGCTGATATTGTTTGAATCCGCTGCGCCTTTGAAATACTTGCCGGTAAACAGATATCCGGCACCCAGCATATAAGAAAGATTATTCGTAATCTTATACGTTGCCGTTACATCGAGCTCGTATCCGTAATCGTTATAGAGATAAGCCGTAGCGGGGTCTTTCGGATCAGCCCAGGGTTTCTTGTCGGCGTTGGCGTAAGACACGGACGCCATAATATCCAGTTTATCGATCGGCCGCACACCGCCCCGGATCTGGAAAAACCAGGCGTTCGTCATGGGACCGCCGTTATATCCGGAAGGATTGAGCGGTGTCATAACGGCATTATGGCCGAGCTGATTACCCGCCCAGTAAGTCAGATCGCTGTTGAAAAGAATCAGGCAGGGGGTCCAGTCGCGGCCGCCGTTGACGAGCAGACTGTTGGCCTCTATTTTGTCCGCCGATCCGGGGTCGTCGCCGGAAACATAGGCAATGCTGCCGGCCGCATAGAATTTACCGAAGTCAGCTGTGACATCGATCCAGGCCGATAAGCTATCCAATTTCAGATCTTCCTGGCTCGTTTCATAGTGCTTCCATTTCCCCCAGAAATAATCCGCTTCCGCCTGAATCTTGACGGGCCCCACCTGGACGACGGCATAGGGGATCAATGTATAAAACTGAGCCTTGTAATTTCCGGCCGGTTTGTTGGTCGCATCACGCCCGACGCCGCCCAGGATGCCTGTTTCGCCGCCCTTCCAGGAATAGCGGACCGCCGCGCAGTATTTGTCATTATCGACATCCGAGGCCGCAACTGCGGGGTTCGTGGCCGTCCGGCTGTTGTCGCCCATCTTGACGATCTGCACCGTCACCATCCAGGGATCCCGGACGTAGCTCCAGGCCACCTTCCCCTTGGGTCCGGCGCCGTCCGCAAAAACGGTCCCCCAGACATTGTCATTCATATATCCGACACGGAAAATGCCCACGGGCGACAGGTATTGAACGTAAGCCCAATCCAACGCAATATTTTCATTTTCGGCCCGCGTGCCGGCGGATCCCGTGTCTAAAGCGGTGCCGGGAACGGAACGGCCGGCGCCCCAGGCCCTTTTCATGATGTCCGCCCGCGTGATCAGCATCAGACCCGGATGAATAATAAATGTCGAATTGAGGCGCAGACGCTGAAAATAGAAAGCAGTACTCGGGCCGTCCGCAACCGTGTCTTTCTTAAGTGTCGTCTTGTCCAGATACAAACCACCCGCAAGAAATTCACCGCCGATTTTCAATTCCGCGGCCCGGGCCTGGGCGCCTAGTATCAGGCCGAGCGTCAGCAAACAAAAAATGATCCCCCGTTTCATGCTCTCTCCTTGATTCTTGCCTATTTAAAAATAAGACGGCGCCGGGGCGCCGAAAAATTGCAGGAGTGTCTATCATATTGGAAGGGAATTCGTCAAAAAAAAACAAGAAGGCCCGGCAGGTTTCCCCGCCGGGCCTCTTGGTAATCTTAACAGACTAACTCTCTATTGCCTTGCGGCCTAGAAAGTCAGGGTCAGCTTGTTGAGGACGATGAACTGGTTCTGAGTCTGGACGGTGCCCAAAGCGTTCTGGCCTTTATACCAGTCGCCGACAAAGAAATAGCCGCCGCCCAGCATATAGGACAGGTTGTTGGTGATTTTGTACGTTGCGGTCAGATCCACTTCGTAGCCGTAGTCTCTGCTCTGCCACGTTGCTCCCGTCGGGGTCTTGTCGGCATGAGCCCACGAACCGGACAGCATAATGTCCAGTTTGTCCACCGGGCGAACGCCGGCGCGCAGCTGTGCAAAATAAGCATTGGACATCGGGGATTTATCAGAGGTGCCGTTTGCGCCAAGCTGGCCGCCCTGCCAATAGGTCAGATCAAAGTTGAACATGATCAAGCAGGGATTCCAGTCGAAACCGCCCGTGCTGGCGCCTTCAACTTTATCCGTTGTCTGAGGATCATCACCCGCCAGATAGGCGAACGTACCGCCGGCATAGAATTTGCCGAAATCAGCCGTCGCATCAATCCAGGCGGCGATTGAGTTGACGGTGATTCTGTTGCCCCGTCCGGCAAGAGCGAGGGCCGGGTCGGCTTCATCATCAAACTGAGTCTGACCATACAGCCAGATGGCTTCGGCCTGGACAAAAACCGGTCCCAACTGCGCCTTTATGTAAGGCAGGGTTGCCAGCAGTTTCTGTCTGTTGCCGAAAGGCATGCCGGGGGGCAGAGGTGCCGCAGTGACGGTGCCTCTGGCGTTGTCATTCTGAATGTATTTGAACAGTAAGCCGACCATACCGGTCTTCCAGGAGTAGATGCCGTAAGCCGTATAGAAGCTGCTGTCGCGGTCAACGGTGTTCACCGCGTTCACCGCCGTGCGGCTCATGTCATTGTTCTTACCGGTCTGGAGGCCCAGGGTGATGGGTCCGCCGCGGAACATGTAACCGACTTTGCCTGTCGGCAGGGAGCTATCGCCGAACACGGTTCCCCACGCGCCATCGATCTGGTAACCAGCCAGGAAGATACCGATCGGTGAAACGTAGGTGACGTACGCCAGGTCGAAAACGATATTTTCGTTTTCAGCCCGGGTGCCTGCTGACATGAAGTCATTGCTTGTCACCAAAGGTACATCAGATCTCTTGCCGCCCCAGACTCTTTCCATGATGTCGGCGCGGGTCGTCAGGGTCAGGCCCGGAGAAACGACAAACTGGGTGGTCAGGCGCAGTCTCTGAAAATAAAACGCTGTGCTGGTGTTCGTTAATGAATCATCCTTGATCATTGCACCTTTGTCCTTGTACAAACCTGCCGCATAAAACTCGCCGGTGAATTTTACATCAACGGCCATCGCTGATGTGCTGAAGGCTACGATCAGCCCCAGTGACAGCAAAACTAACCAAAATCTCTTCATTTTTTCCTCCTAAAGATTAATAGAGTCAAAAAGTTTTCGCCTCCCTCCTGAAACGGGCATTTCCGGAAAAAGGCACCCCTACCTCTGCCGTCTCATGCATCGCGCAGCCGGAACAATCCCGGCCACAAAATACATGGCGCGAAGCTAGCATCGGCTAATTATCCTTGTCAAGATTTATTTCCCGACAAGCGAAGCTCGCCCCGCTTGTATAGCCTGGTTTGCAACTACGGTGCCACATTCGAAATGCCCCGCAAAAGAGATAGGCTTCCTTTTGTTTAGCCCGGACAAAAGAGCTCGGCAAAATGGCTGAATCGAGAAATTCCATTTCCGTTTCTGCTGGAAATAATTTGCAATATAAAGAGAGGGAGGCTTGTCGGTGAGGAGATCGACTGCTTGCCCGAAGTGTGTTAATTTTTACCACGGACCTTGTACCAGCCGTCACAATTCGGCATTATTTAATGGCCAAGACCAGGTTCATGTGTTGTTTTTAACACACTCCCGGAAAAAATACACATTGCGCATCCGTCACGGACAAAGGAACTATTGTACGCTCTCCGACATGGCGGTTTAGCCCCGTTCACGAGGGGACGGGCGTTCATCCTCTGCAGATCACTGTGAAGCGGTCCGCCTGCTCTGGGAACAATGCGGAGGCGTGCTCCGGCGGAGTCTGTCGGGTACCGGACGCCTAGAGGGTTTCAGAGTTTGAATATTATTTCATGTAGGCAATCCTTCCGTATTCTGATATAAAATGGCCCACGGCTCTGTAAAACGCCAATTCTTAAGGCCAAAAAAAATTCCCGGGGGAGGTTAAAACGATGTCTAAATCCAAAGACATGAAAAAAGACGAAAAGAAGAAACCGGCCAAGTCGGCCAAAGAGAAGAAAGAAGCCAAGAAGCTGAAAAAAGCCGGAAAAGAATAAGAGACAGGTTCAAAGTTCAAGGTTCGAAGTTCGAGGTACAGGATGCACGGTACTAAGGGATTAGTGTTCTCCCCTAGAACCGTGAACCGTGAACCTTGGTCCTTGGTCCGCGGTCCTTGAACATCTTATTTTAAAACCCATTAGGACTTCACATGAAAATAAAATTTCTCGGCGCCGCGAGAACGGTCACCGGCTCGTGCTACGTTATTGAAACGGATAAGACAAGATTTGCCGTCGATTGCGGAATGCATCAGGGTTCCGATCAGATCGAAAAACGCAACTTGGACATGAGCCCCTACGATCCTTCCCGGATCGACTTTTTCATCATTACCCACGCGCACATCGACCACTCGGGGCTGCTGCCGCGAATGACCAAGCAGGGTTTTCGGGGACCCATTTACACGACGGAACCCACTGCCGATCTGCTCAAAATACTGCTACTGGACAGCGCCCACATTCAGGAGGTGGAAGCCGCCGGCCGTAACAAACGGCTTCTGCGGACGGGACTGAAAGCCGACGCCGCGCCTCTTTATATGACCAGTGACGCGGAGGCGGTCGCACCGTTTCTCAAAAACATGAAGTATGAAGAAACCTTCAGCCCGGCCCCCGGCATCAGCGTCCGCTTTCAGGATGCCGGCCACATTCTGGGCGCGGCCATGGCGGAAATATTCATCGAAGAAAACGGTTCAAAAGTGAAACTGGTCTTTTCCGGAGACATCGGCCGACCCAATCAGCTTTTGATGAAGGATCCCTCTGAGGTGCGCGAGGCGGATTATCTGTTCATGGAATCCACTTATGGCAACCGCAATCACAAAGGCGAAAGAGAAAGCCTCGATGAACTGGCCCAGGCCATCCGCTACAGTTACCGCAATCGGGAAAAAGTGATCATCCCGGCTTTCGCCGTGGAGCGAACGCAGGAGATTCTTTATTCGCTTCACCTTCTTTTGCGCGACGGCCAACTGCCCAAAGACATGCCGGTCTACCTGGACAGTCCGCTGGCCATCAAGGCGACGGAAATCTTCCGCCGCTATGTTTCCTACCTCGACGGCGAAACCCAGGGGCTTTTGAAAAACGGGGAAGATCCGCTCAATCTTCCCAATCTGCAGCTATCGACGACAACGGCTGATTCCGTCCGCATCAACGAAATACAGGAACCGGCTATTGTGATTTCCGCAAGCGGCATGGCCAACGCGGGACGGATCAAGCACCACTTAAGGCACAACTTGTGGCGACCAGGCGCCAGCATTGTCTTTGTCGGCTTTCAGGCGGAAGGAACGCCGGGGCGCAAGATCGTTGACGGCGCCAAAAAAATCCGCATTTTCAATGAAGACATCGCCGTAGCGGCAAAGGTATTCACGATCAACGGCTTCTCCGCGCATGCCGGCCAGGACCAGCTGCTCGAGTGGCTGAGCGGTTTCCAAACCAAAGGGATGCAGGTCTTTCTGGTTCACGGCGAAGCAACCGCCCAGGAGCGCCTCGCGGCGCTCATCAGGGAAAGATTCGGCCTGACCGTGACCATGCCCGAATACCTGGAAGAAATCGTATTGAAACCGGGCGCACAATTTCAGGAAATTAAGCCACCCGGCGCCGCGGCCCAGAGGCCCGTCGATTTGTCGCCGCTTTTTAGCGACTTAAAAATAAAACTGGATGAAATGAGCGGTAAAATAGGGAAATTTCAATCCCTGCCGGATGCCCGGCAGGCTGAGATTGCCGAGTTGCTCCGGCAGGCGGCTTTGGATATCGAAAAGATAAGAAATAAGTCATAAAGGTTTAAGGTTGAATGGTGGATTGGTTCAAGGCTTGACCATTCACCATTCACCATTTACTATTTACTTCCCCGTAAATCCTTCCCGAAAATCCAGAAATAGACCGTACCGGCGAGGCCGCAGGCAAACGCCGCGAGGAAATTAACCGCCGGCGAAATTTCCCACAGGAAGGCCCCACCGAAAGCCGCCGCGGCTACAATGACGTCCCGGACCAGATAGTATAATCCGAACGTGCCCGCCTTTTTGTCTTCCGGCGCCAAATCCATGATCAGGGCCTTGCGCGTGGGCTCGCCGAACTCCTTCAATCCGCGGACCACAAACGCCGCGACCATCATCCAGAAACTGTGGGAGAAGAAGATGATCAGCGGAAACAGGGTGAAGTTGAAAAACGTGGCGACGACAAAGGGTTTCTTTGTGGAACGATCCGCCAGGTAGGCAACGGGAAGATAGACCGCCACGGCAGTGGCCATTTCAATGGCGGTGAGCACGCCGAACTGGGCGGCGGTAATGCCGTTGTATCGGATACACCAGACCACGACAAACGCGTAAGGGATCTGCTCGGCAAAGCGAATCAGGATGTCGGAAATCAGTAAGTTGCGCAGAGCCGGACTCATGGTTTGCCAGAGGCGCGACGGCCGCTTTTCCGCCCGGCCCCGTGGAGGAATATCGACGATCATCTTTTGCTGAAGGATGATGGAAACGATGCCCAGCAAAAAAGCGCCCGCAAAAGCCAGGCGGACACCGTCTTTTTCTCCGTAAATACCGATGAGCACGCCGCCGGCAATCGGGCCCAGCGCCATGGGCACTCTGCGCACCAGGGAATGCAGCGTCACGCCCATCGTTCGCTTGTTTTGCGGCAGGACGTCGGAGACGAGGCTCATCGTGGCCGGCAGAGATATTGCCGACCAGGCCAGAAAGAAAAAAGCGCCGATGATGACCGCCTGCCAACAGGGGAAAATGATGATGATCGCATACCCGGCAAGCGAAATCAGATTGAAAACAAAGAGCGCCTTTTTGTTCCCCAGACGGTCGCTCAGATAGCCCCCCGGAAAGGAATACAGCGCACCGATCAAATTGGTGAGCCCCCCGAGGATCCCGATGGTCATTGCACCGCCTCCCAGAGCCAGCAGATAGATCGGCAGAAAGCGTTCGGCCATCCTTTCCCCCAGGCCCACGAGCACCACCATGAGGAGCAGGGCGACGATGCTCTTCTTCAAGCCGAAGAACTCCGCGATTTTCCTGCGCCGTAAGGAGACGGTCATTTTATCGCCTTTCAGAAATTGAGCGTCATCAAGCTGGTCCATACTTTTTTATCGGAAGCGGCTGTTCTGCCCTTCTTTGGCGCCGCTGCGCTTTCCATCAGTGAGTCCATCATATGCAAACAGGTGTCCATGTGCCGGATAAACTCATCGGCCGGAATCATTTCGCCATAAGTCCGGGTAAAAGAGTAAATGCAGACATCCTCTTTCCTGGCGAGTTCGGCAATTTCCCGGGCCAGCCGAATACTCCGCCTCGCTGTTTCCATTGCGGCGGCGGTGCGCACCGGCAGAAAATCCCATAAAGCAACGGCATGACAAAAATAAATGGTCGGCCGGTAGCTTTGCAGCGAAATGGCGTCGTCATGAATCTTCGCCTTGGCCATCATCAGTTTTTCCGTCACGTCATTGAGAGCGTCTTCCGGCAGATCGGACCTTCGGAAGCCGATCTGCCAGTGGACGTTCACGGCAACCTCCCGACCGATGGACGAAGGCCCGGCAACAGGTTTCCGCGGATCGACAAAAATCTGCTCGTCATGTTTCAAAACGGCGCGAAGCATCCGGACGCTGTTTAGCAAATAAGAGGAGCGGATGCCGGACGGAGAAACGGCGATGGCGTTTTCAAACAAGTCCTCCGCCGCATCCAGGCATTGATAAACGTGGTTTTTCAAGGCGGACAGCCCTCCTTTATCCGACGCGATCTTCCGGTCCGAACGGGCATGGCCGAGTGCGCACATCGCCTGGGCCATATACACGACGGCATACTCGCAGTAAAAATCCTCCGATTCCGAGGCGCAGTTTTCTTCGATAAAGCGGGCCTCTTTTTTGGCCTGCCGGAACAGCGCAGAGGCGGCCTCGTAGGAGGGTGCGGATAGTGCGATATTGCGCAAAAGAACCATCCGGAGCGTTCGGGCGATCAGATCGTTCGGATTAATCGACAAGACGACCCGCAGAATTTCAATGGCCTCGGCAAACCGCCGCCGGTAATACAGCGTCTTTGCGATTTCCAGGCCCAGCAGGGAATTGTGCGGAACTTTGAAAAAAGTGGTTACCGCATTGGGTTCGTCGCGGTTGTCTCCCGGTGCGGATTCATCGGGCAGCCGCCACAGCAGATGGTTGAGTTTGTTCACGGCTGCCGGGTTGTTCCCCAGGATGGGATCGGCCAGCAGATCCGACACGAAGTCGAAATACAATGTGCTCCAGAATGCTTCAATCCACCAGATGGTCAGCGACTCGCCGTTAAACAGCGTCGTCTCCGTGGGGTTTGCGCAGAGAACGACGCGGATGTCATTGACCAGCACGCACTGTCTGGCCACATCGGACAGGCGAATGACCGGATCATCGGGCAGTTTTGCGTTTAAGAGCGGCAGGAGATGATTGTCGATGCCGGTAAATTCCCCGACGACAACGGCAATGGACAGAAAGCGGTTTTTGGTGGAATACGCGGACAACGCCCAGCGGATCGCCATCTGATGGGCCAGCGACACGGCGCTTCTGAGACACTGCCGGTAGGCGACCAGATCACCGTCGGATGTTTCTTTGGGAAAGTCCACATACAGCGTGGTAATGTCATGCGCGCGAACCTTGCCCCAGCGTCCGTAGGAAAACTGGCTGATGGACTGGTCGATGTAAGTCTTGACCGTTTTTTTAAGCCAGCCCAGAATTTCGTGATCAATGACGTCGCCGCGGCTGTAAAGCGCAAATCCGATGCGCACGCCTTCCCGGTAATTTTCCGTCTGCCTCTCTTCGCGGCAGACCGCGAGAAGTGTCCCATAATGCCAGTGGGCGGCAATCTCGGGCCGTTCATGACCCAGCCAGAAAGCCAGGCTTCTTAAAACATTTTGTTTGTAGACGGTATCGATCGGCTCCTTCTTCAGGCGGGTCAGCATGGAATTGGTCACTTTGGGGAGGGCAATTTGTTTTTCAGTGAGCAGATTGTTGATGCGTTCGGTCATCGCCCGAAGCGAGATATTAAGCTTCAGGAGTTCGTCTCTCTTGTCCAGCAGTTCTTCAAAATCCAGATGCCTGGACAGTTTGAAGGCCGGACGATGGCTCATTTGGCGGGTGATGAAATTTTCCAGTGCCAAAACGTCCGGCGTCTCGATGAAGCGGGATCGAACGGCAAAAGTCAGGAAGGTGTCCCGGATCAGACTGTTGTCGCTGTTTTGGGAAAACGCCGTCCAAGCTTCCGGCGTAGGGAAAGCCGCGAGGAGCGCGCTTACGGCTTTATCTTTCATCTGCATTATGGTAACCTCCCAAACATTATTAAAAATATTCACGCTGTCATGACACATCCTTATTTCCCGCGTCCGGCGGAAACACGAAATTGTTTTACCATAAAACGGTATTATTAATAAAACACTACTTAACATTGACAGTCATTTTATGGGGACGTATACAGCCATACGGACCGTGAATAGTCGGGGAAATAAGCATTTCTAGTTGTAAGACCTGTTTGCGCCGTTCATGATCTTCAATAACCGGCGGCACAACGATTCAAATCAAGGAGGGTTGGAAATGGATCATTACAAACTGTTCATTGACGGAGAGTTCGTGGATGCGGCCAGCGGTGATGTTTTCGAAACCATCGATCCGGGAACGGGAGCGCCTTTTGCCACGGTGGCCAAAGCCGGAAAGGCAGATGTGGAAGCGGCAATTGCCGCGGCCCGGAGGTCCTTTGACAGCGGCGTCTGGAGCAATCTCAGTCCCGCCGCCCGTGCGGAGAAGATCTATGATTTTGCCGATCAGGTCGGTCAACAGACGCTTCGGCTGGCGGTCACGGAATCGCAGGACGCAGGACATGTCATCAAACTCTCCAAATTCTGGGGGATGCTCGGTTCCGGCATGCTGCGCAACCTGGGCTATTATGCCAGCCGTGATTTTCCCTGGCGGGAGGAAATCCCCTATTCCGGCAATGTCTTTGCCCCCGGCCGCGAATGGATCCGCCGTGAACCCATCGGCGTCTGCGTCGGCATCGTGCCCTGGAATTTTCCGGCGAGCATGGCGTTCTGGAAAATCGGTCTGGCCATCATCATGGGCAACAGCATTGTGCTGAAGCCGGCCACGTCGACTCCCCTCACCGCATTGATCATTGCCGAAGCGGCCCAGGCGGCGGGCATCCCCAGGGGCGTGATCAATGTACTCCCCGGTCCGGGCGGATCGCTGGGCAAATTCCTGTGCACGCATCCCGATGTCGACAAAATCGCCATCACGGGCAGTACGGAAGTCGGCCGGGAAATCATGAAAATGGCCTCTGATTCGGTGAAGAAAGTGACTTTGGAACTGGGCGGGAAGTCGGCCAATATCATACTGGATGATGCGGATATCGATCTGGCCGTAAACGGCGCCTGCTTCGGCACTTTCTTCCATCAAGGCCAGGTCTGCGAATCGGGAACCCGCGTTCTGGTTTCGGCAAAGATCTACGATGAGTTCGTCGAAAAGATGAAGACGAGGGCGGAGCAAATCCGGGTGGGCTACCAGCTGCTGCCCGACAGCCACATGGGTCCTCTGGCCAATGCGGCCCAACTGGCGACCGTGGAGTCATATGTCAAACTGGGTCAGACGGAAGGCGCGAAGCTCATCACCGGAGGGAAGCGCGTCGTCATGCCTGGTCTTGAAGGCGGCTACTATTACGCTCCCACCATCTTCACCGATGTCCGGAATTCGATGCGCATCGCCCAGGAAGAAATCTTCGGGCCCGTAGTTTGCGTCATCAAGTACGACACGGACGAAGAGGCCGTGGCGATTGCCAATGATTCGATGTACGGACTCGGAGGAGGCGTCTTTTCCCGCAGCAATGCCCGGGCCGTCCGCGTGGCCGAACAGATCCGCACCGGAACGGTCTGGATCAACAACTACCATATCTTCGCCGATTTCTGTCCTTTCGGCGGGTACAAGCAATCCGGCGTCGGGCGGGAACTGGGAGCCGCCGGCCTTGCTGAATATACGCAGATCAAACGCATTCACGTGAATTCCTTTGCCGCCGTGGAGAGCAACTTTACCATGTCGTGCCTTTCCGACGAAACCAAGGTCGCCCTGGTTCAGTATAACTGTCCGACAAATGTCATCTCGGGTCACGGGACGCTGCACGCCATTTATAAGGAAATCGTGAATCTCGGATGCAAGCGGGCGCTTATCCTGACCGATACCGGCGTCCGCAAGGCCGGTCTTACTCAGAAGGTCCAGGATGCGCTGGTCGAATTCTGCGTCGGCGTGTTTGACGAAATTGCGCAGGATACGGATCTCGATATTGTCGATGCGGCGACGGCCATGGCCCGCGAGCTCAGAGCGGATTGCATCGTCAGTGTCGGCGGGGGAAGCGTGATTGACACGGCCAAGGCGGTTTGCGTCACGCTGAAGAACGGCGGGAAATGCAACGATCACATCGCCCTCAACCGTCTCCAGGAACCGCAGATCCCGCATATCGTCATTCCGACAACGTCGGGAACCGGAAGTGAAGTGACGAGTGTGGCCGTCATCAAGAGCAAGGCGGCCGGACGAAAAGTCTTTCTGGTGGATCCGCGGATTATCCCCAATACGGCGATCCTCGATCCGCAGTTCACCATGACGCTGCCGGCCGGATTGACGGCCACGACGGCCATGGACGCCATGACCCATGCGGTGGAAGCGCTCACCAGCATCATGGCCCAGCCCATCTGCGACGGTCAGGCGCTCCAGGCGATCCGCCTGATTAAGGAGAATTTGCCCAAGGTCATCGCCAATCCCAAAGACGGCAAGGCCCGCAACCTGCTGCAGACGGCCGCGACGATGGCCGGATGGGCATTCACCATCGCCCAGGTCGGCCTGGCGCATGCCATGGCCCACACGGTGGGCATTCTCTATAACGTGCCCCACGGTGCTGCCTGCGGCATCGTTTTACCCGCGGTGATGCGCTTCAATGTGGACTTCGCCGCCGAAAAGCTGGCGATGGTGGCCCAGGCGATGGGCGTCAATACCGCCGGGATGGATGACAAGAAAGCGGCTTTGGCCGCCGCCGATACGATCGAAAAATTGATGAAAGAGGCGGGCCATCCGCTGCGTCTGCGCGACGTCGGCGTGCCCGAGGACGGTCTCGACATGGCCGCATTCCATGCCATCTGCGATACCGCGGCGCTTTTCAATGCCCGGCCCGTTGCGGATCCGGCGGAAGTGGCGGCGCTTTACAAACAAGTCTATTAGGCTATGGGCTGAAAATAGGTTAATAGACTGTTGGCTGTTAGGCTGTTAGGATAAAAGGTGCGGCGCGAAGGCGCCGCGCTTTTGTAAGGAACTCGCGACCGTTCCCTACAGTCTGACAAATGAAAACGGCCACCCGGTATGCACCGGGCGGCCGTTTGTTTTTTTTCTAAAAGCCTATAGCCGACAGCCTAAACAACCTGTTTTTTAGATCGTGAAACCCAGGTCAACCAGTTCCAGAGCACTCTTGTCACCGGCTTTGATGGCTTCGCACCGCGCTTTGACGGTCGTCAGACTGTCGTTGGCGAAGAATTTTGCCGAAGCCACACGGCCGGCGTAGAAAGCGGCTTCCTGATCTTCTCTCTGGAAACCCTTCTGTTTGCCGATCGAGATCAGGCCTTTCGCCTCATACATGGCGTTCAGTTTTTCCTGAGCGATAACGGCTGCATCAAGCAGGAAGTAACCGACGACCAGGTCTCCGAAGATCTCCAGGAATTTGCTGGCGTTGTAAATAGGCGCCAGGAAGTCGCCGGATTTGCCGGCGCCGGCAAAGAACATGGTCAGGTCGATAACCGCATTTAACGCCTCTTCCACCGTGGCGGCAGTTTTGGCAAATTCGGGGTTGTTCTTGTGTTTGGCAATGCCTTGTCCAATCAGACCGGCCAGGTTCATGACATTCGCGCCTTTGCGCTGGCCGAGTTTGCGGCCCACGAGGTCGAGCGCCTGGATGCCGTTGGTGCCTTCATAGATGCAGGCGATCTTTTCGTCGCGGACAAATTGTTCCACCGGATATTCGGAGCAGAAGCCGTAGCCGCCGTAAATGTCCATCGCCATTGAGCAGACCAGGAAACCTTTATCACTGCAGTAGGCCTTGATAATCGGGGTCAAAAGTTCGATGTAGCCTTCCCAGTTGGCTCTTTCTTCTTCCGTCTTCGAGATCTTGCTCATGTCCATGCAATTCGCGATGAAATAACACATGGACCGCATGCCTTCCACAAGGGACTTCATCCACATCAGTTTTTTGCGGATATCGGGGTGATTGATGATGGCCACTGCTTTGGCGGCGGGATTTTTCATTTCCCAAACCGGAGTGCCCTGAATGCGCTCTTTGGCATAAGCCACGGCATGCTGATAGCTGGCCGAAGAAAGACAGAGTCCCTGCATACCGATGCCCAGACGCGCTTCGTTCATCATCTGGAACATGACCTTCAAACCTGAGCGTTCCTCACCGAGCAGTTCGCCGATGCATTTCCCGTCTTCACCGAAGTTTAACGTACAGGTGGCATTTCCCTTGATACCCATTTTGTGCTCGACGCCGCCGCACTTCACATCGTTGGATTCGCCGACGGAGCCGTCTTCGTTAACCGTAAATTTGGGAACGATAAAAATGGAGATCCCTTTGGTTCCGGCCGGATCGCCTTCGATGCGCGCCAGAACGGGATGGATGATGTTCGCGGCCAGATCATGGTCGCCCGCGGAAATGAAGCACTTGGTGCCCGTAATGAGGAATTTCCCGTCGGGGAGACGTTTGGCGGTGGTCTTCAACGCGCCGACGTCCGAGCCCGCGCCCGGTTCGGTAAGACACATCGTTCCGGTCCATTCGCCGGAAAACATCTTATACATATACTTGTTTTTCTGTTCGTCGGTGCCGTAAGTATTGATCATGTTGGCGGCGCCGTGCGTCAACCCGCTGTACATGCCGAAGGCGTAGTTGGCCGCGGCCATGGTTTCCAGCGTGGCCCAGCCCGCGGAATGGGGCAGACCCTGGCCGCCGACATCGGGAGAATCCATGGGGTTAATCCAGCCGGCTTCGGTATATTTTTTCCAAGGTTCATGAAAACACTTGGGAACGGTAACGACGCCGTCTTTCAGATGACAGCCTTCTTCTCCTTCTTTCAAAGTCGGGAAGATGACATTGACGGCCAACTTTTCGGCTTCATTCATAATCATCAGAATGTCATCTTTGGAATACCCTCCGTACTCTTCTGATGCAAAGATTTTGTCCATGCCGAATTGTTCAAAAAGAACAAACTGCTGATCACGAGTGTTTACTAATAAATTGCCCATAACTAACTCCCTTCTTTTGTGTTTTGGAATTTCAAACGTTTAAAACGTCAGTTCAAGTCATTGTTCCTTTTCCGGGCGGCGTGTAGACTTTCAAGATGGGAATGCATTCGTTCCGGCCGAAATATATTGCAGAGGTTTTTGAGGACCCTTACATAATACAAGACGATTCGGAAGCATCTGCCTGTGGCTCTTGAGCCTCTTACTATTTTATGACTATAATTCCAAACTTGACCGAAAGTCAATAAAAATAATAAAAAATGAGATGCACTGATTCTTGTGTCTCAGTCTGATGGGCGGGGTAACGAATCCGGAAAGATTCTACTTATTATCCCTATGATATTCATAATATTTTGCCGTTTTAACCAGCGCCGAAACCGCCTTGGGCAGCCCTTTGTAAACCGGGATGCCGGCCGACATCAAAATGTTTTCGAAAACGGGAATCCATTTTCTGATTTCTTCGGATGGCTGATACTGACGCCAGACGACCATCATGGGTTTTCCATGGGTATGCTTCCGACCTTCGCCGGTCAGATAGGAGGCGACGGTTTCAATATAGGCGCCGCCGGGCGCCTTGTTGAAAAGCCAGTCAAAGGGAACGGAAATGATGTAATTATCGATTTCACCGCTTTGCGACAGGAGTTCCAGCACTTCACTCATCAGGGGCAGATGAATGAAGGCAATGACGGCATCAATCGGGTTTCGGATCATGGCTCCGGCCGGCGGAATCAGCTTTCTCAGTTTCCGCGTCAGAGTTTCCGAAAGTGCCGGAAGCGCCAGATGGGCCCGCGCACAGTCGTCGGCAACGGATACGCCGATGCCCCCGCCAAATCCGAGAACGGCTGTTCTCCTTCCCCGGACTTTCCCCAGGCGATGAAACGCCTGGGTGACATCAGCCATTTCTTCCAGGGACTCTACCTGCACCGCTCCGGTTTGCCGGAAAAAGGACTTCCATATCTTCTCTCCCCCGGCCAGTGAGCCGGTATGTGAAGACACGGCCCTGGCTCCCGATTCCGTAAGCCCGCTCTTATAGATGATCACGGGCTTTCGGCGATTGACTTCCGTGACCAGGTCCCGGAGAAGCCGTCCGTCCTTCACGCCCTCGAGATACATCGTGATGATCCTGGTTGCCTCGTCATGGGCCAGATAATCGAGAAAATCGGTGCAGTCGAGCGTCAGAGCGTTGCCGTAACTGACGGACTTGCTGAAATGGATCCCGTAATGATCCGTGAGGTAATTTGTAAAATCCTGGGCATTGCCGCCGCTCTGGCTGATCAGGGAAACCGGTCCGCTCTCTGCAGATGCGGCCTCCCACGTCAGGAGACGGGTTTCGGGAACATAGAATCCCATGCAATTGGGGCCGATCACGCGCAGCCCTCCCCCGCGGGCAATCGTTTCAATTTCCCCTTGCAGCCTGATGCCTTCTTCTTCACCGGATTCCTTGAAACCGGAACTGAAGATATGGATATTTTTATTGCCCGTGGCGACGCATTCTTTCAGAATATCCGGAACCAGCGGTCCGGGGATGGAGAGAATGACGAGATCCACCGCCTCGGGCAACGACGCCAGATTGGGATAAGCCTTTATCCCGTCGATTTCGTCGAGCTTCGGGTTGACGGGATAAAGTCTTCCCCGATAACCGAAATTTTTCATGCACCCGAACATCCCGGAAAATCCACTCGCTTCCGGCCGCGTGGCGCCCACTACGGCGACTGATTCGGCATGCGTCATCACGTCGAGGGCGGCGCGGATTTCGGCGGATCTCTTGCTGCTCGCTCCCTCACCCGGGGTTTCGCCGGTGCGCGCGGCCTTGCGCTCATCCAGGACAATCAGGGCATCCACGGCCACGATTTTTCCCTTCGGGGTCACGATCAGCGGATTGATATCCACTTCTCTGATCGCGGGCTGTTCCATTCCCAGTCTGGCCACGCCCAGTAAAACATCCGTCACCTGATCGAGATCGGCGGCTGCTTCTCCTCGAAAGTTTTCCAGAAGCCGGCGGGACTTGATTTCCCGGATCATCCGCCGGGCCTCTTTCTCATCGAATGGAGCAATCCGGAAAGTCGTATCCGCCAGCACTTCGGTGAAGATGCCGCCCAGGCCGAACATGACGACCGGGCCGAACTGAGCATCACGGAACATCCCGACGACCAATTCTCGGCTCCCCTGAACACAGGGGGAAATAAGACAGCCTTCCCAGTCAACGCCGGCCGACTTTTTAATGGCGGAAAAAGCCCTGCGAACTTCTCCTTGCGATTTCAGGTTTGTCTTAACCAGTCCGCGTTCCGTTTTATGGGTGAGCTTCGCGCCATGGCCTTTCACCACAACGGGAAATCCGATTTTTTGCGCATATAAAACGGCGTCATCCGCCCGTGTGACGACTTTGTCTTCCACGACCGGCACGCCGTAATCTTTCAATAATTTCTTTGATTCAACCTCCGTCATGGACAACCGCCCCTCCGCTTTAACCCGCTTAATCAGTTTGTCTGCGTTCGTCATTTGCATTTCTCTTTCCCTTCGCTCTTTATAGTCATGGCCTCCGCAATCAGCCCTTCGGCGAGGCGGAGTGTATTCTCGGTGAGCAATTTATTCTTGAGATCATGGGACTTCGCGTCCTCCAACTGGATCACGCCGACCAGAAGCCCCCAAATGACGTCGGCCATCTCGTAAACATTCACCTCTTTGATGAGCCCCGTCTCGATGCCCTTCGTCAGAATCTGCCGGCTCAAGACAAAGTTTGCCCGTCCCTTATCGTTCAGCGCCGTGCGGACTTCCGGCCGCAACTCACCCATGAGTCCCTGCTGCTGAAACAACTGAATGATCCGGAAGGTTTCCGGCAGATGCTCATAGCCGTGATAAAAGGCTTCGAAGAGCGCCGTGATGAGGTCTTTTCCATCGCTGATCTTACCGGTCCGGAGACTTTCTTCGACTGCCTGAAGCTGCTCGCGGACATCATCGATAAGCGGCATCATGAGCGTGAAGAAAAGATCATCTTTGGCTTTGAAATAAAGATAGATGGTGGGTTTGGTCACTTCCGCGGCCAGTGCGATTTCATCCATCGTGGCTTTTAAATAGCCTTTGGAGGCAAAAACTTTTTTGGCTGCCTCCAAAATACTGCGGATTCTTTCAGCTTTTTCGCGATCTCGTCTTTGCTGGCAGATCGCTTTATGTTCATTCTCTGGAATCAAAACCAGGGGCTCCAAAACAAATAGCGGGACTAAACTTACTAATGGTAAAAGACTTACTATAAGTAAAGTCGCCTGTCAACGACTAATGATTGTCCGGAAACAATAGGAAAACAGATCTCTCTGGGGCGCCATTTCTTTGCTGTTCCCGGAGGTGGTTATGCCCTCGGGATTAAAGCGGGAACGTGACATTTGCCCGATACGGCGATATAAATTTGTTTGACTCCCGGCTTCATTCTTCTTATACTTTACCGCACGTTTCAAGATATTCCGGTTTCCATCTATTACCGAACCTGCGGGACGCCGAAGATCGACCCCGCGGAAAGGCGGACGTCATGTTTGATTGGTCCCTCTCACCGGCCGCAGTCTGGGCAATCCTTGGCCTGCTTCTGCTCGCTTTTGAACTGGCCACGGTCACTTTCATCCTGTGTTTTATCGGCATCGGGGCGCTGATCGTCGCTCTCACGACCTGGCTCGGCATTACCGCCTCCTTGAGCAGCCAGTTGATTGTCTTTTCGGCGTCATCCCTGCTTTTCGTTCTGCTGCTTCGCAAAACAGCCAAAAAGCTTTTCGCCGGACATGCCGACGCGCCGCCGGATTACATGGGACAAAAGGTTTCCGTCATCCGGCCGATTCCGTCCGGCGGCGAAGGAGCTATCCGGTACCGCGGTTCGGACTGGATTGCTTTTTCCGAAGCGAGCGAGGCTATTCCCGAGGGCGCCACCGTTCAGATTGAAGCAATTGAGGGTATTCGCGTCAAAGTCAAACCCATCACTTAGAAGAGGAGGAAAGGCATGCAGATTGTTCTGATTGTCGTCGCATTACTGGTTGTCATTTTAATCGCTAAAGGGGTTTGCATTATTCCGCAGCAGAGCGCTTACGTGATTGAACGCCTGGGAAAATTCAACCGGGTGCTCAATGCGGGTATCAGCTACATCATTCCCTTCGTTGACCGGAAGGCTTATGTCCATACGCTCAAAGAGCAGGCTCTTGATATCCCCGAGCAGGTTTGCATCACCCGCGACAACGTCCAGGTCGGCGTGGACGGCGTTATCTTCATTCAGGTTTTTGATCCGCAAATGGCCTCTTACGGCATCAGTAACTACGTCTTTTCCATCGTGCAGCTCGCGCAGACGACAATGCGCAGCGAAGTCGGCAAAATCGACCTGGATAAGACCTTCGAGGAACGAACAGCGATCAATTCCGCCATTGTCAGCGCCATCAACGACGCTGCCCGGACCTGGGGCGTGAAGATTCTGCGCTATGAAGTGAAAAACATCCGGCCGCCCGAGAGTGTTCTCATTGCCATGGAAAAACAAATGCAGGCCGAACGGGAAAAGCGCGCGATCATTCTCCAGTCCGAAGGCGAAAAGCAGTCCGCCATCAATGTCGCCGAAGGCCAGAAGCAGAAAGTCGTCCTGGAATCGGAAGCAGCGCGCCAGAAGCAGATCAATGAAGCGGGCGGCCAGGCGGAAGCAATTCGGGCGGTGGCCTCCGCAACATCGGACGGTCTGAAGGCGGTGGCTTCCGCCGTGCAGACCGAGGGCGGCCTGGAAGCCGTACAACTGCGTGTGGCCGAGAAGCTGGTCGAACAATTCGGCCATCTGGCCAAACAGGGAAACACGCTCATTCTGCCGGCTAACTTCGGCGACATTTCATCACTCATCGCCACGGCCATGAGTGTGGTCAAACAGACAAAATAACTTCCTTCGGGCGGGCGGCAGAACTTCCGCCCGCCCTTCTTTGCCCTTCCGGAGCCTTGTTCCCCCCGGCAGTTCATTCCAGATCACATTTCGGGAAACATTTAAATGTCGAGCTCGAACGTGACATGTGGTAAGGAGGCAAGGTGGTTCCCGAACCTTGAACCGTAAACCATGCAAAGGGAAGCGACATGGGAAAGACCAGGCGCACCCCGGATCATTCCGGGAAAAATATCGTCAAGGCCCCGCGGCAGTGGCTGAGGCATATTTTCGAACATTCTCCGGCACTGGTGTGCGTTATGGATAACCAGGGGGTTTTCCTCGATATCAATGAGGCGGGTGTTGCCATGCTGGGCGGACATTCGAGAAACGATTTTATCGGAAAACGGTCCATCACCACTTTCTATGCCGATCCGGAGGACGTCACCCGGTTTCAGGGCATTGTCGCGCACAGCGGAGTTCTCCGGGAATTTGAAACCCGCCTGCGCTGCCTGGACGGAAAAATTATCGACGTCCGGATAACCGGCGCCGCCCGTGTGAGTGCCAAGGGTGATATTATCGGCTATGAAGCGTTCATTATCGATGTCACCGACCGGAAAACGGCGGAGCAGGCCCTCCGGGAATCCGAAGAAAAGTACCGCACCGTCGTGGAAACGTCGCTGACGTCCATCGTCGTGCATCAGGAAGGCCGCATCAAATTCGTCAACCAGCGATTCGCCGATATGCTCGGGTATGACAAACCGGAAGACATCCTGGGCCATTATTTCTGGGAGTTTGTCCATCCGGATGACCGGGCTATGGTCAGGGAAAGGGGGATGATGCGGGAAGGAGGCCATCTGAACCCCGAACACTATATTTACCGGTACACGGAAAAGGACAGCAAGGCCATCAAATGGGCCGAGCTGCGCGCAACACATGCCATGTACATGGGAAAGCCGGCGGCCATCACCAATTTTATCGACATCACCAAAACGAAGAAAGCGGAAGAAGAGATCCGCCGGCTGTCGGGGCGACTGGTCAAAGTCCGGGAAGAAGAAAGAAAAAAAGTGGCCGCGGATCTTCATGATGAACTGGGACAGATCCTGACCACCATGCATTTCGAACTTGATGATCTGCAAAGAACACTCCCCCCCGACCGTCCCGAACAGCAGGAGCGGTGCGCGGAACTTATCCGCAGCGTCGAACGAATGGCGAACGCGGTGCGCAAAACAACATCCTTTTTGCGTCCCATCCTCCTGGACCAGATGGTGCTGATTCCCGCGCTCAAAAGATCGATCAGCGAATTTAAGGAACACCGTCCGGACATTCACGTAAGCTTCGAAGCTCTTGGTTTCAAGAACCGCCTGAATCCCGAAATTGAACTGGCGATCTATCGTATCTTTCAGGAAGCCCTGACCAACATCGTCAAGCACGCCGCGGCGACCGAAGTCGAAATCATTCTGACATACAGCCATCCGCATGTGATGTTGACCATCCGGGACAATGGTTTGGGTTGCCGCGATCCATACAGAAAGAAAAACACGTCGAAAAAAAGCGCCGGAATCGGGCTGATCGGTATGCGGGAGCGCGTTGTCTCTCTGGGCGGGTCTCTTGAAGTCTCCACGGCGCCGGGCAGGGGAATGACGATCCGGGCGGATATTCCGGCTTAAGTGTTAGGGGCGGCTGTGATGAAAAAAATCAGAGTATTAGTGACCGACGATCATGACATTGTGCGGGACGGCCTGAAGCAACTCCTCAATAGTCAATCCAATATGGAAGTCATCGGAGAGGCAAGCGACGGCAGAGAAGCCCTGGAGAAGATCAAATCGCTCCATCCGGATGTCGTGCTGCTGGACATTACGATGCCCAACATGACCGGATTGGAAGTCGTCAACCTCCTGCGCAATGTAACGCCGAAAATAAGGATTGTGGTGTTCTCCATGCATGCCAAGGAAAGCTATGTCAAAGAGATTCTTGCGGCGGGAGCCTCAGGCTACGTCCTCAAGGCATCGCCCAGTTCGGATATTCTGACGGCCATCGGGGCGGCCTACCGGGGAGAGTATTTTCTCAGTTCGAAATTGAAGGCCGAGGTGATCGATAAGTACGTCAAGGGTCAAACGGGAACCCCTTCCGTCAGCGGCTACGACCTGTTGACCGAGCGGGAACAGCAGGTCTTTCGTCTGGTGGCTCAGGGACACACCACGGACCGGATAGCCGATTTCCTTTGTATCAGCCCGAAGACGGTGGAAAAACACCGGACCAGCATCATGCGCAAGCTCGCCATTCATGATCGGTTCGAACTGCTCAAGTATGCCATTAAAATAGGCGTTGTCGATCCCGACCTTTGGGAAGAATAAAGAAAATCGTCTTTCTTGTCCGCGGTCTCTTTTATTCGCTCAGATCATCGTTTTCATTACCTTCAATGCCTTTTGATCAGGGTCACTCCCCATATAAAAAGTAGGGACGCCCTCCCGCTCATATGGGGTTGATACCGGATTGTTTCTTCACTGGAAATATCCTACAAATCTATTCACGAGAAACCCCTTCCCGGCTGGTAAAAATTAAGGAAAGCGTTGCCGGGAAAGGACCTCTTCCCGGACCATGATCGTCGGTGATCCCAGATGAGATGGCCGGCCATTAAAATCTGCAAATGGCCTCCAGGCACCGGTCATCATTTTCGAGATCGATGAAGGCTGTTAATAAATTGAAGAAGTTGAAAAAGGAGGTTTTAAATGAAGTATGTGACAAAGAAGTTAACTGTTTTATTGGGCCTGCTGTGCCTTTTATCTTTAGTCGCCGTAAACCCATCGACGGTTTTCGCCGCTAAGGCGCAAAAGGCCGTCAAGGAGGCAAAGGCCGATCCGGCTGATAAATTGGGCAAGCCGAATGCCGCCTTCGACATCAATAAAATGTCCGACATGTCGGACTTTGACCCGGCCCATCCGGTGATCCCCACCGGCGACGTCATCAAGATCGCCCATGTGGCGCCTTTTTCCGGACCGGGCGCCATCAACGGGGAACTCCACTATGCTCCCATGCTCTGGGCCGTGCACGATATCAATAAGCGCGGCGGCATCTGGGTGGACGGCAAAAAGAAGCTGATCGCGCTCATCAAGGCCGATTCCATGTCCAAGCCCGACCAGGCCAAAAAGATTTGCGAACGGATGATCCTGCAGGAGAAGGTCCAGTTTCTGGTGGGCACCTCCGGCAGCAACATCATGAAGGTCATGAACGAGACGGGCAACAAGTACAAGATCATTGTCATGAACGAAGGCGCGCTGTCCGATGATCTGATGGACGCCGCGAATTTCAGCCCCTATGCTTTCATGTCTTCGGCCTCGACGGAGCAGATCGGACGGGGACTGGCTTATTACTATGGACAGATCCGGAAGAAGGAAAAGAAATTTTACATCATTGGTCAGGATTATTCGTTCGGTCACGGACTGGGCGAGGGATTCAAAAAAGGTCTGAAAGAGTATTATCCTGAAGCGCAGATCGTCGGTGAAGATTATCATAAGTTGTTTCTGACGGATTTCGCGCCGTATCTGGAGAAGATCAAAGCATCCGGCGCCGAAGTCATTTATACCGGCGACTGGACCCCCGATTCCGGAAATCTTTTAAAGCAGGCCCGACACATGGGCATCAAATTGCCTTTCGCCAATCTATTCATGAATGAACCCAACGAACTTCATCAGGTCGGCGTGGAAGGAACGGCCGGACTGGTTAATATCGATCAGCACGACGTGACTCCGGCTTTCAAATACCCCGGTTACGAAAAATTCCACAAGGCCTGGAATACGCAATGGCAGACGAAATGGAAGACACAGCCTTTCAACAGCCGGGTCATGGAACACGGCAATTCCAATCTCGGTTCCTACACGATGCAGATGTACTGGCTCCTCTCCGTTATCGAGCGGGCCAAGAGCACCAATGCGGAAAATATCATCAAAGTATGGGAAGGCGACACGTACCGCTTCGCCAACGGCAAGGTCATAAAAATGCGGGCCTGCGACCACAAGGCCGTGCAAAACCTGATCGTCACGGAATATGTACCGCCGCAGCAGCAGAAGGCGTCGTTCAACATCCCCCCGTATTACTGGTTCAAAGGATGTTCCTCATCCGGACCGGGCTGGATCATTCCCGCCGGAAAGGTGCTTCCCTGGATGGATCAGAAGTTGGATCGCTGTAAAGGAAAGAACGATTGGGGAGAATGATCACGGTCTCCAAACGTTGGATCATCTCAGCGTGCAGCCGGAAATTTGCTGCACGCTGAGATTAAACAGAAGGCAGTACAATGAGGTTTCTGTAAAAATATCCTGAGATCAGATTACCTTTTCCATTCCGCTTGCGCCCGGAACCACTTCTGTCCCTTTTCTCTTCTTAAAGGAAAAGCACGGCATTTTTCTTAACCCTCACAGCATCAGGATAAGGAGTCACTATTTATGAGCAATAAAGTCGACAAAAGAATGAGCGCCCGGGAAGCCATCGCCGAATACGTCCAGGACGGCGATACGCTCATTATTGGAAATTACACCCTCTGCATGGCTTGCGGTCTCATCTATGAAATCGTGAGGCAAAAGAAGAAGGGGCTGACGCACTGCTCCCAGTCGGGTCATATCATCGATGAAGTACTGGTTGCGGGCGGGTGCGTCGACCGCCTGATTACCGCTTTTGTTCTCAATGCCGGCGGCACGGAAGGCGGTTCCGCCGTCGGGCGGGCCTGGAAAGCGGGAAAACTTCAAGTGGAGGACTATACCAACTTCAACTACAATGCCCGGCTGATGGCCGGCATGCACGGATTCAGTTTCATGCCCGTCTTTGAAGGCATCATCCATACCGATCTTTTCGACAAACGCGGTTTCATGGGCGATGACAAATACAGAATCATCACCTGCCCGTTCACCGGCAAAGAGACGGTCCTCGTCCCGGCGCTCAATCCGGATGTCTGCGTGATTCATGTGCAGCGCGCCGATAAATTCGGCAACGCCCAGTACTGGGGGGCGATGGGAAGCGTCCAGGCGGCGGCACTGGCCAGCAAAAGAATCATCGTTTCCTGCGAAGAGCTGGTTGAACACGACGTGATTCAGTCCAGCCCCCATTTTACGATTATCCCCGCCTACCGGGTCGATGCGGTGGTGGAGATGCCCTGGGGCGCCCACCCGTCGGATGTTGTTGGTTATTACAACGCTGACCGCCTGGCCTTTGCCCTTTTCATGCAGGCGCTGCAATCGGAGGCCCAAACCAACGTCTGGCTTAACGAATGGGTTTACGGGTGCCGGGATCACAACGCGTACATCAAGCATCACATGGACCGGTTCGGATTGCAGCTGATGAATGATCTTAAGGCCCGCGCCTTCTATTCGGCGCCGGCAAACTACGGTGCGGCCTTTACGTCCGTCTGGAACGAACACAACCGCGAAAGGACGATGGATGTGACTCTGGAAGAACTGGAACACGTGATGCAGGAGAAGGGGGTGCTTTATGAGTAAGCCTTACACCTTGAATGAACTGTTGATCATTGCGATCGCCAAGGAGATCCACGATTACGAAAATGCGGTGCTCGGCGTGGGGATCCCCATGACGTCGGGGGCGCTGGCGAAAGCCCTTTTTGCGCCCCATGCGACGCTCATGATGGAGTCGGGCATTATCGACTTTCAGCCGACGGTCCCCTTGAATCATATTGCGGACTGCCTGTCGTGCCGCGGCTTTTCTTTCTCTACCGACCTCTTTTCGACGTTCACCATGACGTATCGCGGTTTCGTGGACGTCTGTTTTCTCGGCGTCGCCCAGGTGGACAAGTACGGAAATCTGAATACGACGGTGATTGGAGATTATGATCATCCGACCATGCGCCTGCCCGGTTCGGGAGGCGCCGCTGATTTCATCTCTTATGCCAAGAGAACCATCCTCACTATGCGCGGCGGCGAGTTTGTCGAAAAGCTTCTTTACCGGACGTCTCCGGGCTATCTCGAAGGCGGCGACAGCCGGGACCGGTCCGGACATTTTCCGCAGGGGACCGGTCCGACCAAGCTGATCAGTACGCAGGGAATCTTTGAATTCGATCCGGCAACCAAAGAAATGTATCTGGCGAAGGTGCATCCCGGCGTCAGCGTAGATAAGATCAGGAAGAAGGTCCCCTGGGATTTGCAGGTGTCCCCGAATCTGACCGAAACGGAACGGCCGACGGACGACGAAATCGACTTCATCCGGCGCTTTGCTCCCACGGAGGCTGTCGGCAAGACGATCGCTGTTGAACTGGCCATCGCCAAGATGATGAAACGGACTGAGGCCCCGTAAACAGGACCGCGTCTACCGCCGGCTCTCTGCGCCGAACCCGCAGAGATGCCCCGGATGAATCAGTGTACAAAACAAATTGCCCAGAGCGGGCGGGATCACACCCGCCCGCATTGTTTCACGGCCCGTCATAACCTTTACCATTCGCCTTCCCGTCAAAGATATTTATTTTTCTCCTCAAGTGTGGTTAGATAATACGTCTCGCTTACCGATGAATCACGCGGGCGGAGCAGCTGATGAATCGCGGAAAAACTTCAAAAAAAGAATCGACCGGTCCGGCCAAATCTTCGGCCGCCCCCTCGCTTGACGGCGGTCCCCAGCGGTTTGGTGAAGCCTCCGAGGAGAATTTGTATAAAATTCTGGCGCAGTCCTCCCAGGTGGGATTCTACATCATGCAGGAGGGCCAATTCCAATTCATCAATTCCCACTTCCGGGAGTACGCGGGCTATTCCGAAAATGAGCTGCTCCACATGAGCCCTCAGTCGCTGATTCTTCCGGAGGACCGGCGCAAAACGGCCAAAAATGCGATCATGATGCTCAAGGAGCAGCGCTTTTCGCCTTACGAATTCCGCATTGTCACAAAAGACGGACGCATCAAATGGATTATGGAAACCGTCATGTCGATCACCTACAAGGGCGGGCGGGCCATTCTCGGCAATTCCATGGACATCACGGAGCGCAAGGAGGCGAGCCGCCGGCTCGAAGAGCTCGAAGCGCTGGAATCGTCCATCCTCGATGCGATCCCCCAGGCCGTCCTCGGGCTCCACGAGCGGCGCATCAATTTTGCCAACCACGCCGTCAAGGTGATCTTCGGCTGGCACCGCGAGGAGCTCATCGGCAAGAGCATCCGCATGATTTACCGCAACGAAGAAGAGGCGGATCGAATCGGCCGGATCTTCTATTCCAGCCTCGAGCATCAACGGACCTATGAGACGGAATTTCCCTGCCTGCGCAAAGACGGCACGGAAATTCTCTGCCGGATGAAGGCGTCGCGCATCGGAGAAAAACTGCGCGAGAAGCGCATTGTGGTCACGTATGAAGATGTGACGGCGGAAAAAAAAGCGCAGGAGGACCTGAAGCGCTCGCGTGAAGAACTGCGGAACCTCTCCACACATTTGCAGTTTGTCCGCGAGGAAGAGAGCACACGCGTCGCCCGTAAAATTCACGATGAACTGGGACAATCCCTCACGGCACTGCAGATGGATTTATCGTGGCTCATGAGCCATCTGTCCGCCGGGGACAAAGGCATCCGGGACAAAACCAGAAGCATGTCGGATCTCGTCGACGCCACGATTGAAAGCGTGCACAACATATCGACGGAATTACGGCCGAGCCTGCTGGACGACCTGGGGCTGCCCGCCGCCATCGAATGGCAGGCGGCGGACTTTCAAAAGCGCTCCGGAATCCGCTGTCAGGCCCATATTGTCGGTCCCAAAAGTGTGATCGACAAAGAGCTGGCCACCGCCGTCTTCCGCATTTTTCAAGAAACGCTCACCAATATCGCCAGGCACGCCAAGGCCACCCTGTGCAAGGTCAACCTCACGGAAAACGAAAAAGAACTCTGCCTGGAAGTAACGGACAACGGGGTCGGCATCACCCAGTGGCAGGTGGATGATCCCCGCTCCTTCGGGATGATCGGCATGCGTGAGCGCGCCCATCTCTGGGGCGGCACGGTTCACGTCCGCAACGCCAAACCTTCAGGAACGACCGTGAGGGTGCTGATCCCCCTCTTACCAAGGAGATAGACGAACATGATACGTATACTGGTTGCCGATGACCATGCCGTGGTACGTCAAGGCGTCGTGCAGATTCTGGCGGATGTGAAAGATATGCTGGTCAAGGACGAAGCACAAAACGGCGCCGAGACCCTCGACAAGATTTTGAAGTACGAGTACGATGTGGTTCTGCTCGACATTTCCATGCCGGGCCGCAGCGGGCTGGAAGTCCTGGAGGATATTAAAGCCCAGCGTCCGAAGCTGGCCGTTCTGATTCTGAGCATGCATCCCGAGGAGCAGTACGCGGTGCGGGCGCTGCGCGCCGGCGCATCCGGCTATCTCACCAAAGCCAGCGCCCCGCAGGAATTGATCGGAGCCATCCGCAAGGTGGCGAGCGGCGGGAAATATGTGACCGCGTCGCTTGCCGAAAAACTGGCCGACGAGCTGGACCTCGACACGCAAAAGCTGCCTCACGAACGGCTTTCCAACCGCGAGCACCAGGTCATGCTGATGCTTGCTTCGGGCAAGTCCGTTTCGGATATCGCCGATGAACTTTGCCTGAGCGTCAAAACCATCAGCACGTACCGCACCCGCGTCATGTCCAAGATGGCTATGAAAAAGAACGCCGAACTGACCCTTTACGCCGTCCACAACAAATTAATCAATTAAATCATCTGCTTTGTTTTTTGTCAGACAAAGCCCGTCACCCTCCTTCGGTCTCCTTCCGACATACAAATAAGCCTCGGGCCGATATTTTCTTTTGAATGCCTGTGCTAGTCCAGTATCGGGTTCGAATGTGTAGCCGCTATGATGCGGCAAATAGAGATGCGGACAAACAGGGAGGAGGCTTTATGGGACAGGCACCATCAGAAGCAAGACAGGCAAAGGCAGCGGGAAAAATGGCCCGGAAGGAGACGCCGCGCCCGCCGGGCAAACTTTTGAAAGATGAACTGGCGGAGATGATTCATCAGGCGGTTCGGGACAATCGCAGCTATCTGATGGAGCATGAAAGCAAGGAAATTCTGGAAGGCATCGGAATTGCAACCACCGGTTATCTCGTGGCTCGGTCCGAAGATGAAGCGCTGGCCATCTGTGACAAGATCGGATTCCCCGTCGTGATGAAAATCGTCTCACCGGATGTGGTTCACAAAACCGATGCCGGCGGCGTCAAGCTTAACGTGATGAACGCCGACGACGTGCGCAAAGCGTACCGTGACATTCTGGAAACATTCAAATACCAGCATGTCGAAGGCGTCGCGGTGCAGCGCATGGCCAAGGCGGGCATTGAGGCGATCATCGGCGTCACGCGCGATCCGAGCTTCGGGCCGCTCATCATGTTTGGCCTGGGCGGCGTGTTCGTCGAAGTCCTGCGCGATGTCTCTTTCCGCATTCTGCCGATTACCGAGAAGGACGCGGCGCAAATGATTGAAGACATCCGCGGCTCGGGGATTCTCAAAGGATATCGCGGACAGGCCGTCGACCTCGACTCGCTTACGCAGCTGCTCATGAAAATATCCCGGCTGGTCGTGGAAAATCCTGAAATCAGCGAACTGGATCTCAATCCGCTGTTTTTGTACCCGGACGGGTATATCACCGTCGACGCCCGGATGTTCGTCAGCGAACCGGTGCCGCATGAACATATGACGGCAACCGGCGCGGAAAGCCTGCGCGATTTCTTTTATCCCGGGAGCATCGCAGTGATCGGCGCCTCCGATGCCCCCGGCAAACTGGGCTATAATGTCTTCAAGAATCTGACCAGCCACCATTATCCCGGATCGCTCTACCCGATCAATCCGGGCAAAGAATCCGTGATGGGTGTTCGCGCTTACAAATCCATCCTGGACGTGCCCCAGCCCGTCGACCTGGCCATTGTCATTGTGCCGGCAAAGGCGGTGGAGCGGGCCATTGCCGATTGCTGTGCGAAGGGCGTCCGGTTTGTCGTCGTCGAGGCCGCGGGATTTGCCGAAACCGGAGAAGAAGGAAAGAAAGCTCAGGAAAGGATTCTGAAAATCATCCGCGAACACGGCTGCCGCGTGCTGGGCCCCAATTGCTCCGGCGTCATCAATACCCATCACAACATGGTGCAGTCCATCGGCCTGCTTTCCGATCTCAAAAAAGGCAACGTGGGCATGGTGGCTCAGGCCGGCGTTTATGCCGCGGGGATCCTGACGGGCTTAAGCAATGTTCTCGATTTCGGAATCGTGGCCACCATCGGCAACAAGATGGATATCAATGAAACGGATATTCTGGAGTACTTAAGCGATGATGATCATATCTCCGTGATCGTCATGTATATGGAAGACGTCCGCAGCGGCAAGAGGTTTGTCGAGGTCGCTTCGCGGGCGGCGGTCCGCAAACCCGTGATCGTCTTGAAATCGGGAAGGACGGAGGCCGGCAAAAAGGCCGTCTCATCGCACACCGCATCGCTCGCCGGCAATGACGAAGTCAACAGCGCGGCCTTTAAACAGAGCGGCGTCATCCGGGCCCGGGACAACGAGCATCTCTTTGCGCTGACGCGCGCTTTTTCCAAGCAGCCCGTTCCAAAGGGCAACGGCGTCCTCGTCATCACCTATACCGGCTCGCTGGGCGTTGCGGCCACCGACATGCTGTATCTGTCCGATATGCGTCTGGCCGCGCTGGAACCGTATTTTAAGCAGCGCCTGAAAAGCGCCCTGCCCGATTACGCCAGCGTCGGCAACCCCATCGACTGCTCTTTTTCCATGACGCCCGAACAGGTGAAAAAGCTGATCGAAATCGGTGTGGAGTCGGCTGATGTGTCGAGCTTCATCGTCGTGATTCAGGGAGAGATTCTGGGTTCCTTTGTCGACGTCATGAAAAAAATCGACTATAAGGAAAAGCCGGTGATGTGCGTCGTCGCCTGCAAGGAATTCATGATCAACGACGTCGTCAAGATGGAACAGGCCGGATTTCCCGTCTACTCCACGGCGGAAATGGCGGCGGAAGTTCTGGGGCAGATGTACCACTACGGCGTGAGACGGCAAAGCGCCCTCACGGATTCCATCGCGCGTCATTTGACCAAAGATGCATTCTCTGTGGACAACAACCCTGTTCGCCTCCGTCTGATCAATCCCAAAGACATCGGCCTGTGGACGGATTTTGTCAACGGCTGCTCGGAACGTTCTCTGTGGCTGCGGTTTCTGTCCCCCTTCAGCGCCACGCCCGAACGGGCGCAGCGTTTCTGCAACCTCAATCCGGAAGAAGAAGTCGCCGTGGTCGCCGAGATGAAGGTCGGCGACCAGTATAAGTTTCTCGGCATCGCCCGTCTGATCAAGAATAAACGCTGCGAGGGCGAGGCGGAATACGCCATCATCATTTCCGATCCCTGGCAGAATAAGTCGCTCGGCATCACCCTGACCAGGCAGTGCATTGAGCTCGCCCGAAAGGAAGGCTTAAAGACCATCCGGGCGGAAACCATTCAGGAGAATTACCCCATGATCAGGATCTTCCGCCACTCCGACTTCGCCATTGACGGTAAAGACGAGAACATGGTCTCAATGTCGCTCAACTTATCGTAAAGAAGGCTGTTAGACTGTTAGACTGTAGTCTGTTTGGCTATAGACTGTTAGGAAATACAAGACATTCATTCAGGAGAAGCAGGAAATGGCTTCGGCCATTCCCTGCTTCTCCTTTCATGGAGCAGTCGTTATCGGACAACCGGCACCAAGACCTTCATCCCTGTTTTCTTCAAGTTCCATCGTCAGGATTTCAGGATGAATAAATTTTCTATCGGCGATCCATCCGCGCGATCCGTTTTTTTCTATCTGTGCTATAAAGCGTTCAGCTTTGAAAACTTAAACCGGAAGGATAAGCTGGGGAAATGCGTGCATCACGTCACCGAGACCAAGACAGCCACTGCCCGCGCTGCGGCCTGCGCCGCGAAATCTGCATCTGCGCGATCCTGCCCACGGTGCCAACGCGGACGGAATTCGTAATCCTGCGGCATATTGCCGAATCCCGGCGCCCCAGCAACACCGGCCGCTTTGTTTTGCTCGCCCTGCCGAACTCACGAATGATTGCCTGCGGCGGTGGAGACCGCATCGGGCTTTCATTGCCGGATGACGAATGGCTGAGGGCGCCGGGAACGTGCCTGCTGTGGCCTGACGGCCCAGGTTCGAAGCTGATCCGGCCGGAGCGAATCGTCGTCCTGGACGCGACATGGCGTCAGGCGCGCCGGTTGTTTGCCCGCACACCGGCGCTCTCGACCCTGCCCCGGCTGGTGCTGCCCGCGCCCGCGCACGCCCGGGACCGGCTCCGGGAACAACACCGCCCGGACGGGATGTCCACGCTCGAGGCGGTGGCGGCAGCCGTGGCGGAGATCGAGGGGGCAAAAGCAGCCGAGCCGCTGGAAAGGCTGTACGATGAAGTGGTCCGACGAACCATCGCCCGGCGTTGGGGGACCCGGCATCCTGATCATACCGGACAAACCACCTGAATGGATATCCAAAAGGAAATGCCGCTTAACGGTTTCCCGCTAAGCGGCATTTTGAGGAGGGACTTCATGTAGAAACCTGCCTGCCACCCGTCGCAGGGTGGTCTTGCCACCCGCCAGGGTGGTTGATGCGGCTTCTACATTGGGGTGCTAACCTAATTTCTTTCTGTTCGCGACCAGATCATCAACAACGGCCGGATCCGCCAGGGTCGACGTATCACCGAAGTCACCGAACGTCTTGGCGGCGACGTTTCTCAAGACGCGGCGCATAATCTTGCCGGATCTTGTTTTAGGAAGACCGTCCGCCCACTGAATCTGGTCGGGAGAAGCGATCGGACCAACGACCTTGCGGACGTGGGCGATCAGAGTCTTCTTGAGGTCTTCGGTTTTTTCCACATTATTATTCAGGGTAACATAAGCGAAAATGCCCTGACCTTTGATCTCATGGGGGAATCCAACAACCGCCGCTTCCGCGACATCCGCATGAGACGTCAGCGCCGCTTCGACTTCGGCGGTCCCCAACCGGTGACCGGAAACATTGATTACGTCATCGACACGGCCGGTGATTTTGTAATCGCCGTCGGCATCGCGTTCCGCGCCGTCGCCGGAGAAGTAAGTTCCGGGGAACTGCACGAAGTAATTCTCGACAAACCGGCCGTCTTTATCATCCCACAAACCGCGGGCGATGCCGGGCCAGGAATTTTTAATGCAGAGGGCGCCCTTGCCGGGGCCTTTGATTTCCTTTCCTTCTTCATCCATCAATACCGGGACTACACCGAAGAAGGGAACCATGGCCTTGGCGGGTTTAATATCGATCGCGCCGGGCAGAGGCAGGATCATATGTCCACCGGTTTCGGTCTGCCACCAGGTATCGGAAATCGTGCAGCGGCCGCCGCCGATCTTGTTGTAATACCACCACCAGGCTTCGGGATTGAGCGGTTCGCCGACCGAACCCAGAACGCGCAGCGAGGAGATATCGTGTGCGTCGACCCACTTGTCGCCTTCTTTGGCGATGGAGCGGATGGCTGTCGGAGCGGTGTAGAAGTTGTTGACATTGTATTTCTCGACAACGGCCCAGAACCGGCCGAAATCCGGATAATTGGGAACGCCTTCGAACAGGATGCTGGAGTGGCCGTTGCAAAGCGGGCCGTAAACGATGTAGCTGTGACCGGTGACCCAGCCGATGTCGGCGGTGCACCAGTAGGTATCTTCTTCACGAACGTCGAATGCGAGCTGCTGGGTCATGGACGCATAGAGCAGATAACCGGCCTGGGTATGGACAACGCCCTTGGGCTGTCCGGTCGAACCGGAGGTATAAAGGATGAACAGCGGATCTTCCGCGTCCATTTCTTCGGGTTTGCAGTATTTATCCGCTTTGGCCATCAGTTCTTCGTACCAGATGTCGCGGCCTTCCTGCATGTTAACGGCTGTTCCGGTGCGTTTCACAACGACCATGGTTTTCACGCCCGGGCACTGAGCGACGGCTTTGTCGCAGGTGTCTTTCTGGGGGACGGCTTTCGCGCCGCGGTAGGTGCCATCGCAGGTAATGACAACTGTCGAGCCGGAGTTGTTGATGCGGTCTCTCAATGCTTCGGCCGAGAATCCGCCGAAAACGATGGCATGGACGGCGCCGATGCGGGTGCAGGCCAGCATGACGATGGACAGTTCGGCGATCATGGGCAGGAAGATCGTAACGCGGTCGCCCTTCTTGACGCCCAGGGTTTTGAGAACATTCGCGAATTTGTTCACTTCGCGATACATGTCGTAATAGGTATAAACTTTCCAGTCGTTGGGATCGTTGCCTTCGAAAATGATCGCGGCCTTGTTTTTCTTGGTCGCCAGATGGCGGTCCAGACAGTTGTAACTGACATTGATCTTGCCGCCTTCAAACCACTTCGAATGAACGTCTTTGGCGTCAAAAGACCAGTCCGATACTTTCTTTTTGTCAAAAGGTTTGAACCAGGTCAACCGCTCGGTTGCCATTTTTGCCCAGAAGGCGTTCGGGTCGGTGATCGATTCTTTATAGAGCTTGTCATACTCCGCCCGGCTCTTGATGTAAGATTTCTCTCTTACTCTTTCAGGTACAGGAAAGACCTTGTCATAAAAATCTTGTTCGTTAGCTTCAGCCATATTATTCTCCTTTTATTTTTTATGCCTTTAATTTCCGCCGAAAAGGCAATCTTTTTGATCTTACGTATGGAATTGGGTCAGGCACTCATTTCC
>SBEK01000110.1:0-7314 GCA_009668925.1 Deltaproteobacteria bacterium
GGGGGGGGGGGGGGGGGGGGGGGGGGGTGGGGGGGAGGGGGGGGGGGGGGGGGGGGGGGTGCGGTGGCCGCTTCGGGGGCAGCGTCAGATGGGTATAGGAGACAGGTCTCTGATACATGCCGTCTCGCAAAAAAATGTTGAAACAGCCAAGAAACATCTTGTTCATCTAATCCGCAACAATCCGGACATCGTAAGCCTGATCATCACGGACCGGGCAGGTACTCTGTGGATCTCCGAGCCTTCCCGTCCCGACGTTCTGGGAAAGAACTTTGCTCATCGGGACTGGTATCAGGGGGTCAACAAAGAAAGGAAGCCTTACGTTTCCGACGCGGTCTTAAGAATTACGGCCGAGCGAGACACGGCGATTCATATCGCTGTCCCGATTCTCGATGAAGCGGGCCAGGCCGTAGGCTTTCTGCAGAACACGCAACGGGCGAATTCCATCAACCAGGTCATTCAGGGGACGACAGCCGGGAATGAAGGCCTATCCGTTTCGGTTACCGACCGCAAGGGCATCATCATCTGCAGCACCCGGTACCCTTACGAGAAAGAGCTTGTCCCTTATCCGGTTTCGCCAATGGCCTCCGGCAAAAAGACCGATCGGAATCAATCCGCCACCGCCACCGCCGTCTTTCCCGGCGGCCGGGAAGGCTATATATCATCCGCAACGCTCACCGGAACCGGTTGGAGCGTGTTGGTGGAAAGAGACCGGGATTCCATTGTATCGCAATCGTCCGCCTACTTTCTGCAAACAGCGGCGATTTTCATCCTCCTGTTCTTAACGTTCGTTCTTTTACTGGTGTATTTCCGAAAACGCGTGATGGCCCAGATCGCTCTGGACAATCTGCATGCCGAAAAAGAACTGCTGGCCAGCGAAACGCGTTTTCGTGAGCTTTTCGACCATATGTCGAGCGGTGTGGCCGTCTATGAAGCCGTCCGGGACGGCGCGGATTTCATCATTTTAGATTTGAACGCCTCCGGAAGAAGGATCACGGGCGTTGCCGGGGATGTCATCGGCAGATCCGTCCGCGAAGTATTTCCAGGCGTAGAAGACTTCGGGATATTTCGGATCTTTCAGCAGGTCTGGCGCACAGGCGTCGCCGTCTCGCATCCCAACGCCCGTTATCAGGACGGACGTCTCGCCTTCTGGGCGGAAAACTATGTGTACAAGCTGCCGTCCGGTCAGGTGGTCGCCGTTTTTGACGACATCACCGAACGAACGCTCGCCGAGAAGGCCCTGCGGGAAAGCGAAGAGCGATACCGGCTTTTATTCTCTGAAATGATCAGCGGCTATGCCCTGCACGAAATTATCTGCGACCCCGCAGGCAAACCCGTGGACTACCGCTTCCTTTCGGTCAACAAGGCTTTCGAAACCATGACGGGTCTTTCCGCCGCCGATATCATCGGCAGAACCATCCGGGAGATTCTGCCCGCGACCGAGCCGTTCTGGATCGAACGTTACGGCAGGGTGGCGCTTACCGGGGAGCCCGCGCAGTTTGAAAATTATTCCGGCCAGATGAATAAATATTTTGAAGTGCGCGCCTTCAGGCCGGAAGCAAGGAAATTCGCAACCCTTTTCAACGACATTACCGAACGGAGGAAGGCGGAAGACGAAATCAAACGGCTCCATGCGGAGCTGGAACAGCGGGTCATCGAACGGACAGCGGAATTATCGGCCAAGACAGCGGAACTGGAGCGCCTCAACCGCGTTTTCGTGGACCGGGAATTAAGAATGAGGGAACTCAAGGAGCGGATCACGAAGCTGGAAACGCTGTAAGCACCCCGCCCCAAAAAACGGTCCCCCATCATTACTCCTTGCGGGCGTCCTCAGAAGAAAGCTTTGAGGAAGTCGGGCAGCGGAAAAGAAACGACCTCACACGCATCCGGCGCCGGAAGCCGGAAAAGGTAAATTCAATTTGACTTTGCCGGTTTTCGCTATTAGATTGGCACAAAACGGACTTTGCCAAATAGACTATCTCAGCTGTCTGCCAGCTAACCGTCTTCTGAACCCGGAGGAGGAAACCGGACGTGAATTGGGCTCTGACTTTGTATGCTTTTTCCATCCTGGCCGTCATTATCGTTTCCGTATCCACGTTCGAGTATTCCCGACGCCGCCGCGACGTGGCGGGCGGCACGGCCTTTATGTGGGCCTCCGCCCTCGTGTGCGGGCTCGCGCTGATGGAAGGATTGTCGCTTCTCGCACCGTCGGGCGACTGGGCCCGTTTCTGGTTTGACCTGCGTTTTATCAGTATCGCCTTGCTGCCCCCAGTCTGGCTCATTTTTGTGATCCAATTCGCCGGCGGCGCAAAACGGATAACCGCCTTTCATGTTGCCGCTCTCCTGCTGATTCCGGTCCTTACCCAGGCCGTGATCTGGACCAACCCCCTCCATGGGCTCTGGGTCGTCAAGCCGGTGGTCTTCCGGCAGGAGGGCCTCTTCTTTATCGCCCGGCCTGCGGAGAGATTCCCCGGCCTCTGGATGTGGATTTATCTGGCATACTCTTATACGCTTACTGTGGCCGGTCTGGCGATCCTGGGACTCGCCGCGCTTCGGCTGGATCGCCGGGACAGAGGCCAGCTTTATACCGTCATGCTGGGCACACTGATCATGGCCGTTACTTCCTCGATTCCCTTGTTCGGCGCTCTGCGCTATCTGGCGTTGAATCCCCTGGTCCCGGGCATTGCCGTGGGCATGCTCATTATTTTTTACAGCGCTTACCGGCGCCAGTTTCTCAAGCCGCCTCTGGCCTTTCGCGAGAAATCCCCGCCCTGGCCGCTCGTCGTCCTGTTTATCCTGCTGGCCGCCGGCATCATCTCGGCCGGGTATTACTATACCCGACACTATGAGGCTGATCACCGGCTGGAAGTGGAGCAGATGCTGGCTGTCGTTGCGGACCTGAAAGTCTCCGAAATCGTTCACTGGCGGAAGGAAAGGCTCTCCGAAGCCGCCGTTTTGCGCGATAATGATAGTTTTTCGCAGCTGACCCGGCAGGTGATCGACGCCCCCGGGGATGCCCAGGCGGCAGCCAGGATGCAGAACTGGCTTACCGCAATTTACTCCGCGTACGAGTATCAGAGCGTGATTCTAATGAATGCTTCGGGCGGCCTAAAGCAATCGGCCGGCTCCGGGCAGGTGCACGTCTGCGGCGAAATCCGGAAACGGATTCCCGAGCTCAAGCAATCGCGCAAGATTATTTTCCTTGATTTGCACCGGGATACCCGCGGCAGAGCCATTCATTTATCCGTTCTCGTTCCGATTACACAGAAGGACCGTTTTCTGGGCGCAGTCGCGCTGGTCATTGATCCGACCCGCTACCTCTATCCTATGATTGCGCGCTGGCCGGCCCCCAGCAAGACCGCGGAAACGCTGCTGGTCCGCCGGGAGGGTCGGGAGGTGGTGTTCTTAAACGAATTGAAATTTCAAAAAAACACGGCGCTGAATTTGCGTTTTCCCCTGTCCCGGGAAAACCTGCCGGCCGCCCGCGCGGCCCGCGGGGAAGAGCGCATGATGGACGGCGTCGATTACCGCGGCCAACCGGTTGTCGCCGCGCTCAGGCCGGTGCCCGATTCACCCTGGTTTCTGGTCGCGCGCATGGATGCGAGCGAAATTTACCCGCCGATCCGGGAGCACAACTTCCTGATGATCCTGATGATGAGCGGGCTCATTTTCGGAGCGGCGGCCGGGGTCTGGCTTTTCTGGCAACGCCAGCGCAGCGCCTTTTACCACCGGGAACTGGATGCCGCCTCGGCCCTGCAGGCCAGCGAAGAGAAATTCCGCAAAGCGTTCATGACCAGTCCCGACGCTATCGCGATCACGCGCTGGAGCGACGGCAGAATCATTTCCGTTAATCCCGGATTCCGGCAGATCACCGGATTTGCGCGTGAGGAAGTGGAAGGAAAGATCATGGCGGACCTGCCCATCTGGGAAAACCAGGATGATCGGATACAGCTTTTGCAGGCAATCAAAGCCGACGGCACGGCCATGAACGGGGAGATCCGATTCCGCAGGAAAAACGGCGATGCGCGTGACGGTCTTCTTTCCACTTCGCTCATTGACTTGAACGGCGAATCCCACATCCTGACCATCACACGCGACATCACGGAACGCAAGCAGTCTGAAGACGCCCTTAGAAAAGCGCATGAACGCCTGCGGCGCTTTTACGATTCCAATGTCGTCGGCATCGTGATTGCCACCGCCGACGGCAGGATCATTGAGGCGAATGATTATTATCTGAGCATGATCGGCTATTCGCGGGAGGAATTCCGGACCGGCAAAATAAACTGGCGCGCGATCACGCCGCCGGAGTGGCTGGCGGCGGACGACAAGGCAATTGCGGATGTGCTCCGGGAGGACACCTCCTCTCCCTATGAAAAACAGTATCTGCTCCGCGACGGAACGCGCATCGACATACTCATCGCCGTGGCGAGCCTGCCGGGCGATGAGCAACAGCTCGCGGCCTTTATCCTCGACATCACCGATCGCAAAAGAGCCGAACGGGAAGTGCTGCGGCTCAATGAAGAATTGGAAAAACGCGTCGCCCAGAGAACCGCCGAGCTGCAGGTAAAAAACGAAGAACTGGAGCGGCTCAACCGCGTGTTCGTGGACCGGGAACTCCGGATGCGCGAGCTGAAGCGGCAAATCGCGGAGCGGGAGAAGAAGTGACGCGCATCGCAAAGAGTTTCGCCCGTCGTTCGCCTGCCGGCAAACGGATGAAGGTCGAATGATAAGAGAGGGCAGGAAGGGAAAGTACGGGATACTCGTTACCCTAGATGAGACGGACTATGGCCCCAGTGGATATTAAAAAAATTTTTGCCCGGATTGCGGTCAGCGCGCTCCTCGTAACGCTGTGCGGCGGACTTGCTTCCGCCGGCCTAAACGCGGGCGATTTCCCGGACAGACCCCGGCGAATCCTGATTATCCCATCGTATAATTTCGACTACAAAGGCATCCAGTGGTTCATCCAGGGCGTCATGGCGGAATTATCCGAGCACAGGACTTTTCGGGCAACCGTTTCACTGGAAAACCTTCAACTGGCCAGTCATCCGTCCGACCGCAAATATCTGGACACGATGGCCGCCGCGATGAAAATCAAGTATACCGTCGAGAAGCCGGACCTGATTATCGTTCAGTACAAGCAGGCGCTGCAGTTCATGCAGCGATACGGAGCGGATATCTTCGGTGATGTCCCCGTCGTCTTCGCCGGATTGACGGTGGAAGGCTACATTCCGGAGAAGATGCCCCGTCGCTATACGGGAATTATTTCATCCTTTTCAACCGTAATGAATATCGAGCTGATTCTGAAGAATCATCCCGGTGTCGAAAAAATCTACATCATCGGCGGCGCAAGCCCGGTGGAGCGGAGCCTGGTCAGCGAGGCCATTGCCGAAGGTGCCCCGTACCGGAAGCAGGTGGAGTTGATTCCGATGACGAATATGACCTTTCCGGCGCTGCTTAAAACCCTGGAAACTCTGCCGGACAATTCAGTCGTTATGTATCAGGCCCTGCAACTGGACGCCGCCGGAAAAGTCCACGTGCCCGCCGAGGCCGCAAGTGATATCGCCCGCGCCGCCCGCGTTCCGGTTTACGGGATGCTGGACACTTACATGGGCAGCGGAATCACGGGAGGATTTCTCATCCACCACGAAGGGCTGGGCCGCAGAGCGGCCGGTATTGCCGTATCGTGGCTGCAAACGGGTCTTGCTCCGGATGCCCGCGTAAAAAGCGAACCGATAGGCAGTTATCGATTTGACGACCGGCAATTGAAGCGATGGGCCATAAAGGAAAAATCGCTTCCTGCGGGAAGCAGGATAGAATTCAAAATTTACAGCGTCTGGAAATCCTATAAAAAAGAAATTGCCGGAGGTATCTTCCTGATCCTCGCCCAGACGGCACTGATTATCGTTCTTCTCTGGAACCGTCGGGAACGAATAAAAAGTGCGGCCACCCTGAAGGAAAGCGAACAGTATAAATCGGAAATTCTGGAAACAATGAATGAAACGCAGCATATGGCCCTGATCGGCAGCTCGAAGTGGGATTTAAAGACAAATTCTGTCTGGTGGTCCGACGAAAATTATCGGATTTTCGGCGTCACGCCGCAAAATGACGTGCCGGAACCGGAGGCCATGAGGAAGTTTATCCATCCTGAAGATTGGGCCCGATTTGACGAGGCTCTTGCCAATTCTCTCCTGACGGGCGCTCCCCTGGATGTTGAGTTCAGGGTGGTAACCGGCCATGGACAGTTGAAATGCTGCCGCGGACAGGGAAAGTTTGTTTATGACGCATCCGGCAAACCCGCCAAGTTTATCGGAACCACCATGGATATCACCGAACGCAGGCAATCGGAGCAGGCACTCATGGACAGCGAAGAGCTGTTTCGCAATTTATTCATGCGTCATTCAGCGGTGAAGCTCCTTATCGATCCGCAAACCGGAGAGATCCTCGATGCCAACGAAGCGGCTGAGGATTTCTACGGCTGGACGCGTAAAGAACTCGTCGGCATGAAAATTTTTGATATCAACACGCTCGCTCCCGAAGAATTGAAAAGAGCCATGGAAACGGTTGAAAAACAGGAGCGCTTCCGTTTCGAGTACCGACATCGCCGGGCGGACGGTACGATGCGTGATGTCGAGGTCTTCAGCACCAGAATCGACTTCAAGGGAAAAAGGATGCTGCATTCGATTGTCGTTGATATTACGGACCGGAAACAGGCGGAAGAAAAGATTCTGGGGTTCAAGAAGGAGCTGGAGCATGAAGTCAGCGAACGGACCGCCGAGTTGCAACGCACCATCGCCCAGCTGGAAGAAACGAACAGGATATTCGTCGGCCGGGAACTGAAGATGGTCGAGCTGAAGAAAAGAATAGAGGAATTGGAAAGACAGTAACGCGCGGCGCGTTGTTCGCCTGCTGACGCACGCGTGCCTTTCGGTGCGGGGTGGTGTCCCGCAACGAATTCGGAGGAAGAGATGCGGAATACCGGACACGAAACACGAGATTCGAACAAAGGGAGTGCCAATGGTCTATCTTGATTTAATACTCAACCTGTCGCTGCTGGTGGCCTTGAGCGTCGTTTCCGTGTTTCTCGACAAACGCATTTCCCACAAAACCCGGGCGGGCGCGCTGCTTCAGGGAGTGTTATTCGGAGCGGTGGCCGTGCTGGGCATGCTGCGCCCGGCGGTCCTGGGGCCGGGGCTCATTTTTGACGGACGCTCCGTCATGGTCAGCTTGTGCGCGCTGTTCTTCGGCCCCTGGGCCGCGGTGGCGGCTTTTATCCCGCCCACCGTCTGCCGCATCCTGCTGGGCGGCGTCGGCACGACG
>SBEK01000110.1:7324-14202 GCA_009668925.1 Deltaproteobacteria bacterium
CGCTGTGCTTCGGGCCCTGGGCGGCACTGGCGGCTTTTGTCCCGCCCGCAGTCTGCCGCATCCTGCTGGGCGGCGCCGGCCAAACGATGGGCGTTTTGGTGATCCTGGCGTCGGCGGCGATCGGGCTTGCGGCTTATTACCGCTTCCGGCCCTTCATCCAGCCGCCGTCCATCCTGCGGCTTTTCGGCATGGGACTCGCCGTCCACGTGGTGATGGTGGCTCTGATGGTCACGCTGCCCGAAGGCATGGGTCTGCCCACGTTCAAGCGTCTCGGCCTGCCCATTGTTCTGTTGTATCCGCTGGCCACCCTTTTGGCCGGCACCATTCTTGCGGATCATTTCTCCACCACGCAGGCCGCCTCCGTGCTGAACGAAAGTGAAGAGCGCTACCGGCTGTTATTCGATGCCAGTTACGACGCCATCCTGCTCACCAGTCCCGACGGCCGGATTCTCTCGGCCAATCCCGCCGCGTGCCGTCTTTTCGGCAGGAGTGAGGAAGACATCAAAGCCGTTGGGCGCATCGGTATCATGGACATGACGGATCCCCGGCTCGCCGCGGCGCTGGAAGAAAGGTCCCGGACGGGCAAATTTACGGGCGAGCTGACGTTCGTGCGCAAAGACGGATCTAAATTTCCGGGGGAGATATCCACGGCGGTGTTCCACGACCTGAAGCACGAGGTCCGCACGAGCATGATCATCCGTGATGTCACCGAGCGGAGACGGGCGGAAGACGCCCTGCAGATGTCTCATCGCTTCCTGCAAATGGCCTTTGCCCAAAAAGACCTGGCCTCTCTTCTGGGAGAATCCGTCAAAGTGATCCAGAGCTATACCGGTTGTAAAGCAATCGGCATCCGACTGCTTGATGAAAGTGGCGATATCCCTTACGAGGCTTATACAGGCTTCAGCCGAAGCTTCTATGAATTGGAGTGTCCGCTGTCCATCCATTCCAATGCCTGCATGTGCATCACCGTCATCGCCGACGCAACCGATCCGGGGCGTGCCTTCTATACGCCGAGCGGATCATTCTTTATAAACGGTACGAGCCGTTTCCTGGCGACGGTCCCGGAAGACGAAAAAGGGAGCACCCGCAACGCCTGCAATGAGGCGGGCTATGAATCCGTGGCCTTGATCCCGATCCGTCCTGAGAACCGGATCATCGGTCTCATTCATATAGCGGATCCGGGGGACGACAAGGTTCCGCTGGAAACGGTGGAGCTGCTCGAAAGAATAGCCCTCCAATTGGGCACGGCGATTATGCGGGTGCGGCTGGAGGAGACGCTGCGCGAAAACGAAGTCCATTTCCGGACGCTCGCGGATTCCGGTCAGGCGCTCATCTGGACGTCGGGCGTGGACAAGCGCTGCGACTACTTCAACCAGCCCTGGCTTACCTTTACCGGCCGCACGCTTGCGCAGGAGACAGGCGACGGCTGGACCGAGGGTGTGCATCCGGAAGATTTGCAGCCATGCGTCGCTACGTATGTGAGCGCGTTTGACCGCCGGGAGAAATTCAGCATGGATTACCGGATTCGCCGTTCGGACGGTGAATACCGCTGGATCAAGGACGACGGCACGCCGCGGTTCAACAGCAAAGGAGACTTCATCGGCTATATCGGACACTGTCTGGATATCACCGACCTCAAAAAGGCGGAGGATAAGATTCGCCAACTCTACGCTGAACTGGAGCAAAAGGTTCGGGAGCGGACCGCGGAGCTGACTCAAACCGTCGCCCAGCTGGAAGAGACAAACCGGGTCTTCGTCGGCCGGGAGCTTAAGATGGCCCAGCTCAAGGCGCGGATCGCCGAACTGGAAGGGGAGAAATGATGACCCTGCTGATAAGGAAAATGAGGCGCGGCGATATCTTAATCGCCAGTGCGGGGTTTCAATATTTGCTTTATAGTATTTTCATTTCGGGCAAAATGAGAAATCCTGAGATCGCTCATTCTCGGTCGATAGGACAAGCATGAATGGAAACAGGACACGAGTCGCTGATGGGAATCGGCGCCATCTTTAAGTTTCGAGGTATTTTATGATTTCGCTGGATATCCGGACCGTCATGTTCAGCTACGCGCTTACCGACATCGTTTGCGTACTCGTTATCATCCTCTTATGGCTGCAGAACCGGAATCGTTTCGCCGGGATGGTTTTGTGGGTCTATAATTTCGTCCTCCAGCTTCTGGCGCTTGGGCTGATCGTCCTGCGCGGCAGCCTTCCGGACTGGATCTCCATCGTCCTGGCCAATACCCTCCTCATGACCGGGGCGCTGCTGGGCTATATGGCCCTGCTCCGCTTTTTCGGACAAAAGACCACCCAGATTCACAACTACGTCATTCTCGCGCTGACCGTTTTTGCGCATGCCTTTTTCACATTTGTCAAGCCCGATCTGGCGGCAAGAGAACTGAACACATCCGTGGGTCTGCTAGCCATTTGCTTGCAGTGCTCGTGGCTGCTGCTCTACCGGGTTGGGCCCGCCGCAAGACCGCTGACCCGCTGGGTCGGTGTGGTGTTCGGCGCTTATTGCCTGGTCAGCGTCATCCGCATCGCGGGGTATTTCACCGGGCCCCGCGTCCGGACGGACTTTTTCGAGCCCAACAAATTTGACGCGTTCATCATGATTGCCTACCAGATTCTCTTCATCTTTCTGACGTACGCGCTGGTGCTGATGGTCAACAAGCGGCTGCACATGGAGATCACGACGCAGGAAGAGAAATATTCCAAGGCGTTTCATTCGTCGCCCTATGCCGTTATGCTCACCAGGCTCGCGGACGGACAAATCATCGAAGCCAACGAAGGATTTTTCAAGATGGCGGGCTACGAAGAAGCAGAGGTGCGGGGAGAGACCACCATGTCGCTGCATCTCTGGCCGAAAGAAGAAGACCGCGCCGCCATCATCCGGGATCTGACGCAAACGGGCAGCCTGCACGAAAGGGAACTGCAATTCCGGAAAAAGTCGGGCGAGATGATCACGGTGCTTTTTTCCGCCGAGCTCATTACCGTCAACAACGAAAGATGCATTCTGGTAAGCATAAACGATATTTCCGACCGCAAAAAAATGGAAAGAGATTTGCGGAAAAGCGAAACGATGATCCGGACGACCCTGGATAACCTGCCCATCGGCATCGCGGTCAATTCGGTCGACCCCGAAGTAAACTTTGCCTACATGAATGAAAATTTTCCGAAATTCTACCGGACAACCCGGGAAGCCCTCGCCACACCCGACGGCTTTTGGGAGGCTGTTTATGAAGATCCGCAAACCCGGAACGAATTCAGGCGGCAGGTGCTGGACGATTGCGCGTCCGGCAATCCCGAGTGCATGAACTGGACCTCCATACCCATCAGACGCCGGGGACAGGAAACCACGTTTATCAACGCGCACAATATCCCCATCCCCGGAGAGTCCCTGATGATTTCGGTTGTCTGGGACGTTACGGATCAGGTCACGGCGCAGGCCCAGAGGGAGGAAGCGCTCAGAGAAATCCGCTCGCTCAATGAAGCCCTGGAACAAAAGGTGGCGTTGCGGACCCGGGAACTTCGGGAAAGCCAGCTCGCGCTGCTCAATGTCGTCGATGATTTGAACGAGGGTGCGAATCGCCAGTTGCAGACCAACCAGGCCCTCGAAACGGTCAACAAGGAGCTCGCGGCCTTCAGTTATTCCGTCTCGCACGACCTCCGGGCGCCGCTGCGGAGCATCGACGGTTTCAGCAGCGCGCTTATGGAAGACTACGGAGATAAGCTCAGCGACGAAGGCAAAAACTATCTGCAAAGGATCCGGCGCGCGACGCAGCACATGGGTCAGCTGATTGACGACATGCTCAACCTTTCCCGGGTCGCGCAATCCGAATTTCACCGCCAGGATTTCGATTTGAGCGTCATGGTCCGGGAAATCGCCGATGCCGGCCGGCAGAAGAACCCGCACGGCAACCTCGTCTTCGACATTCAGGAGGGCGTCGTCGTCCATGCGGATCAGCGTCTGATGAACATCGCGCTGACCAACCTGATCGATAACGCCTACAAGTTCGCCGGTAAAAACGAGCATCCCCGCATTCAATTCGGCACGGAACTGCAAAACGGCGAAACGGTCATTTTTGTCCGGGACAACGGTGTGGGGTTTGACATGGCTTATGTCGGCAGGCTCTTCGGCGCGTTTCAACGGCTTCACCGGATTGATGAATTTCCCGGAACGGGAATCGGCCTGGCCACCGTCCAGCGGATTATTCATCGTCACGGCGGGTGGATCCGGGCTCAGGGCGAACTGGGAAAAGGAGCAACGTTTTATTTCACGCTCAATCAATGATTACGGAGATTCAGAGGGATGATTCCAGCGATGGAAAAACAAGACTGCCGGGAAAGAAGCAACGAGAGAGATCCATTGACAGCAAAGGTTATTGAAGCGTGTTTTCGCGTTCATACTCAATTAGGACCGGGATTTGTGGAACGAATCTATATGAATGCTTTGATCATTGCCCTGGCAGAACTCGGGTTGGGATTTGTGACTGAGAAGGAGTTTGTTGTCAGGTACGAAGAAAAACCGGTGGGAAAATTCAGAGCCGATCTTGTTGTTGAAGACAGCGTCATTGTTGAATTGAAGGCAGTGGAAGGTAAGATGCCCAAGATATTTGAAAGCCAGATAATTTCCTATCTGAAAGCGTCTGGCATCAAAGTCGGGTTGCTTGTTAATTTTGGCAATAAAAGCTGTGAAGTGAGGCGGCTCATGATATGAAGAAAGCTTACAGAGATGAAAAGCACGATTACAACGAATATAAAATCGCCGAAATCATTTTTATGTAATCGCTGTAATCGTTTTTCTAAAATTGCGGTAATCACTCACAGAGAGGATACCATGGGCGACAATGTGGTTTTGCTGGTGGAGGACAATCCCGATGATGTGGACTTGACTTTGCGCGCCTTTAAGCAAAATAATATTCCCAACCGGGTGGCTGTTGCCCGAGACGGAGCGGAGGCTCTTGATTATCTCCAGGGCACGGGCGTCTTTAACGGCCGGGATATCACGGACCTGCCGGTCGTCATTTTACTGGATTTGAAGCTGCCCAGAATGAACGGATTGGAAGTGTTAAAAGCGATCCGCGGCCATGAAGCGACCCGGTTGATTCCGGTGGTCATTCTCACCTCCTCGTTGGAGGAAAGCGATTTGATCGCCGGTTACCAGTTGGGAGCCAACAGTTATGTCCGCAAGCCCGTCGACTTCAAGGAGTTCAGTGAAGCGTTCAAGCTGCTTGGGCTCTACTGGCTCGTCTGGAATCAGCCGGCGCCGCCGCCAAGCCGGTGACGATCTAACAGGGTGTTGAAAAACCCTGTTTTGCGGGCTGTTCAAAAAGGTTTAGCTGCAAGGCATCGCGAGGATCGGAGAGCGGAGCGTACTTTAGGGGTACGTGAGCAGCGAGAGCCGAAGCGTAACGCCGCAGACGCGTGACCTTTAGGTTATGAGCCTTTTTCAACAGCCTCCTTAACGACAAGATACGAGGGAAAAGACATGTCCACACCCGTAAAAGTATTGATGGTCGAAGATTCGGAAGACGACGCCCTTTTGGAAATTCTGGCACTGAAAAAGGGAGGGTTCTCCCCGGCTTATGAACGGGTGGAAACAGCCGCAGCGCTGGCCAAAGCCCTGGTCGAGCAAACCTGGGATGTCATCTTCTGTGATTACAGCCTTCCGAATTTCAACGCCATCCAGGCCATAGCCGTGTACAAGGAAGCAAACGTCGATATTCCTTTTATTGTCGTTTCCGGCGCCATCGGCGAGGAGACGGCCGTGGAATGCCTGCGGCTGGGCGCCCACGACTACATTATGAAGGGCAACCTGTCGCGCCTTGTCCCCGCCATGAAACGGGAGATTGCCGAGGCGGCCGCCAGAAGGGAATACAAGCTGACCGGGGAGAAACTGAGAAAGAGTGAAGAAAAATACCGCAACATCCTCGAAACCATCGATGAAGGTTATTTTGAGGTTGACCTCGCCGGCCGTATGACTTTCTTCAACGACGCGCTTTGCCGAATGTACGGATACTCCCGGGAAGAATTGACGGGGATGCCCTACAAAAAATATACGGATGAAAAAAACGCGCAGCGACTCTTTGAGGTGTTTAACAAAATATACGCGACGGGAAGCTCTTCACCGCGATACGATTATGATCTGATCAGAAAAGACGGAACCACACGAGCCCTTGAAGGATCGGCCTATTTGATCAAGGATTCGGCGCATCACCCGGTGGGCTTCGGAGGTATTGTCCGCGACGTCACCGAATATAAACAAATGGAAGAAGCCATCCGGCAATCGGAAGTGCGCTATCGGTCCATTCTGGAGAGCACGCATGAAGGCTATTTTGAAAACGATCTGGCCGGTAAGTTTACCTTCGCCAACGATGCGTACGTCAAGAATATCGGCTATACCAGAGAGGAAATGATCGGAAAAGACGCCCGGGTGTTTACGGATGAAAAAAACGCCCGCGACGTGCAGAAACACTTCCGCGAACTCTATCAAACGGGGGAGCCGATTAAATCGCTGTACACGGAGGTGATAAGAAAAAACGGCACGAAAGGAATTTTCGAAACGTCGGCATCGCTCATGTGGGATGCGCAGGGCAACGTTACAGGATTCCGGGGCATTTCCCGGGATGTCACCGAACGCCGAATGGCCGACATGAGACTCGCGGAATATGCGGAAACCATCAGTAAAAAGAATCAGGAACTGGCGGAGACTTACGAAGAACTGGGCAGGAGGCAGAAAATGATCCTCCAGCAGGAAAAGATGGCCTCGATCGGAATGCTGGCCGCCGGGGTCGCCCATGAGATCAAGAATCCTCTGGCCATTATCCTGCAGGGGATCAACTATCTGCAGACCACCGCCCTCGACGACCCGCTCACGAT
>SBEK01000288.1 GCA_009668925.1 Deltaproteobacteria bacterium
CCGGCCCGATCCAGGCGTTCGTCTCGCAGCGCCGCCAGAAGTTCGTTGATTTTCAGCCTGCCGGGAAGGTCCTCTTCTCCGGCGCATAAAAACGGCGGATACGCTTCCGCAACGGGTATGTCTCTTCTTTTTTCCATGATTTTTATATATAGAACGATCGTTCTATTGTCAAGAAAAATGCTTCGTGATGAAGGGATCTGCAACAACGGCAAATATAAGACAAACGGCGACCCCTTCCCCGCATTCCACAAGAAAAACCGCGCGACACAAAAAAAACCGAAACGTCAATCCCGGCCAGGACATATTCATATCACGACAGATCATCGGCCCTTCAATAACCATGGTCCGGTCAATATTTCATTTGACACAAAAGGCTGAACATTTTATTGTCAGCCGCGTAAGAAAGTCATTTTTCATCGGAATGAGAAGTAGAGTCGCCTGATGGGTAAGAACCGTTTCGCCTAAGCTCTTTCTCAAAAGCCCGGAGAGGATGTTCGTCCCATCCGAACACGTTTTTTTCCGCATCACACCGGCTCAGCGTTGCACAGACCATCAATCTCACAAATCACTTTTTAGGAGGGGAAAAATGATAGAGAAACCTTGGCATCGTCATTACGATTACAACGTACCAACCACTATCCGTTATCCACGTCTGGCGGCTCACGAACTGCTTGATCTTCCCGCCGGAGCCTATCCGGACAAAGCCGCTTTGATTTATTTCGGCAGCGAGATGACTTTTCTGGAACTGAGTATCATCTACAAGAGCTTCGCCAATGCTCTGGCCGGACTTGGAATCAGAAAGGGAGATCGGGTCGGCCTGCATCTGCCGAACTGTCCCCAGTATCCGATCGCCTACCTTGCGGTCCTGTCGCTGGGCGGCATCGTCGTCAATCTCAATCCGCTCTATACCCCCGACGAGCTGAAACTGATGGCGAATACGTCGGGAATGTCGTCTCTGATTACGTTTGACATGGCCCTCCCGGCCATCCGCACGCTGTGTAAACAGGTTCTGATCCCCCGCGTGATCGTCACCGCCGTCACCGACTATATCAAAGGCTTCCCGGTAAGCACGCCCAAGAGCCTTGATCTGGAGCCCGGCTGGCATCACTTTTCAGAACTCATCGCCAAGTATCCCAATCCCAAACGCGTCAAAGTCCAGGTCGATCCCGAAGACCCGGCGCTGATTCAATTTACCGGCGGCACGACCGGTGTCCCCAAGGGCGCCGTTCTCACCCACTCCAATATTGTGGCGGCAACTCTCCAATGCTCTCTATGGGGAAACGCCACCATTTCGCTCACACCCCATGAAAAGCGCAACGTCATGGCCGTATTGCCTTACTTCCATGTTTACGGAAACATCGTCGTTTTGAACTGGGCTTTATTCAACTGCGCGACGCAAATCCAGGTTCCCCGCTTCAATATTGATGAGATGATGGATCTGCTTGCCAAGTTCGATCAGATTACGTTCTTCCCGACAGTACCGACCCTGATTACCGCTCTGATCAATCATCCCAAAGCGGGAGAACTTAATCTGGCCAAGAAGTTCGGCATGTTGAACTCGGGCGGGGCGCCCATGCCCGTAGAACTCATCGAACAGGTTAAAGACATGGGCATTTATTTCAGTGAAGGCTATGGACTGTCAGAATCCACATCGCTGGGCATCACAAACCCGGTTCTGGGGATGAAGAAAGTGGGCAGCATCGGCATTCCCGTCCCGGACAATGATGTGCGGCTGGTGGATGTCGAAAATGGCGAAACCGACGTTCCCGACGGCGAGCCCGGCGAAATCATCATGAAGGGGCCATTGATCATGCAGGGTTACTGGAACAATCCTTCCGAAACCGCGGGACAGCTCAAAGACGGGTGGCTCTACACCGGAGACATCGCGGTCCGGGACAAAGACGGATATATGTTCATCGTGGACCGCAAGAAAGACATGATCATCGCCGGCGGATTCAATATTTACCCGCGGGACATTGATGAAGTCCTCTTCCAG
>SBEK01000289.1 GCA_009668925.1 Deltaproteobacteria bacterium
AATAGAAACCTTCACGTATGCCCCGGATCATATTTTCCCGGCTGTCCGACCTTCCGGCGGGACTGGGAGCGGCCATCTTTCCGATCATCTGAAGCATTTCTTCGGTATCACAGGCCTCTAAAAATCCCTGACGGCATGCGGGTAACCTGCGGAACTAACGAAATTCAAAAGAACTTCGCGGTCACTAATAAATTGACGCTGACATTCTGAGATCCGTAGGTTGGATTTAACCCGTTGATTTCCTTCAGCCCGGAGAGCGACATGACCTCCGGATTTTTTATCCACGGGCGGCTGACAGTGGGAGAGGATGAAAAGTTTGGACGGGAGTAATGCGTCGGTAGCTGATCAAAAGGTCTCTGTTACATCTGCAAATTTATAGCCGAAACCTCTGACCGTCATAATATATTTCGGATTGTCCAGGTCTTTCTCGATTTGGCTGCGCAGACGGCGGATATGAACATCGACGGCGCGGTCCGTGATAAACGTGTCGTCTCCCCAGACATGGTTCAGTATCTGATCCCGGGAGTAGACCCGGCCCGGATGGCGGGTGAAAAAGAACAATAGCTTGAGCTCCGTGGGACTGAGCGCGACCGGACGGCCTTCGACCTGCACCGAACAGGAAACATAGTTGATGGAAAGACTCTTAAATTCGAAAGTCTCCTTGGGGGAAGGCTTCTTTCCTTCCTGCGAGCGGCGTAAGACCGTGCGCACCCGGGCGATCAGTTCTTTTACGCTGAAAGGTTTGGTCATGTAATCGTCCGCGCCGATTTCTAACCCGATAATTTTATCGATCTCGTCGGCTTTGGCAGTGAGCATGATAATCGGCAGGTCCGCCGTTTCGGGATTGGCTCGAATCTTCTTGCAGATATCCAGGCCGCCGACTCCCGGAAGCATCAGATCCAGAATCAGCAGGTCCGGTTTTTCGAACCTTACTTTGCCGAGCGCCTCCCCGCCGTCGTGCGCCTTCGCCGTGACAAAACCTTCCCGCTCCAGGTTGTAGGAAATGAGCTCAACGATATCGGGCTCATCATCAACGATCAGAATTTTTGCCATAGATTGCCTTTGGGTTGTCCCAGCACACACAAACCCGTCTTACGGCCGGGCGTTGTCCGGTTTCACAAGGATTCGCACCGGCGTCTAATCGGGAATCACTTTAAAGACTTCATCGCCGGGGCGTACACGATCGGAAACCTTGAGACCGATGGCCTGACCGGCCACGGCTTTCTGTACCGGCTTATTGTCCACTTCCATCGACTGAATCACGTCCGTGAATTCCGTGGTATGACCGGAAAACTTGATGCTGTCGCCGACCTGCAATTCTCCGTCGGAAATCTGCACGGCCGCGACGGATGGCTTTGCAAAAAATTTTACCACTTCTCCGATTTTCTTTTCTGCCATGACTTGCCTCCTTTTTCTGACACCCATTGAATCGTTGTTTCAACGAAGGAGCAGACTTCTTCCGTGCGAGTATAAGAAATTAGTCACAGCATGTCAATTGAATAGAAGGGTATGGATTTGTCCGGTTCCTCTATGCAAGCGATCCTGTTTCCCATCGATGCGCTGACCCATTATTCCGCGAGATGAGGCCGGCCGGATTTCCTGCGATCCGCCCGGGCCTCCCTGTTTTTTGGCCGTTACTTCAAGACGCCGATCTAAAACGTGAGCGTCAGTTTGTTCAGGACCGTAAAGTCGTTCTGCATCCGGTTGGCGCCTCCGGCATTAGTGCCCTTATACCAATCGCCGGCAAACAGGTAACCGCCGCCCAGCATATAAGACAAGTTGTTGGTGATTTTATAGGTCGCGGTCAAATCCACTTCATAACCGTAATCCCGGGTTTGCCATGTGGCGGACGGAGTCTTATCGGCATGCGCCCAGGAGACCGATGCCATGATATCCAGCTCGGCAACCGGTCGTACACCCACTCTGCCCTGAGCAAACCAGCCGTTGGCCATCGCCGTGTCCTGATTGGTTCCATTCCAGCCGGTGA
>SBEK01000111.1 GCA_009668925.1 Deltaproteobacteria bacterium
GACGCTGGCCGGTGAGCCGATCGCCTCCGATGTTCCGATGCTGGAAAAATGGCCCGAAGCCATGAAGGCGCGCTATGGCGCGCTGGGCAAAGTCGTTTTAAGCGCCCAGGGCATTGCGAGGGATGATAAGGCGGGCCGCGAGCAGTACTATCGGAGCATGGTGAATATGTTTGACGCGCCCTGCATCATCCTGGTCTGCATTTCGCGGGACAACCTCGTCGAGTACCAGATGCTGGATGCCGGGCTCATTACGCAGAGCATTTGCCTGGCCGCCTGCGATAAGGGACTGGGGACCTGTCTGCTGGCCGCGGCGGCGCGGTATCCGGCGGAAACCCGGAAACTCGCGACTGTTCCCGCCGACCAAAAGATTGTTGTGGGAATCGCCCTGGGTTATCCCGATCCGTCATATCCGCTGAATACCTTTGAACGGGAGCGGGCGAGTCTCGATGAATTCGTGAACTGGCTGGACTAGAACGCGATGAGAAACGACATACCATCCGCTTTTGCCGGGCGTTGTCCGAGCCGCGGGAGGACAAGGCCATGAGCGCGATTCCCGTCGATGCGGCGACTGTCATGCTGCTTAGGCCTTGCCCCGATGCCTCGGTGAAGGATATCGAGGTGCTGCTGGTGCTCAGGAACCGCAAGAGCAGCTTTGTCCCCGGCTACTACGTTTTCCCCGGCGGTGTGCTCGACCCGGAGGATTATGAACCCGGCGTCGAGCGCTTCCTGAGGGGTGTCGGAAGGCAAGACGCTGCGGCACTCCTCGGCGACATGTCGCAACCGGAGAAAGCACTGGGGGCCTGGATGGCCGGCATCCGCGAAACATTTGAAGAAGTGGGGCTGCTCATTGCCCGGAAAGCAAACGGGGCGCCTGTCACGATTCGAACGGATGAAGAGATCAGCCGGTTTGGCGAATACCGGCGGGCGCTCATCCGGGGGGAGATGAAATTTTCCGGGATGCTGGCCGCGGAAAATCTTGTGCTGTCCGGAGAAGATCTTTATTATTTTTCTCACTGGATCACGCCGGAATTTCTGCCGAAGCGCTACGACGTGCGTTTTTTCGTCGCACGTGTTCCGGCCGGGCAGACGGCCGTTTGTGACGGTGTGGAACTGACGGCGCACAGCTGGCTTCGGCCTTCGGTCGCGCTCAAAGACTACGAGACGGGCCGGATCGGGATGGTCCTGCCCCAGATCATTACCCTCCAGGAGCTGGCCCGTTTTCAGACGGTCGAGGACGCGATCGCGTCGGTGGAACACCGTCAGATCTCAGCGACGCTGACGAAGATCATTCAGCATGAGGGCAAAGACGTGGAGGTCATGCCCGACGGGACCGTATTTGAAAACCGCCCGCCGGTTTATCCGCAAAACACCGATGGCGATTAGTCAGGAAGGGCGGCCGCCCGAAGCGATCAAGCAGTATTAAGATTCGGCGGACCGGACTTCCCGGCCAAAAGACCTATGCGCGATTTTACAGAGGGCAATATTGCCAGACAAGTCATTGATTTTACGTTGCCGATTATGCTCGGCAATGTGCTCATGTCGGTCTACGGCATCATCAATTTGATCTGGGTGGGCCGGCTGCTGGGGCATACCGCCGTGGCCGCCGTGGCCGCCTCTCTACCCATCATCATGCTGCTGCCGGCGTTTCTGATCGGTCTGGGAATGGCGACGAATGTCCTGATTGCGCAGGCCTTCGGCCGCCGGGACACGGCGACGCTCAAGAAAATTCTGTCCAATTCTTTCTTTGCATCGGTTTTGTTCTGCCTGCTCATTTCCGCCGTCGCCCTGGTGCTTCGGCGCGAACTGCTCGACTGGGTGCATGCGCCCGCAGAAATTCAGGAGATGGCCCTTTCCTATCTGACCATCATGATGGCCACGCTCGTCTTTCAGTTTTTTATCAACTGGATGACCGGCATGCTGCGCGGCTTAGGCGACGCCCGGACGGTCGTGAAGATCCTCATCCTGCTGGCCCTGTTTAATGTGGTGCTTGTTCCCGTGTGCATCCTCGGCATCGGGCCGCTGCCGCCTCAGGGCGTAGCGGGCGCGGCCTGGGGCACGGCGCTCGCGGCCGTCGTCACGTCTTTGATCGGGTATGGGTATCTGCTCCGCTTCAATCCGTTCATCAATATGCGCAACTGGGATTACAGCTTCGACTGGCACATCATCCGGGAGGTATTCATCATCGGCGTGCCGGCGTCTTTGCAGATGATCGTGGTCTCGTTGTCGGGCGTGATCATTGTCGCTCTGGTCAACCGCTACGGCACGGCCGTTACAGCGGCCTTCGGCATCGGTATGCAAGTGGATATGCTGGCGACAATTCCCTACATGTCGATCGGAATGGCCGCCACGACCATTGCCGGCCAGAACCTCGGAGCGCAGAAACTGGAACGCGTTTTCCGGACGCTCCGGATATCGGTTCTTTTCGGCCTGGCCCTCTCGTGCGTCATCACCGCCGTGCTGCTGATTTTTCCGGATCAAATCGGCGGCATTTTTCTGGAGGCCTCCGCCGAAAATACGGCGGTGCTCGATGTGGTGAGCCACTATTACCGCTGGATGGCGTTTATCTTCCCCTGCTTTGCCGTTATTTTCGCCATTCAGGGCGTGCTGCGCAGCGCGGGCGATACACTGGCCCTCCTGGCGCTTTCGTTTGCGGCCATGTTCGTCATCCGCGTCCCGCTGGCTTACATCCTGGCCGGCCCGGCCGGACTAAGAGAGGACGGCATCTGGATCGCCATGGTGACGAGCAGCGCGCTGGCCGTCGGACTGAACTGGCTTTACTACCGGAAAGGTCCGTGGCAGAAAAAACGGCTGCTGGGAAAACCAGCGCCGTCGGCAGCGGCGAAGTGAGACCTTTGCCGGATAGCTGCTTGGTCATCACGGGGAGGGTAAGCAACAGGGCTTTGTTCCAAAGCAAAGCGAGGGGCGCCCTTGAGATGCCGCGGACTTCATCCTCTCCACGGCTCAGTCGGACGGCTTCGCCACGCCCGCCATGGCGGATGCGCATGAGGCCGATGTTTCCAGAAAAGATTATTTAAGGAAAAGAAAGGTGGGTCGTTTCATGAAACGGACAGGCATCAAAACCGCAGCTTTCCTTATGGTTCTGGTCTTTTTTCTGTGGAGCGGCGCCGCGACGTCCCGGGCCGCCGGTCCGAAGGCGGCCGACCCCGTAACGCACGAAATGAACAGCCGCCTGCCCGAGGAGTTGCCGGACGACCGGGAGGAAGACGAGTGCGCCGGCCGGGGGTTTATGGCATCCGATGTGAATCCGGATATCCGCTCGGAGGCCGGAAAGGCGGTGTGGAATATGCCGCGCTATGATTTTCTCAACTCACGGGAGCCGGTTCCGGACACGGTGAACCCGGCGTTGTGGCGGCACGCCCGGCGCAACAGCATCCATGGCCTCTTCAAAGTGGCGGAAGGCATTTACCAGGTGCGGGGATATGACATATCGAATATCACCTTCATCGAGGGGAAGACTGGCTACATCATCGTCGATCCGCTGGTCTCCATCGAGACGGCCCGCGCGGCGCTCGATCTCTTTTATCGTCATCAGCCCAGACGATCCGTCGCCGCCGTGATCTATACGCACAGCCATGTGGACCACTGGGGCGGCGTGAAAGGCGTTGTCTCGGCCGAAGAAGTGCAGGCGGGCAAAGTCAGAATTATCGGTCCGGCGGGCATAACCGGTGAAATCATCAGCGAGAATCTGATGGCGGGAAACGCCATGATGCGCCGCGCAACGTATATGTTCGGCGCTACGCTGCCCGCGGGTCCGCGAGGCCAGGTGGATGCGGGAATGGGAAAAGCCGCCTCCAGCGGGACCGTGAGTTATATTCCACCTACAGAAGAAATCACGAAGCCGATCGAGGAAAGGGTCATCGACGGGGTGCGTTTTGTTTTTCAGCAGGTTCCGCAAACGGAGGCGCCCGTGGAAATGAATTTTTATCTGCCGGAGAGGAAGGCGCTTTGCGTGGCCGAAGATGCCACGGCCAGTCTGCATAACCTGCTTACACCGCGCGGCGCGCAGGTCAGGGACGGACGGGCCTGGTACCGTGCCATTGATGAAACCATCGATCTCTTCGGCGGCGGGGCGGATGTGTTGTTTTCGACGCATCTCTGGCCGCGTTTTGGAAATGAAAAGATCGTCGATTATCTGCAAAAACAGCGCGACCTGTATAAATATATCCACGATCAAACTGTCCGGCTGATGAATCAGGGCTATACGATGACCGAATGTGCGGAGCGGATTATTCCGCCCCGGAGCCTGGCCGCCCGCTGGTACAACCGTGATTTTTACGGTACGGTCAACTTTAACGTGAAGGCCGTCTACCAGCGTTATCTGGGCTGGTTTGACGCCAATCCCGCCCACCTCCATCCGCTGCCCCCCCAAGAAGCGGGCCGGAAGTATGTGGAGTTCATGGGCGGGTCGGATGCCGTTCTGGCCCGGGCGAGGGAATCCATGAAGAAAGGCGAGTACCGCTTTGTAGCCGAGGTGGTGAACCATGTCGTGTTTGCCGAGCCCGGAAACCGGGAAGCCCGCGAGCTGCAGGCGGATGCTCTGGAGCAATTGGGCTATCAGGCTGAATCCCCGATCTGGCGCAATTTTTATCTGGCGGGCGCCCGGGAGCTGCGCCACGGCGTTGACCGGAGTGTTCCCGTCCAGGAACGCAGCCGGGATATTCTGCGCGGGATGCCCATGGATCAGTTTTTTGACCTGATGGCGGTTCGCTTAAACAGCCGGAAGGCGGAGGGTAAACGGATCACGGTCCATTGGGTGCTGACGGATACCCGGGAGGCGTATACGCTCACGCTGGCCAACAGCGTTTTGAACCAGAAACGCGGACGCAAAAACGGCGGAGCCGATGCGACCGTGTCCCTGGCCCGGCCGGTATTTGATTCCATTATGGCCAAACAGGCGACCTTCGCCGGCCGGGTTTTGGCCGGAGACATCAAAGTCGAGGGCAGCATGCTCAAGTTCCTCGACATGATGTCGTGTGTGGAGGAGTTTGATTTGTGGTTCAATATCGTGACGCCTTAACAGGCTGCTGAAAAAGGCTCATACCCTAAAGGGCACGCGTACCCTGAAGGGCACGCGTAACCTAAAGGTCACGCGTCTGCGGCGTTACACTTCGGATCTCGCTCTCACTTCCCTCTAAAGTACGCTCCGCTCTCCGATCCTCGCGATGTCTTGCAGCAAAACCTTTTGTTTCGCCTTCGGCCAAAACCGGCAGGGAAGCGACTTCAGACATGATGGCGCCTCCGTACGGGAACGCGCCCCCGGAGGAACTGCCTGCAAAGCGGGGATTCTTCAACACCCTGTTAAATCAGCCTTGCGGCGATTTTCTGAGCGGCTGCCGGAAGAGGGGTCGCTACCTCTTCTTACGGAAGATCAGTTTGATCGGGACTTTCTCGAAGCCGAAGGTCTCGCGGATCGTATTCATCAGGTAGCGCTCGTAGGAAAAATGAACGCCTTTGGCATTCGGGACGAAGAAGACAAAGGTGGGCGGTTTCGTGCCGGTCTGCGTCGCATACGAAATGCCCATGGCCCGGTTCTGATAACGGGCCATGGGATTTTTCCGGACGGATTTCTCCACGAGGTCGTTGAGCGGCGATGTATCCACGCGCTTCGTATACTGACTGTAAACATCATTGATGAGATCGAAGATCTTCGGCGCGCGCTGTCCGGTCAGAGCGGAGATGAACAGGATAGGCGCGAAATCCATGAATTTGATTTTATCCCTGATGTCTGCGACAAACTTGCCGACGGTGGTGTTGTCTTTTTCGATCTTATCCCATTTGTTGACGATGATGATGCAGGCCTTGCCGCGCTCGTAGGCGAGGCCGACGATTTTGGCGTCCTGTTCGGTCATGCCTTCCTCCGCGTCAATGAGGACCAGCGCGATATCGCAGCGGTTGATCGATTTCAGCGCCTGCACGACGCTGTATTTTTCGAGCGTCAGGCTGATCTTGTTCTTTCGCCGGATGCCCGCCGTGTCGATGAGCAGATAGTTTCGGCCGTGCACTTTGATGGTCGTATCCACGGCGTCGCGGGTTGTGCCGGGCAAAGGGTTGGCAATGCTTCGCTCCTTGCCGGAAATCAGATTGATGAGCGAGGATTTGCCGACGTTGGGTTTGCCGACGATGGCCACGGCAACCGGTTCACGCTCATCTTCTTTGCCTTCCGCCGCTTTCGGGAAATCTTTCGTCAGGACGGCCAGAAGTTCATCCACGCCCAGTCCATGCTGAGCGGAGATCGGATAAATCTCGTCAATGCCCAGCCGGTAGAATTCGGTGAGGAGTTCTTCATGACGCGCTCCGTCCACTTTGTTGGCGGCATAAAAAACATTTTTGCCCCGGCCGCGAAGCTGACGGGCGATTTCCATATCCGACGGCGTGAGCCCGTCGCGGCCGTCCATCAGAAAAATGATGACGTCCGCCTCTTCGATGGCCAGGTTCGTCTGCTCGCGCATCTGCACCAGGATGCGCTCTTCCGTGGCGGGCTCGAATCCGCCGGTGTCAATGAGCGTGAAGGCTTTATCGTGCCAGACGCAATCCATGTAGTTGCGGTCGCGCGTCGCCCCCGGTTCATCGATGACAATCGCTTTCTGCTTTCCCGCAATGCGGTTGAAGAGCGTTGATTTGCCGACGTTGGGCCGGCCGACGATGGCGATAACGGGTTTAGCCTGCATGGATTCCTCTATTTAATGAGTCCGAACTCGCGCAGCATCCTGTCGGAGCTGGTCCAGTCCTTCTTGACGCGCACAAACAATTCCAGAAAAACTTTTGCCCCGAAAAGACTTTCCATGGCGAGCCTGGCCTGGGTCCCGATTCTTTTGAGCATCGCGCCCTTTTTGCCGATCATGATCGCTTTTTGCGATTCCTTTTCCACATGAATGGTGGCGCTGATGCGCAGGAGGTTTTTTGCTTCATCTTCCTTGAAGGCGTCAATGGTTACGGCCGTCACATAGGGGATCTCCTGCGACGTCAGCAGTGTAATCTGCTCACGGATAAATTCCGCCGCGATAAACCGCTCCGTGGCGTCCGTGGCGATGTCGTTGGGGAAGAGCTGCGGACCTTCCGGCAGCGCCTCTTTGAGCGACGTCAACAGGCCGTCGAGTCCGTCGCCTGTTAGCGCCGAGATCGGAAAAATGCCGGCAAAGTCGTAAAGCTTGCGGTACTGATCAATGAGCGGCAACAGCAGAAGCTTTTCGATCCGGTCAATTTTATTGATGGCCAGAAACACCGGCGCTTTGACGCCCGCGAGCGCTTCGATCAATAAGAGATCCTGCTGCCCGGCACGGGCGTCGGCCTCAATCATCGCGAGGAGCACATCGGCGTCGCCAATCGTGTCCCGGGCCGCCTGCACCATCGCCCGGTTCAGGGGACCTTTCGGTTTGTGCATTCCCGGCGTGTCCAGAAAGATCAATTGCGCGTCCGGGAAGTTCCTGATGCCCGTGATGCGGTTGCGCGTCGTTTGCGGTTTGTTGGCGACGATCGAAATTTTGTCGCCGATCACCGCATTAAAGAAAGTGGACTTGCCCACATTCGGGCGGCCCAGAATGGCGATAAAGCCGGATTTGAACACAATGCTTCTCCAACAAGGTAGATGATTCAGATGATGCCCGGGATGTCCAGAAAATGGGACTTCCCCGTTTCGGTAACGAGCGACAGCCGCCCCGGATGGCCTTCATGAAGGGAGTCTATAACGATTTGCGCATTCGGGTAAAGCTTTTTTATGGCGTTGATGTTCCGGTTTTGCTCGCCGCGGAAATTGGACAGGGCCCGGGAGGCTGTGCGGAAGTGCAGCATTCGCGTATGCTCAGGCACAACGCGCAGTAAACGCAGAGCGGCCGAATAGAAAATGGCCGAATAAACGAGGCTGCCGAAAGCCGGATGCAGGGGGCCGGCCAGGACGGCGTCCTCCCGGCCCATGTCCGGCGTCACGTGCAGGCCGAAACGGATGATGCGGATACCCGCGGGCGTTAGCGCCTCCCAGGCCAGGCGGCACCATTCGACCGCTTCATCAACGCTCAGCGGCCGGTAGCGTCCATTTTTGAATTCTTCCGCAAGCGGGGTGTCCCGAAAGACGAGGACGGGATGGATGCGCGCCGTATCCGGCCGCAGTTCGACGACGCGGGCCAGGGTTTCCCGAAAACTTTCCCGCGTGTCATCCGGCAGACCGGCCATGAGATGCACACCCGTCTGGAAACCATGCGCGCAAAGCAGCGTGAGGGCGTGCACGACGGACCCGGCGTCATGACCGCGGCGGGCATGGCACAGCACCTGGTCATTCATGGACTGGACGCCGATTTCAACGGTCCGGACGCCGTATGCGTAAAGAAGATCCAATTGGTTGTCGCTGATATAATCCGGGCGCGTGGAAATCCGGATCGCGTCGACCAGTCCTTTCTGGATATAAACCTGGGCCCAGGATAAGAGGCGCCGCTGATCTTCCGGAGGCAGGCCGGTGAAATTGCCGCCGTAAAAGGCGATTTCCGCCCGCCTTGGCTTGTCTTTGTTCCAGCGCAGGTAGGCGTCCACCTCGGCTTCAAAAAAGCTTTTGCTCACTTCCGGAGCGAAGTCCCCCGCGGCGATCTTTTCGTTGCAGAAGATGCACTGCCCGGGGCATCCGCCGTTCATGATGAAGATCGGAATAACGAGCGGCTTTTCCCGCCCTTGAATATCAGTCCTCATTTTCACAGTGCAGACTTTCCCAGGCTTTTTGCGCCGCCTGCTTTTCGGCATCTTTTTTGCTTTTCCCCCGGCCGACGTGACGGATCGCTTCCCCGGTGTTCACTTCCACTTCGAACGTCTTGTCGTGATCCGGTCCGCTGGCCGCGAGGACCGTATAGAACGGTGCGCTTTTGTATTTCTTCTGACACAATTCCTGCAGAGCTGTTTTGTAATCAAAGCATTGCGCAATCAGGGCTTCATTGCTCGTCAGGGGCTTCATGAGCCTTTTGATAACCGCCCTCGTCTTGCTGAATCCGGCATCCAGATAAATTGCGGCGACGACGGCTTCGAAGGCATTGGCGAGGAGCGATTCCTTCGTGCGTCCGCCGGAGTTTTCTTCGCCCCGCCCCAGAAGCAGGCACTCGCCCAGGCTAAGTTTTGCCGCCAGATCCGCGAGCGGCTTTTCATTTACGAGCAGCGAACGGATTTTGGACAGGGTGCCCTCGTCGAAATCGCGGTGCCGCTTCATGAGCAGGTCGCTCACACAGAGCCCCAGCACGGCATCACCCAGAAATTCCAGCCGTTCGTTGTCGCTGACCCCCGCCAGGGGATTTTCATTCACGTAGGAGCGGTGCGTCAGAGCGTTCGACAACAGATCCCTGTTCCGGAAGGTATAGGCTAATGTTTCCTGAAGAGCCGTCAATTGCGTCAATCGGTCTTTATCCATGAACAACCCTGCCTGTCAGTTTACCATCCTGATAATTTTCCACCCGGACTGTCATGATAGCATTTACTAGAGAAGCCGGGAGTTTGTCCAGCAGAACCGGAAGATAATTGTGAGAAAAACCCTTGGCGAGCCCCGTTTTCTTGTCCCGCGTGTGCTCCACCAGAACCGGCAGCGTTTTGCCCAGGAAGCGCCTGGAGAACGCTTCTCTCTTTTGGGCGCCGAGGTCCCGGAGGACGGCGGCCCGTTCCTTTTTGATTTTGTCGGGAACCTTGGGCAAGATGGCCAGCGCCGCCGTTCCCGGTCGTTCGGAATACGGGAAGACATGCAGGTAGGCCGCGGGCAGGTCTTCCAGCAGTTTCACGGTTTGAGCGAATTCTTTCTCGCTTTCGCCGGGGAAGCCGACCATCACGTCGATGCCGACGGCGATGTCCTTGTCCGCCTGCACGGCCTTTTCCACGAGCGCCCGATAAAACGCCGCGTCGTAGCGGCGCCGCATCGCTTTCAGGATGGTGTCAGAGCCGCTTTGCAGAGGAATATGCAGGTGCGGACAGAGATTGCCGTGGCGGCCGAACAACTGCAGAAACGCGTCCGTTATTTCATTGGGCTCAATGGAGCTCAGCCGGAATCTGACGGTCGGATGTTGAGACAGGATCGTTTCGAGCGTCCCCGTCAGGTCCGCGGGCGGCTCGAGATCCTGGCCGTAATACCCCAGATGAATGCCGGTGAGGACGATCTCCCGGTAGTCCTGCCCGATGAAGTTCCGTACGTTCTCCAGAACCTGGCGAACGGGCATGCTGCGGCTTTTCCCGCGGGCGAAAGGGACGATGCAGTAGCTGCAAAAAGCATTGCAGCCGTCCTGAATTTTAAAAAACGCGCGCGTCCGCCCCGTCAGTTTTGGAGCCGCAGCGGAAGGAAATTGTTTTTGCCCGAAGACATCGCCGCTGAAAATTCGCTGCCGGTCGGGGAGGGGCCGGGTGAGCAATTCCGTAATCCGGTGCTTCTGGTCGTTCCCCACGACCAAACTGACGCCCTCGATGGCGGCCAGTTCCGGGGCCTGCGTCTGCGCGTAGCACCCGGTAACAACGATGCGGGCGTCGGGGTTGGCGCGCCTCGCTCTCCGGATGAGCTGGCGGGCCTGGAAATCGGCAAAGGCCGTGACGGTGCAGGTATTGATGATGTAAACGTCGGCGAAACCGCCAAACGGCACCACAATAAAATCAGCCGACTCAAGCTCGCGGGCCAGAGCGGCCGTATCGCACTGATTGACTTTACAGCCCAGCGTCGCCAGGCCCACTTTCATCTTGTCTGTTTTGAGGATCAACGATTCCTTCTTCCCCGGGGAGTCTTTCATTTCTGATCTATTTATGAGCCGGCCCGCCCTTTGTCAAGACAAACAAAGAATAGATTTTCCGTTAAAAATAAGTTAAATCTGGACATCCAAAAAATATCGGAGGGATTGGGTATGGACTCTGTTTCGTCTTATTTTTCAGCAAATCCGGCTGTGTTTACGCTGATCGTGGTTTGTGCGGCTGTCCTGATGCTCTTTTTTATTTTTAAGAAATTGCTCAAACTCACCATTGTCTTTGTGTTTGTCGTCTTGCTGGCCGTCGGCGTTTATTTTTTCAAGGATCCCTCATCCATGCCCGACAAAATCAAGCAATCGGTAGAGGACTTCAAATCCGGTGGCGAACAGATCGGGGATAAGTTCGCGAGTCTGTTTGAGGACACCAAAAAACTGGCGGGCAAAGCCAAAGAAGTTCCCAAGGACCTCAACAAGATGCTGGATACGGCCAAGGACAGCGTCGGGAAATAATATTTTTACGTAATAAAAAGATCATTGGTCGAAAAATTCGGGTCGGTGGTCAGATTGACGCCCAGGCGCCGCAGGCCTGCTTCGTCGCCGGGCGTGGGGATATGGGTCATGTGAACTTCGCAGTTGGCGAGCTCCTTTAATTTTTCCATGGCCAGTTCCGCCGCCGGATTGGTCGTGGCGCTGATGCTGAGCGCAATCAGCGCCTCCTCCAGGTCGAGACTGACGTTTTTTTCCTCGAGAATTTCCGTTTTGAGTTTGGCGATCGAACCGGTGATGTTGGCCGGAAGCAGTTTGATCTTGTCGGGAATGCCCGCCAGATGCTTGATGGCGTGGATGACCACGCTGGATGCGGCGTGCATGAGCGGAGAGTTGCTGCCCGTGATGATCGAGCCGTCCGCAAGTTCGATCGCCGCGCCGCAGAAAATGCCCTCATTTCCGCGATGGCGTTCCCGCGCATCCCCGGCCGCCTGGCGCGCCGGAATCACCGCCCGCCGGTCCTCCGGCTTGAGGTTAAAGTCATTCAGAAACAACTCCACGCGCTGAACGGTTTCTTTATCGGCAAAGCCCATGGCATATTCGCAGCGGTAGCGGAAATAGCGGCGGATGATCTCCTGCCGGGACGCCTCTTTGGTGATCTCATCATTGGTCACGGCAAACCCGGCGCGGTTGACGCCCATGTCGGTCGGCGACTTGTAAAAGGACGCTTCGCCGGTGATCTTCTCCAGAATCCGCCTGAGGACCGGAAAGACTTCCACGTCGCGGTTGTAATTGACCCAGGCTTCGCCGTAGGCGTCCAGATGAAACGGATCGATCTGGTTGAAATCGCGAATATCGGCGGTGGCCGCTTCATACGCCACATTGACGGCATGCTTGAGCGGAAGATTCCAGATCGGGAAGGTTTCGAATTTGGCGTAACCGGATTTGATGCCTCTTCTGTAATCGTGGTACAGCTGGGACAGACAGGTCGCCAGCTTTCCGCTGCCGGGCCCCGGCCCCGTAACGATCACCAGGGGCTTGTCCGTCGGAATGTAATCATTCACGCCGTAGCCTTCGTCGCTGACGATCAAATCGACATTGGTCGGATACCCCTTCGTGAAGCGGTGCGTAAAGACCCGGATGCCTCTGCGCTCCAACTTGTTTTTAAACAGGACGGCGGACGGCTGATTGTCAAACCGTGTAATCACGACGCCCATGACATTGATGTTCCAGCCGCGCAGATCATCAATCAGTTTCATGGCATCGGTGTCATAGGTGATGCCGAAATCCGCCCGGATCTTTTTTCGCTCGATGTCGCCCGCGTAAATGCAAAGCAAAATATCCGCCCGGTCTTTTAATTCTTTGATGAGCCTCATCTTGACATTGGGGTCATAGCCCGGCAGAACGCGTGCGGCATGGTAGTCATAGAGCAGCTTGCCGCCGAATTCCAGATACAGTTTATTGTTGAACCGTTCGACGCGCTTTAAGATGGACTGGGTCTGCTGCGTAATATATTTTTCGTTATCAAATCCGGTTTTGACGCCGCTCATAAGAAGTGCCTGCCTCCCTATCTCTGGATTATGCGCTGCCTGTGGGATAAAGTAATAATGCAGGCAACAAAAATGTAATTTTTTTATTACAATTTTGTTTCATATATCATGCAGACGATTTTATCCAAAAAAAAGTGACCCGGTGATCAAAAAAATGAATGGAGACCGGCTGGAAAAGGCGGCGAGGGTCGGCCGAGACGGCGGATTACATCAAATTGATTTCCATGGCGCGGACCGGACAGGCGGAAACGCACAGTTCGCAGCCATTGCATTTTTCAGCATCAAACAAAACTTTTTGCGTCGGTTTTTCGAAGGACAGGGCGCCGGTGGGGCAAAATCCCGTACAGGCGCCGCAATGGACGCATTTGTCGATATTCTGGTAAACGCTTTTGGAAAGCGACTCGACTTTCAGCCCCATTTCCTTCAGGAAACGGATGCCGCGGTCAAAATCTTCTTTTTGACCCGAGAGTTCGAGAACGATCACGCCTTCGCGGCGCGGGAAGATTCTGGCTTTGAGAATATTAAAGACGAGGTTGTGCTTTTGCGCCAGAAGATAAATAACCGGCTCTTGAACAATCTCCGGTGTATAGCGAATCACGATTTTTTTTGAATACATGGCCTGAAAAATGAAAACCTTCCAAATTTGCGGCATGTTAAGAGATGCCAGGCATAATGTCAAGGCAATAGTTGCCGCTTGTGCGGCAACCCCGCTCTCAGCCGGTAAAGATCTTAAAGGATCCGTGGCTATTTTTTGTCGTTGTCGGATTTTTCCCTTGGCGAAGGGGGTGAGAATATTTCAAACATCGATTTAAAGGGATTCAGATCGCTTCCGGCCTGAGGATTCACCCTGGCATAATTCTCACCGTATTCCAGCCATTTCCGGAACTGATCGTCGGCCAAATTGCGAAACGCCAGATAATTGCGAATGGCCTGTTCCAGATATTTCTCAAAAAAATCGGTGAGTACGTTTTCGCCGTACCGGATAATCAGGTAGAGCAGGGGAGGCGGAAGCAGAAATTTTTTCTGGCGCGCTTCTTCCAGAACGATTTGGGTCAGGATGGCCGCAGTGACATCTTCGCCGGTTTTGGCATCCGTCACCTGGACGGGTCTTCCCTGACGAATGATGTCGGTGACGTAGTTCAGCGTTACATAAATACTTTTTTCCGTGTCGTAAAGTCTGCGGTTGGTATATTTTTTAAGCAGCAGAGTGTTTTTGTCCATATCATTTCTCCAGGTCAATATATTATGCAATGACAAAAATTTTTGCAACATAAAAATATTAAGTGTGTTTGCTAAACGAGCCAAATAGATTATAAATATATGTAATCAATATATAAA
>SBEK01000290.1 GCA_009668925.1 Deltaproteobacteria bacterium
CTTCCGATTTGCTGCTCATTTTTGCTTATATCTTTGCTCTCCGCAGCCTGAAGGAATTTCCGACTACGGAAACGGATGAAAGGCTCATAGCCGCCGCGGCGATGATCGGACTGAGAAGAATGCCAAAGTTGGGATGCCACACTTTGATAAGAGCGGATCTGTGTCAATGCCGCAGCCTTCGCCGATAGGCATCATTCCTTGAAACTTCTTCCCCGCCGGATCATGTTTGATTCTCAAATTAAGCGGATCATTCACCCTTTATTTAGTGTCTGGTTTAATCCTCTTTCACCATCTGTAAAGGTCAAGTATTCACCCTGCGTCATATCCTATCATCTGTAACGTCGAATCAAATGCTGAAGCAATGCTTCGCCTTCCGGCCACGGGCCGTGTCGGAATTCAGATTGATATGCCCGGCCGGACCGGCGTTGATGAAACAGCTTCCCCAGTCCCGGGCCAGCATCTGTGCCATCTTCTTAGCCATGTAAGGATCATTTTCACTGCCGATCAGTGTGGTGGGAAAAGGAAGCGGATCATGAGAGGCAAAACGCCGCAAATCCTCCGGAATATAAGGTGACCGCTCCACGTCGGGCGGAGCAACGAGCAGGGCGTGATGAATGCAGTTTTTGCTTTGCGGATATGCTTTAGCCCAGTAGGCGACCGTCAGACTGCCCAGACTGTGCGCAACCAGAAGAACGGATTCGGATTCCGCCGTGATGTAACGGTTCAGATTTTCCACCCATTTCTCCAGATCCGGAGTCTCCCAGTTGTGTTGTTCAACCCGCGTGAAACAGAATTTTTCTTGCCAAAGCGTCTGCCAGTGGCCGGGACCGGAACCGTTTAGTCCCGGAATAATCAACCCTCTTGCCGTCAAGACATCTTTCATGACAACTGACTCCTCTTTTACATCATCGGCTTATTGCGCTGCTGATAACGCAATAAATCATCCCGTTCTTTACACTGCTTTTTTTCATGTATCGTTGCCCTCATGCCGGTCTATATTGGACAGAAATTGCCGAAATCCACTCCGACCGCATCGTTTCATGACAACGAACGGGCGATTTTGCTTCCGGGCCAGGCGCTTGGCCAATTGAACCCCCTGATGACTATTGATAGTGGTCAAAATCACAACAACCGATGAACGGTTCACGAGCCCGCGCATGGCGTTCAACCCGTTTCCTCTGACGTCGCCGTTATGGAATTCCAGCTTGTGACCCGCGGCAACCGCCAATTGCTCAAATGTTGAATCACTGCGCTCCAATCCTCCAACCCAACCAATTCGCATATAAGAAACCTCCGGATACCGCGAAATAGTCCATGTTTGCTATTTTACCCATTTCCGGCCCTTGCCTGAAAGTGGCGGCCGGTAGAGGAGCCAAACCTCCCTGAAAAGCATTTGCAGGGCCCGTGAATTCCGGTCTGCTCCCGGCCTCAGATTAAAAACTTTTACCAGCCCCGTCCCGCCAGACGCTGTTCTTCCGGGATATCCGCAATTTCCAGCCCCTGCATCGGCTGCCCGATAGAGGTGGACGCTTCCAGAACTTTCTGCGGGTCGTTGAAATAAGCCGTCGCCTTGACAATCGCCCGCGCCCTGGCGGCGGGATTGTCCGACTTAAAAATGCCGGACCCCACAAAGATGCCGTCGCATCCCAGCTGCATCATCAACGCGGCGTCGGCGGGAGTAGCAATGCCGCCAGCTGCAAAATTCACCACAGGAAGCCTTCCCAGTTGCCGAACCTGAAGGGCCAGTTCGTGCGGAATGCCGTTTGTCTTGGCAAACCCGGTCACTTCCTCGGCGGGCATTCCCGCCAAAATGCGGATCTCGCGGTTCATCGCCCGGATGTGGCGTACCGCCTCAACAACATTGCCCGTTCCCGCTTCCCCCTTGGTACGGATCATCGTTGCGCCTTCCGCAACACGCCTGAGCGCCTCTCCCAAATTGCGGGCGCCGCAAACAAACGGAATCGAAAATCTGCTTTTGTCAAT
>SBEK01000291.1 GCA_009668925.1 Deltaproteobacteria bacterium
CCCCAGATGTTTAAGTTCCTCTTCTGTAAACCCCGCGAATATGGTGGATGCGGGATGCAGGGCCAGCGTTTTGTTGTCTCCCAGATTGGAGGCCCGGCTGATCACGGACAGCCTGTTTAAAAAGCGAAAACACTCCGCCCTGCTCTTCAGGTTCATGGACAAAATACCCCCGAATCCCTGAAATTGTTTGTTTGCCAGCACATGATACGGCGATGACGAAAGCCCCGGATAGCGAACGGACGTCACGGCGGAATGCGCTGACAGGAACTCAGCCAGCCGGCCGGCGTTCAGGCAGATCCGCTCCATGCGCAGGGCCAGGGTTTCCAGCCCCAGCGTTTGCAGGTAAGCATGATGGGGCGCCAGACAACTGCCCGTTTCCCGGTAGACTTCCCTGCGCAGGCGGGCAATAAAGGCCATTTCATTGAAGCGGTGATACCCGGCGAGCGCCGGGATTTTCGTCCAGTCGAAATTTCCCAGATCCACTATAGCGCCGCCCATGGTAGTAGCACCGCCGGAAACATACTTCGTCGTGGAGTGCAAAACCACGTTGACCCCGTAATCCCGGGCATGGAACAAGTAAGGCGTGGTCACCGTGCTGTCGGCAATGACGGGTATCCCGCGTTTTGCGGCAATCGAGGCAATTCCGTTAAAGTCCGCAACGATCATGCCGGGATTGGAGATGGTCTCGGCAAAGACCGCTCGCGTGTGTTCATCAACTGCCGTCTCGACGGCGCCCGGATCATCAATCGGGACAAAGCGTGTTTCAATGCCCAGGGGCGCAAGGATCTTTTTGAAAAATGTGTACGTTCCGCCAAAGAGCGATGCCGAGGCCACGATGTTTTCACCGGCTTTAAGAAGGTTGAGAAACGTCACGGACAGAGCCGCCATTCCCGAGGCCACGGCCACGGTGGCTTTAGCGCTTTCCAGCGCCGTGATCCTCCGTTCCAGGGCGTCTACAGTCGGATTGGATATCCGCGTATAGGCATGGGCCTGCCTGCGGCCGGAAAAAGAATCCGCCATCGATTCCGCGGATTCGAATCCGAATGCCGCCGTGTCATAGACCGGAAAACGCAGTGCACCCTGCGCCTCTTTTCCCGGGCCCGATTCGTGGATAGCCGTCGTTGTAAATCCCCTGCGTTTCATTTTCCGGATCCACCGCCCATGAAATAGAGAAATTCGACGGCATCGCCTTCCTTGACCTGAGTTGCCGGAAAATCTTCGCGCCGCAGAATAACTCCGTTTAGCTCCACCGTCACCATATCGGGATCGGCGACCTTCTTTTCGGCAAGCAACTCCGGAATCGTCACTGCGCCGGACACCTCTTCCGGATTGCCGTTAATCAGTAGTTTCATTGTTCTCCTCCTTTATATTTGATAATCTTCAAACACTCTTACATGCCGGGGTCTGACATAAATCTTTTCGTTCTTTTGCAGGCCGAGACTCTGAAACACATCCCGCGTGAGTTCGGCCTCCAGAGTCTCACGACTGCCCGCAAGAACCAGGCTCACGCGCACGACGGGCCCGATGGCGTGAATATGCAAAACCCGGGCTTCAATGCTGGTCGCAGCGGCCGGCGTCCTCTCCAGAGCCAAATCGTGCGTCCGTACGTAACCCACCACTTTCGGATCACCCGCCTCATCGCCGCTGGCGGCGGATACAACACTTTCCTCCTGCAGATCGGGGGCCAGCGGGGCGCGGCAATGAAACAGATTGACGTTGCCCAAAAAGTTCAGAACAAAAGCATTGGCCGGGTGTTCATAGACCTCTTCGGGCGTACCGATCTGCTCGATCCGTCCTTCGCGCATCACCACCACACGGTCCGCCAGTTCCAGGGCTTCTTCCTGATCATGCGTGACGAAAATGCTGGTAACGTGAATCTCGTCGTGAAGCCTGCGCAGCCAGCGTCGCAGTTCTGAGCGAACCTGGGCGTCGAGCGCCCCGAAGGGTTCATCCAATAGCAGAATCTG
>SBEK01000292.1 GCA_009668925.1 Deltaproteobacteria bacterium
CACCGGCCACGCCGCCGCCTTCGTGATCGCGCGTCATCGCCGTTTCGACCGCCTGGGGGCACAGCGCAAAAATCTGAATGCCCTGTCCGCCGTAAGTGATGGACAGGTTCTCGGCCAGTCCCACTGCCGCGTGCTTGGTCACGGAATAAGGGAGCGAGCCGATCTGGCTCAGTAACCCGGCTGCGGAAGCCGTAATCATGATAGCCCCGCCGCCGCGCTGGACCATCCCCGGAATCGCCGCCCGCGCCACAAACACATGCGCGAGGACATTGATTTCCCAGATGCGCTGCCAGGCTTCGTTCGTCACCTCATAGCCGCCGACCTCGATAATTCCGGCGTTGGAACAGATGAGATCGATACGGCCATACTTGTCCTCCGTAAACTTGACCATCCGGATGACATCGGCCTCCTTGCGCACATCGCAGACAATGGCATCGCCCTTGACTTCCGCGGCCGCCGACTTCGCTCCCGCTTCATTCACATCGGCGGCCACAATCGCTTTGGCGCCTTCCTTCGCAAATCTCTGACACAATCCGCGGCCGATGCCTGATGCCGCTCCCGTAACAATAATAACCTTTCCTCTTACTTCCATTATATTTATCCTCTCTTTTCTGTCCCCTCGCCCGTCTTTGCAGGGCGGGAGATCTTTAATCGCGGGATCTCTTTTGCTAGCGCGGCCGATACGGCCACACGTCGAACAGCGGCTGAATTTCTTTTTGCCTGGGCTCCGCCTGCAAAGCGCTCATCACTTCTTCCCTGGTTAGTTCGCTTCTGGACATCGTAATTTTGGCCTTTTCGAGATCGGCATCCAGCAGAAGTGTTTTCGGGAAGCCCTGAATGTTGGACCAGGGACTCCACTTCGGGAGACCGGACTTTTCGCGGTTGGGATTGCCCGTCGCGGCAAACTGCGACCAGTAATCCATCATGGCATTGGAGAGGGCCACGCGGCCCGGTTTGTTCTTATCGCTGAACACGATCGCGCCCAGGGACGCCTTCTCCGTTCCGAAGACAAAGTCAATCTCCATCGCGTGACAGGCGCCCAGAATAAAATTCAAAGGAAAGGCCATGACATGATTGGCTGCGCCGCCCGCTCCCCATAAAAACTGATAGGTAAAAATGAAAGGCTGGCCGTCCTGATCACGCATGATTCCGGCCGGCTGATCCACCGCCATGACCTTCCAGCTGTCGGATTGATACTTCGCGACCAGGTTATACAATTCCATTTTAGCCGGGTCATTGAGCAGGGACCCATCCCGCCGCCAGCCCGCAAACACCGGATAGTTTCTGATGAATATTTTGGCTTCTTCTTTATTGGTGCCGAGAATCATCGGCACTTTGTTGTAATTGCCGGAGTCCAGGGCCGCGTAAAAATCGACCGGCAGGACGGTGCCGTCGCCGAAGGCCGTGGGGAAAGTGATCATCCCCATGGCTTTGCCTTCCGGATACATTTCCAGAAAATCGGCCGCCTGCTTCGATCTCATGTAGGCTTCGATCTCGCCTATGGACATGGCCGCAAGCATGGCCGAGGCCGCCTGGACATCGGCAGCCCTGCCGTCTTTCACCAGCAGCCGCGCCAAAATGCCGTTTACATGATCCGCGCCGCGGGCAGGCGTGGAGGGACGGATAACACCGCTTTGGGAAATGGCCCTGTGGAATAATCCTTTGGCCAGAGGCGATGAAATCAGGCAATAAACGTTTTGACCTCCCGCAGATTCGCCGGCGATCGTGACATTTCCGGGATCCCCGCCGAAATGAGCGATATTGGCCCGGACCCATTTGAGCGCTGCAATTAAATCCAGGAGGGCAAAGTTTCCCGAGTCGCCCGCCGGATCACCTTTTTTCAATGCCGGATGGCTCAGGAAACCCATGGGCCCCAGCCGGTAGTTGACGGTAACCACGACCATGTTGCCCCGGCCGGCCAAAAAGCCGCCGTCCTGCAGGGAAAGCAAGGGCCACTGG
>SBEK01000112.1 GCA_009668925.1 Deltaproteobacteria bacterium
TGAGGCAGGCGGAGGGTAACGGAGCTAAACTGGTCTGTCATACCCGTGTATCGCGCATTGAAAAAGAAACGGCGGGGTGGCGGATCATTGCCGAAAGCGACAGAGGCGAAGCCTATGATTTTCTGACGGCGGTGGTCATCAATGCCGCCGGGCTCGCCGCAGACACCATCGCCAATCTGGCCGGCGCGCACTATCGCCTTCATTATTGCAAAGGCGACTACTGCGGCGTTACCGGCGTGAAGCCGGGAATGGTCGGCCGGTTAATTTATCCGGCGCCCGTGAAGGATCAGGCGGGGCTGGGTGTGCATCTGACGCTGGATTTGAACGGGCGCTTCCGGCTGGGGCCGGATGCCACTTACATCGACCGCCGTGAAGAATACGGCGTTTCGCCGGAGAAAGCCGCTCTCTTTTGTGAGCAGGCCAAAAAGTATTTGCTTTTTTTGAAACCGGAAAATGTTCACCCGGATATGGCGGGAATCCGCCCGAAATTGCAGGGTCCAGGGGACCCGTTTGCCGATTTTGTCATTCGCGAAGACGCACCGGGATTTATCAACCTCGTCGGCATTGAATCGCCGGGGCTCACCGCCTCCCCGGCGATTGCCCGGTATGTTGGGAAAATGCTTTGAAGGGAAGTTTTAAGTCTTAAGTTTTAAGTTTTAAGTTTTAAGTTTTAAGTAATTAAGTAATTAAGTAATGATCCGGCACTCGCTCTGCTGCGCGGGGCTCCGCCCTGAACCTATCTTTTGTATTGACACACACAGGACCTTCCCCTATAAGCTGTGGGCAAAATATCCCAATCCATGCCGGAGTCATTGTTATGAAAAAAACAGCGATTTTAATCATTTTTCTGGTAATTCTTTCCCTTGGTGTTTTCGGTTGCAGCAAAGAGGATTCTTCTCAAATCAAAATAGGCTTGATTGCCGAACTGACGGGCGACATTCCGGCCGTCGGCGCCTCCTGCAAAAAAGCAGCGGATTTGGCCGTGCAGGAAATCAATGACCTGGGCGGGATAGAGCTCGGCGGCAAGAAATATAAAATCAAACTCATTGTCGAGGACAACGCCGGGAAGGCCGATCAATCGGCCTCCGCGGCGCAAAAGCTGATTACGCAAAATAAAGTCCTGGCGATTGTCGGCCCGAATGCCAGCCGCTACGCGCTGCCCGCCGCTGAAATCGCGGAAACGAGCAAGGTGGTTCTGATCACGCCCTGGTCGACGACGCCGAAGGCCACCCTCGATTCCAAAACCAATGCCTCCAAGAAATATGTTTTCCGCGCGTGCTTCATCGATCCCTTCCAGGGAAGGGTGGTCGCCAAATTCATCCTGGACGACCTGAAACTTAAGAAAGCGGCGGTGCTTTACGACGTGGCCTCCGAATACAATAAAGGCATCGCCGAGATCTTCAGGGACGTTTATGAGCAGCAGGGCGGCAAGATCGTCGCCTTTGAAACCTACACGACCAATGACAAGGATTTTTCATCACAGTTGACGAAAATCAAGCAAACCGCGCCGGACGTCATTTTTCTGCCCAACTATTACAGTGAAATACCGCTGCAGATTCAGCAGGCGAAGCGCCTGGGCATTGCCGTGCCGTTTGTCGGCGCCGACGCCTGGGGAAGTTCCGAACTTCTGAAGCTGTGCGGCGCGGACTGCAACGGCTATTACTTCAGCACGCACTACGCCGCCGATGCGGCGACGGCGACGACCAAAAAATTCATCGCGAACTACCGGCTGAAATACGATGCGACGCCGGATGACGTGGCTGCCCTGACCTACGATTCATTCGGACTTCTGTTTCAGGCGCTTAAGACCGCCGGTAAAAATGACCGCCAGGCCGTCCGCGACGCGCTCGCGAAAATTCCCCGGTATGACGGCGTGACGGGGGATATGCAGTTCAAGGAAGGATCGGGCGACCCGGTCAAGAGCGCGGTGATTTTGAAGATCAAGGATGGGAAGTTTACGTGGTATGCGAATGCCAAACCCTGAGGAATCGGCTTGTTGAAACGACCCTATGCAGAGTGAATCCGGCGTATGCCGGATGCGCTTCAGCTTTAGTCACTGCGGCCTACGCAACAGTAAGCCGCTCCTAAAGCTTCGCGCGCCTTGCCTCTGGATCGTTTGAACAAGCCTTGTAAAGCAGTGATTCTCGTTCGGGCCGGGCCCTGAGACGAAAATGGCATTTGGAGTATGTACCCCGTGAAGGATATTTTTCCTCAAGCCGCGTTAAAACATTCGTGGTAAAACAGGTTGGTCGGATATAGAGAATAAAAAGCGATTGATAAAGGAAGGTCCGTTAGCAATGCCATTTTAATTAAAGATGATATCGCGGCGGCGAGGAGGAGGCGCCGGAGGCGTATATGCAAATACGTCGAGGACGCTGACGACGAGACAACAAAGATAGCGCTTTAATTTGAATGGCATCTTGACTCTATGGCCTATATTTTTCAACAGACTTTAAATGCCTTGCAGCTGGGCAGCATTTACGCACTTATCGCCCTGGGCTACACGATGGTCTACGGCATTCTGACGATGATCAACTTCGCCCACGGCGATTTGTTCATGGTTGGCGCCTTCTTCTGTTTTCTCATTGCCGTCTATCTTCATCTTTCTTTTGTTCCGACGCTGCTTTTATCCATGCTGGGCGTGGCCTTTCTGGGCGTGGTCATCGAACGGCTCGCCTACAAGCCGCTGCGCAATGCGCCGCGCGTTTCCGCCATCATCACGGCTCTGGGCGTCGGGCTTTTTCTGGAGAATTTCACCCTGGCGCTTTCGCCCTATCCCAAGCACATTCCGCCCTTGCTCGATAACGTCACCTGGACGGTCGGTTCGCTTTCCATTTCTTCGCTGCAGATTCTGGTGATCGTCCTTTCGCTCGCTTTGATGCTGATTCTGGATTTTATCGTCCAGCGGACAAAAGCCGGGATGGCCATGCGCGCCATCTCCTGGGACAAGTCCATTGTCGGGCTGATGGGGGTGCCGGTCAACAGGATCATCTCGCTCACCTTCGCGATCGGAACGGGCCTGGGCGGCGCGGCCGGCATGATGTACGGGCTGGCCTATCCGGTAATCGATCCTTACATGGGGATCATGGTCGGCTGGAAGGCCTTCATCTCCGCCGTCGTGGGCGGCATCGGCAATATCCGCGGCGCGATGATCGGCGGTTTCATTCTGGGGGCGGTCGAAATTATGGTCGCCGCGTTTTTCCCCTCCACTTACCGTGATTTTGTGGCTTTCACGCTGCTCCTGGTTCTTCTGATTCTGAGGCCGTACGGCATTCTGGGCAAGCCGCACCCGCAAAAGGTTTAGTCATGTCTTCAATCCAAACGGCCTATCAGCGGCTCTCCAAACACTGGCACACGCTTACCGGCTACAGATTTTTCTGGCCGGTCTTCGGGCTCGCCGGCCTGGCCTTCTGCGTCGCCGTCGACCGGTTTGAATTTCTGGATTTATACCTGCAGCTGATTTTGATTTATGTGGGCATCAACATCATCCTCACCGTCAGCCTGAATCTGATCAACGGATACATGGGCGAATTTTCCGTGGGCCACGCGGGCTTCATGGCCGTGGGTGCCTACATTGCCTCGCTTATGACCGTTTATGTATTTCCGGCGGGCGCCCACGAGCTGCTTTTCCCGGTGGCGATTCTGGCGGGCGGCGCCGGCGCGGCCCTGATCGGATTGCTGGTCGCCATCCCCTCTTTTAAAACACGCGGCGACTATCTGGCCATCGTCACATTGGCCTTCTGCATGATTGTGAAATCCATTCTGGAAAATATTGACGCCGTCGGCGGGCCGCGCGGACTTCTGGGCATGGAAAAGCTCACGACGCTGCCGTGGGTCTTCTTCTGGACCGCGCTTTCGGTCTGGGTGATCCGCAACCTGGTCTATTCCAATTTCGGACGGGGCGTGTTGTCCATCCGCGAGGATGAAATCGCCAGCGACCTGATGAGCGTCAATACGCGCCAGGTGAAGATCATTGCGTTTGTCGTCTCGTCTTTTTTTGCCGGCATTGCCGGCGGGCTGTTTGCCCATGCCCTGCAGTTTATCAATCCGCGCATGTTCGATATCATTAAATCCACCGATATCCTGATTATGGTTTATCTGGGCGGCATCTCGTCCATTGCCGGTTCGATCCTCGGCGCGGTCATCTATACGATCCTGCTGGAAATCCTGCGGCCGATGGGCATCTGGCGCATGGTGTTCATGCCGCTCTTGCTGGTGCTCCTCATGATTTACCGGCCGCGCGGTATCATGGGGCTTCGGGAGGCCCGCCTGTTTACGCCGCTTCGCGATCTCACCATCGAAAGGATGTGGCGGCAAAAGAAAAAGGAGGCCCCGGATGCCGCTGATTGAAATATCCAAACTCACCCACCGCTTCGCCGGCCTTTGCGCAGTATCCGATTTCAATCTGGCGGTCTTGCCGCAGGAGCTGGTCGGCATTATCGGACCCAACGGAGCGGGGAAGACGACGGTTTTCAACCTCATCACCGGCGTCTACCGGGCGACGGAAGGCAGCATCAAACTGAGCGGGAAGGAGCTGGTCGGCCTGACGCCGCATCAGATCACCCGCCTGGGCATTGCGCGCACTTTTCAAAACATCCGGCTCTTTAAAGAGCTCTCCGTGCTGGATAATGTCCGCATCGCTCATTACGGCCAGATGGCCTACACGCCGGCCGAAGCGCTTTTGCATATCGGCCGTTTCCGCGCCGAGGAGAAGCGCATCACGACCCGGGCGCTGGACTTGCTCTATGTTTTCAAACTGGATGAGGCGGCGGGCGAGAAAGCCAAGAACCTGCCTTACGGCCTGCAGCGCCGCCTGGAAATTGCGCGGGCGCTCGCCACCGGGCCCGAGCTTCTCCTGCTCGATGAGCCGGCGGCCGGCATGAACCCCAACGAAATTGTCCAGCTCATGGAATTTATCCAGTGGATCCGCAAGACGTTTTCCGTCACGGTTATTTTGATCGAGCATCAGATGCGCCTGGTGATGGGCATTTGCGAACGCCTGGTGGTGCTGGATTTCGGCGCGACGATCGCCTGCGGCCTGCCCGCGGAGATTCGGGCAAATCCGAAAGTCCTGGAAGCTTACCTCGGCGAGGAGGTGGCTTCATGACCCCGGGCGATCTTCTGCTGTCCGTTTCCGGCTTAAACGTTTTCTACGACAGCATCAAAGCGGTGGATGATATTTCCTTTGATGTGGCGAGCGGAGAAATCGTCGTGTTCATCGGCGCGAACGGGGCGGGCAAATCCTCCATCCTGCGGGCCGTCTCCGGTATGATTCCTTACGAGGGCAGCATCGCCTATGCGGGGAAAAATCTGAAAAACATCTCCGCCGACCGCATTGTCGCCGCAGGCGTCGCCCATGTGCCGGAGGGCCGCGGTATTTTCGGCAACCTTACCGTGATGGAAAATCTTAAGCTCGCCTGCTGGCAGCGCCGGGACAAAATGAAAACCACCCAGGACCTCGACCGGGTGTTTGAACTTTTTCCGCGGCTTCGTGAACGGGAAAAGCAGTTGGGGGGGATGCTTTCCGGCGGCGAGCAGCAGATGCTGGCCGTGGGCCGCGCGCTCATGACCGACGCCCGGATGCTCTTGCTCGACGAGCCGTCCATGGGGCTCTCGCCCGTTTTGGTGCGGGATATTTTCAAAATCATCCGCGAAATCAATGGGGCGGGGAAAACCATTCTGCTCGTCGAACAGAACGCGAACATGTCGCTTTCCATCGCTTCCCGGGGCTATGTTCTGGAAACCGGGCGCATTGTCCTTTCCGGAACAGGCAAAGAACTGACGGGTAATCCCCGCGTCCGGGAAGCGTACTTAGGCGCGTAGGCGTTTTGCGGCGTCGACTGAAAGAAATGCAGCCCGAACGCAACCGCAGCAATTCCCGAAGCGGGGGTTTGAGGAAAGCGGCCGGGAAGTGTCATTCATCCACTTTTTTCCAGGTGGCGTCGGGATTGTAGCTCGTCATCGCGCGGGCGATCTTTTTCGAATTCCTGCCCAGGTCTTTCTGATAGACCATGTCGTCCTTGTTCACGATAAACGTGGTTATCCCGGTCACGCCGTAAACAGCCGGATAGGCGACGAGCGCGAATCCGCCGATCATTTTCTTGTCCACGATATAGTCGTAGGCGCCGCCCGGCGCATCCTTTCCCTGGCTCTTGAGGATCTTGTAATAGTATCCGTGATAGGGAGCAGGTTCCTTGCCGGGCAGTCTAAGCGAGGTCATTTCCTCTTCGCAGGCGGAAGCCACAAGGGGGCCCAGGAGGCTTGGTTTTTCACCGCTTTGGGCCGGGCAGCAAAGTCCGTTCTTCTTTCCCGGTTCGCTCGCCAGCCGCTGGGCATATTCACCGATTCCGGCAGCTCCGTGCTGACTCGCATACTCCAGCTGCGCATCCACATAGGCCAGGCAAACCTGAACCGCGGCGACTTCATTTTTGCCGATTCTGCGGGCAACGATTTCCTTAATCCCCGCCCGGGTATCGAAGCGCCAGCGGCTGCCGGCTTTCGTAAGCGGAACCGGCCAGGGCCAGTCCTTTTCGCCCACATGCAAAATGACCTTGTTTGTCCCCGTCTTCTCCAGCCTGTGTTTTACGCGATACGCCTCTAAAAACCCCTCCCGGGAGCCGGCATCGTCTTCACCGTCAGCCGGGAAGATTTCTTCGGAGCCTCGTCCGAACAGGGCGTTCAGTTGTTTGGCATCTTTGCTTTCAACGGAGGCGATCAGCATGCCGAAGGCTTCTTCCGGCGAGGCAAATGTTTTCTGGGTCATTTTGGCCGCCTCGGCCGCCCCGCCGCAAAGGACGATAAGCGCGGCGGCAGCGATGATGGAAAACGCCGCCATTTTGATCACATTGATTATTCTCATGCGCATAAGGATCATCATTCTCCTTCCTCCGTCCGTCTACACCCAATTCCGGATTCCTCCTTCATCGTCTTTGGCCTCCGCCGCGCGGGGCGCCTCCGCCCTGAAATCTTCCTCCGCCCTGGAATCCTCTTGCGCCGCCTGCGTCGCGACCCATGCTGCTTTCCCCGCGGTCCCGCTGCTGCATCACTTCCCGGCCGCTCGAACCGAAACCTTCGAAGGCGTTATTGCGCCCGCGGGCGGACGGGGCAGGCGAAAAGGACGGGGCGTCGCTCCTTGGCTGCATATCGCGACGCTCCATCCGCGTTCCGGAAGGTTGTTCAAACGGCCTTGTCCCGGGGCTCGCCGCGCGCGGCGTTGTCAGCGGACGCCCTCTGTCCGGCCTTCGGTCCGGGGCCGTACCGAGGCCGGGCCCCCTTCCTTCGGGACCAAAGCCGCGGAAAGACCGGCGTGCCTCAATGCCGGCGCGTGGCATCTGGCCGAATCTGCGGCCGATTTCAGGACTGCGGTACTCTATGCCGCGGCGATGAACCGGATTGTGCCTCCAGGTTTCCGAGCCGCCGTGCATTCTGGTAATCGGGGGTCTGTGAAATCCCAGGGTCCTGTGGTGATCGATGAATATTTCGTGCCGGCGCCAGTGGAAACCGCACCAGGGGCCGAGGGGACCGATAAAGATGGGCGGACCGAAAAAGAAGCCGGCGCCGACAACAATACCGGGGTACCAGAACCATAAGGGTGAGCATGCCGGATACCACCAGGGACCGTAAACCCAGCACGGATCGTACGCCGGAACATAAACAACGTCGGGCCGGGCCGGCTCGATGATGATGGATCCATTGTCCGTGGTCACCGTTTCCCTCTCGGTTGACGAAAGATTGCCCTGGACTTTAGCTTTGGCCCGCAGTTTCTGTATCGTATCCATCACCTGGTCTTGCTGGCCCAGAAATGCATTGCCCAGGTCGTTGGTCAGCTGCAGGTTGTCGCTCATCGTCGCCAGCACCCGCGGATAGCGGCAGAGCGATTTTACACTGACGTCCCAGGATTTGTCCCGAAGCGCCTCATCCAATGCCTCCGGCGTCAATTCCTGTCTTTTTTGCAGCCAGCGGTCGGCTTCAACCACTTCCAGCGGATAGGTCGATGCCATCAGAATCTGCGACAAGAGGGCATCCGGATACAGGGCGATGGGGGCGAGATACCTGTCGAGCTCTTCCTGGGAATAAACCCTGGTTTGCGGTGCGGACGGGCCCGCTTCGTCGGTCTGGGCCGGGAGCGCCGCGGGCGGAATCAGAAGAAGCGTCAACAGCAATGCGGCAGCCGTGAAATATTTATTCATCTTCATTGATTTTACCTCGTTGTTCGATACGCAGGATCTGTTAAAATGAACAACCGAAACGATTGCAGATGATTGTTGCCGGGACGGATCCAATCCTCTGTTCATGATTAATGTCATTATGATTTATTAGGCAATAATAGTTAAATGGAGGAATAATAGTAGCCGATATCTATGGGGCGCAATTTCCGCAGACAACAGGGGGGAAATCATGAAAGGAAAGACATTCTTGCAGCCAGGGCCGATCGGGAAAATTTTCAGAGGCCTGGTCATCGGCGGTGTGACGATCGCGATTTTGGGCGGCTGTGAAAGCGGTGACAAGGTGATTGACGAGGCGACCGGCAATCGGGCCCTTAAGCAGTATCAGGCAACCAAAGAAACATTAAATACGATCGACGCGCAGCAGAAGGAAAGACATAAGGCGCTTGAGGAAAATGAAGCGGCGGAAAAGCGTTCGGATTGATCGCGCCGAACCGGGGGTGAAACGGGAAAGCCCCCATCCCGGCAGCGGATGGGGGCTTTGTTTCGAGGGCGGCGACGCCGGAAGGCGCACGCGCCAAACCGCCGTTTATTTCATGAGCACCTTCAGATCATCAATGATCGCGCGGTAATTCTGGTATCTTTTGTCCGGATTCTTTTCCATCATCTTCCCGATGATGTTGGACAGGGCGCTCGAAAGGATGGGGTTCATCTTCTTCAAGGGGACCAGGCTTTCCGTCGCATGCTTGGACAGAATGGCATCGACCGTGTCTCCGTCAAAGGGCGGCACGCCGGCAAAGAGATGGTAAAAGGTGGCGCCCAATGAGTAAATATCGCTGCGGCGGTCCAGCGGGCGGCCCGTGCTGCACTCGGGAGACGCATAAAGCGGCGATCCCACCATGCCTTCGGTCTTTTTCTTCTTTTCCGTTTCGTCGTTGACGACCGCCACGCCGAAATCAACCACTTTCAATACGCCATGATCGTCGATCATGATGTTTTCCGGTTTAATGTCGCGGTGGACGATGTTCTGTTCGCTGACAAAATCGAGTGTCCGGCAGATGGTGATGAAATGTTCCAGGCCTTTTGCCGTATTGAGATTGTTTCTGTCCTTGATAATATCGGCCAGCGTCCCCCCGCTAATGAGCTCCATGGCAAAGAACAGAACATCATCCGCGTGATCGATGTGGTAGATCTGCGCGATATTGGGATGGTTCAGACGGGAAACCAGCTGCGCCTCCTTCACAAACATGTCGCGGTACGAGCTGATCATGGAAAGATTGAAGGAGATGATCTTCAGGGCCACATCCCGCTCCAGGACAACGTCCCACCCTTTAAAAACACCGGCCATACTGCCGGCGCCTATAAAAGACACCGCCTTATAGTTGCCCAGTTTCTTTCCGACAAGGCTGCGGTAAAACTTTATTTCCAGAGCGCGGTCGCTTCCGGAATCCTCCGCCTCGGTATTTTCTATCTCGGGCGCGTCCATTTGCATGACCATTTTGGCGTCGATCAGTTTTCCAATCGGCGATTCATCCGTCACGGTGCGCTTTTTCGCCGGAAGTTTTTCGGGGGCTTCGCTTTGCTTGAGAATGTAATGATACGTTTCGTTCCATTCCGGGGAATTCTTGATGATGACCCCGATGCGCGCCGACATCTGGTGATTGCTGATCGAAATATGCTTGACATGACCCTCCAGGACCAATTTCCCCTCGGGCAGCCCGACTCTGACGTAAAGCGGCATGTCGAGCTTGCCGAGCAGGGAGGTCTCCATCATCAATCCCTTGATATGGGCGTTGATGATCTGGCCGGGCATCCAGAAAATGGCATCGCGCGATAATTCAACGGGGATTGCTTCCTTCAGGATGGTTCGTTCATGGTATCGGCGGTGCTCTTCGACGATCGGAGCGTCGCCGTCTTTCGGTCCGGCCGATGCTTCCCGGCGCCCGTCAGCGGCTGCGGATCCTCTCTTCTCTTTGGTCATGGCCGGGAATCTTCTGCCGATGCGTTCCGTGAGCACTTTGGACGCTTCCTCTTCCGGCGTATCCACGATGAAATCATGCGCCCCCATGTCAAAAGCCTTCAGAACCATGGCGACCTCATCCTCGATCGTGCGGACCGGATGATCCGCCGCTCCCGCGTCCGGCGTCCCGCCTGCGCTCTCGGCGCTGTGGATGGAGACAAAGAACACAAAGGGAATATCTTTCCAGTCCGGGCTGCTCTTTACCGCGCTGAGGAAATCATAGCCGCTGACGTCGGCAAGCTCGCTGTCGCTGACGATAAGGACGACGGGATTGGCACCCACTAAGCCGATGGCTTCACTCATGGTTGTCGCGGTCAAGAGCGCGTAACCGGCATCCGTGAGCGACTGGCCAACCGTGTCGAGAAAATTTCGTTCACGATTCACCAGTAGTATATAGCTTTTAGTATCCATAGTCCTTGCGATGAAAATATCCAGTTAGATGAAGAAATTCATTTGCAAACGGCTAATTTCAAGCCGGGCGCTCACGCCTGTTTGGCGCGGTTCGCGTTCGGCTTGATGCAAACATGTAAAGCAAAGGACTGGTTTCCCACTTGAAAAATAAGCACGGCCACGGAGGTGTTTTGCAGGTATCCGATCTGGTGGCCGGGACCGACGACGATGGATGGCAGTGAAATCTCAAAATGATAGGGCTTCCCGACAAATTCCTTTTTCGTGGTGCCGCTGATCATGTTAATGATTTCGCTCACGCCGTCATGAATCAGTTCCGCATCGATGGAACCTTCTTCCGTTCCCATCATCTTCGCAATGATCATCTTGGCCAGATCCCAGTAGAATGTGACCACAAGAGTTCCCTCGGCGTCACCGGAGAGCCCCATGATCCCTGATACGTCGCCGAAGATTCTGATGGTATTGGAAAAATAAACTCTCTTGAATTGAACATCCACCCCCGCCATGGTTTTAAGGATGTGGCACGTGTTTTTGATAAAAGGCTCCAGGTATTCAAGTTCTTCCGCCAGGGGGTCCCTGCTCGGAATTAAATAACCGTTGATAATATGCTTACAGGCCGGCGGCGGGTCCGATAAAGACAGCACTTCGGTCGCGCCGGCGATGATATAAGGTTGCGACGGGAAGTCCCGTTTCTGGCCGTGGAAAAGAATGATGGGAATATTCTGGAAGCTGCACGCATACCGCAGGTTGCAGATTTGCTGAACCACGTGTTCCTGGTTCTTGCTCATCCATAAAATGATCATGTCATAGCCGCCGACCGCCATTCCTTCCTGAAACTTTTCATATTCGATATAGGCATCATCACTGAGCAGCTTTAAAATATCTTTTTCGGCTTTCGGGCTGCAATCCAGTCCCAGTATTTTCTTCATAGAAAAGAAACCTCCATTTCGTATTCACGGTGAATCCCCGGGATCGCTGATAAATTCCGTGTGCATCGACGGCCGCTGTCTTGCCCTCTGGGCACCCGGTTTCCGACCCGTCTGCTGCCTCCTATTTCTTATCCAGCACCTGATGAATTGCATTTTTCAGTTGATCCGGCGTAAAGGGCTTGGTGAGATAGCCCTGGGCGCCGGCTGTGACGGCTTCCTGAATCCTTTTTTCTTCGGACTCCGTGGATACCATCAACACGGGAATTTTATTGAAGCGATCATCGCGGCGCATGTTTTTGATCACGTCGATACCGTTCAAAACAGGCATGTTCCAGTCCAGAAGCACGATGCGGACATCCTGATAAGCGGTTTCCAGGATATTCAGGGCATCCTTGCCGTTTGCTGCCTGCAGCGCCTCGAACCCGTCCGAGACGACGGCTCTCTCGACGATGCCGCGGACGAGTCGCGAATCATCTGCAATGAGCACTTTCATTTTCCAATCCTCCCTTTCCTTTAGATACTCCGTGAGGCGAACTTCCTTTAGATCTTCCCTATGCGGTTCTTTTTATAGGGGAATGGCGCTGTCTGTCAATGACAATTTATCTCTCCATACCGTGGCTGGTCTGTCCCGTATAAGAAACGCTGTCACCAGGCTGCTTTTTCATCCCTCGGGAAGGAGTCGCGCCCTTCATTGGCAAAAGGGCATTTTCCGCCGGAGGCGCCCTGGTCTCCCGGGACTCTATAACCGCCAGAGGAGTTTAAGTTTACCGACAAGTTCTTTTTGCCGCTCGTCGATGGCGGCCGGCGTCCATTCTCTATACTGCAACACCTGCGCCGTGATCATGAAAGGCGATGCGCCCCGGCCGGCGGCGAAATAATAATTCTTCATTTTCTCGAAATCAAAATTCCGCGCCTGGACGCTTTTCCCGCCTGCGAGCAAAACCAGATTCCCGATACGATGCACCCGCTGCGATCTTTCGTCCGCCGTGGGAAACCATTTGATCCAGATGCTGTCCTTGTCCGGGTTTTGCGGAAGAACATGTTCCACCGAGATGACGGGGTCCTCCTGCAGGATTCTTCCCCCGGCGAGCGCCGAGTCGAGGCGCAGGAGAACATACCGCCGGATTCTTTTGGCGAGGAATAGATCACCGGCGAGAATTTTCATAATCAGGCCTGCTTCGCCCGCAGTCAATTGAAGCGGAGAAGTGGCGGCCTCCAGATCGGCTCTTTCTTCAATCGCCAAAAGAAGCCGCTCATAACGGCGGAGGCGGGAATAGGCGTCCGCCCGCAAAATCATCAGGCCCGCCGCCAGTCGCTCCAGGTCGGTGAAGAATCGATCGCGGGCGCTTCGCGCATCGCGGTTTTGCGCCAGGTAGAGGATCGCCGGCGGCACCCAGTCGAAGTTGTCGATTTGGTTCAGCCAGGCGAGCATGGAATTGACGGTCGGGGCGCCTTCATCGCTGCTATAAGATGCCGTCCTGATGATTTCGAGATATTCCGAGTACGGCCGGAGGACTTCATCGATGAATTTTTGCGGGTTCTTTTGCGGCGGAATGTGCTTGCGGTATTCAAGGAGGGCGACATCCCGCAATTTTGTTTTGCGGTAAACCTGCCGGACATGGGCGAATAATTCCTGAAAGGTTTCTTCCTCCTCGTCCTCCCAGAACTTGGCGTACACTCCCTGTTTATCCCCCGGAAGCGACCCGATCATTTCCGACCGGATCAGGTCGATGAGCCGGAGGTCCTGCATCCGGGCGGAGAGCACGGAGAATGTGTGATAGGCCGATTCGATATCCGGGGCGGATACGGCAACCAGAAAACAGCGCAGCATCAGGTATTGCAGAAGCCTCTGGCATCGCAATTCCGGAAGATGGGCCAGAGCCTCTATGAAAAAGTTTACATGGTCCAGGACGTTTCTTTGGTTCTCCGTGAGGGGTGAGCCGAAGGGCTCGGGGCTCTGCGGCTCTTTCTCGTCCTGGATAAAATAACGGAAGAATTCTTCGTCGCCCTCACGCAATTTAGACCGGTAGCGTTCGGACATTCCCGCGATCAGGTCGCCCTTTTCGTATTTGCATACGGCAAGCATAGCGGCAAACTGGCTGGGCAGCACGCGGCGCAGGGCCGCCAAAAGGATTGCAAACTCCGTTAACCGCCGCCTCCCGTCAACGACGGCGACGTCCGGAGCGTCCTCTGACTTGATCAGCGCTATGCTGCCCAGAAAATAAGGCCGGGTGAACAAGACGGGCTGCGCGTCGTTTTCCAAATAAGCCAAGAGGTCGGTCAGCAGTTCTCCGGCCTGATGCGCCGTCCACGTGTAAGGCCCGGGGTAGAGGGGCACCATAAAAGGAAAATCATTTTTAAAAATTTTAAACAACGCTTTG
>SBEK01000113.1 GCA_009668925.1 Deltaproteobacteria bacterium
ATCGTCGCCGCCTGGTATTTTTCATCGCTTGCCGTCATGGTCGCCGGTTCCATCATTTCCGGCGCGGCGATGGGCATGGCCTACCTGGGTTCGATCTCCGAAATCAACCGTCTCGCGCCGCCTGAGGAGCGCGGGCAGGTCAATTCTCTGTATTTTATGATTGTCTATTCATTTTTTTCCGTGCCGATGATCGCCCTGGGATTTGTGGCCAGCCGTTTCGACCTTTATTCCGCCGTTCTTTCCTTTGCCGCGGCCATCGTGCTCATCGCCGTCTGTGTGATGATCTGGCTTACCATCCGGCGCCGATCGGGAGCTCTCGACTGAGCGGATTCGCGGTTAGCCGCCCGCCATGCCGATGGTCCCCCGCGCCTTTAAATGACTTCCGGGTTGTTACACGTCTTTGAGCAGCTTGTTTTGGGGCAGTTCGGAAATGGCCTTTCCGAAGGCCTCAAGCGACGCGGCGAGGGCGGCGAATTCCGGGGCATGGGTGAAGGGCATCTCGTTTAAGCCTCTTTCCTCCAGGGCATCGATGATATAGTGGATGCTGAGCGAGTTAACGTCCCGGGCGGGTTGATATCCATTTTCAGAGCTTCCGTCGGCCTGGGTTACCGACAGAATGCTGCTTTTGACCAGATTGAAAAGAATATCGTTGACGAAGCGGATGGGAATTTCGAGCCGGCCGGCGATGGCGCGCGCCGTCGGGGCCTCTTCGCCGCGGAGAAACGTGTGCACCAGATGATGCGCGATCTGCAGCGACAAAAGGATTCTGAGGCGATGACTGGCCAGAAGCGCGTCAGGTTCGAACTCGTAGGTGTCTTCATTCTGGTAAGCGAAGGAGAATTCCGCGCCGTACAGGACAATGAGCCAGCTTAGCTGAAGCCAGGCCAGAAAAAGCGGCAGAGCGGCAAAGCTGCCGTAGATGGCGTTGTAATTGGCGACCCCGATCTGGAAAGTGATATAGACCCATTCGACAATCTGAAACGTAGTGCCGGCAATGATTCCGGCAGGCAGGGCTGAGGAAAGTTTCACCTTCGTATTCGGCATGAACATATACAGGAATGTAAAGAGAGCCCACATCAACGTGTAAGGCAGGAGCCTCAGCAGGAAGAAGATAACGGAGCTCAGGCTCCCGAGGATGGCGAACTTCTCCAGAATCAGATTTACCTGAGTGGTGACAAAGACGGTGACGCCGCCGGAAAGAATGAGCATCACCGGGCAGATCAGCATGAGCGACAGATAGTCTCCGAACATGCGGCCGAGGGTGCGCTTTTCCTTGACGCCCCAGATGTCGTTAAAGGAATATTCAATCTGCCCCAGAACCTTGAGCACGGCCCAGATCAGAACAACCAGGCCGGCGCCGGCAATGACGCCGCCTTTGGTATTGGCCAGGAGCGCATTGGAGAACTGGAGGACATTGGCCAGGATGTCTTCGTGGCCGGCCAGCTTGTCCCGCAGCTGCGACTCCAGCACTTTTTCAAATCCGAAGCCTTTGGCAATGCCGAAGGCCATCGCGGCAACGGGAACGATCGAGACGAGGGAATAAAAGGTGAGGGCCGATGCGCGAAGCTGGCATTTGTCTTCATCGAACCCCCGGATGGAGAGGAGAATGGTCCGGGAGATCTTCAGGAAGAAGGATTTCCCCGGAGGCAGGGTGGTGCGTTTGATTCTCCAAATGTCCTTCTTAAAAAAATCCGTTGCTTTTTGCAGCTGTTTCCCGATATTGCCCATAATGCCTCCCGGAGTTTCATGAGGGATGATAACTATGACGCGGCGCTCGGGCGCCGGTCTTCCCGCCTGGCGGTGCTGAGACGGCGGTGTTTTTGATTTAACATAAGAGGAAGAACGAAGCTTGTCAACGGGAAACCGGCGGTCGCGGATCTTATTGACGGACCGCGGGAAGTATGGTTGTAGAAACCGTTCTTTTGCCTTCCCGCTTGCGGACGACCCGCCGGGCGGGAATCCGAACGGCGGACGGTCGTAAACGTGCCGGAAATAAATTCATCCCGGATACTGGCCAAAGCGCTGAAAGGGTATTAGATTTTACACGATGGAAGAAAAGATTATTGTCGCCTCGCATGTGACGAAGACATTTCCCAAAGTGGTGGCCGTAAATGACCTCAGCTTCGAGGTTTCGCCCGAGACCTGTTTCGGGGTTCTGGGGCCCAACGGCGCGGGCAAATCCACGCTCATGAAGATTATTTACGCCAAGTGCGCCCGGGATAAGCAAGCGGCGGACCGGCTGCAAATATTCGGCTACGATCCGAATGAAGAGGAACTGGCCATCAAGTATTCTTCCGGCGTCGTACCCCAGGACAACAACCTCGATGAAGAGCTCAACGTCATCCAAAACCTGATGATCTATTCCAAATTCTACCGCATTCCGGCAGGTGTCGCCCGGGAGCGGATCGCCTATCTGCTGGACTTTCTGGAGCTCACTGAAAAAGCGGCTGCACGGATCACCGAGCTTTCCGGAGGCATGAAGCGCCGGCTGGTGATTGCGCGCGCCCTCATCAACAATCCGCGGCTCTTGATCCTGGATGAGCCGACCACGGGGCTTGATCCGCAGGTGCGGCACCTGATCTGGGATAAACTGCGGCTTCTCAAAAAGGAAGGGACGACCATTCTGCTCACCACGCACTATATGGAAGAGGCGTTTCAAATCTGCGACAGCGTGATGATCATGCACAAGGGGCAGCGGATCATCGAAGGGCCGCCCCGGCAGCTGCTTAAGAAAAATATTGAAAGGTTCGTCCTCGAAGTGTTTGATGCGAGTTCGCTTGCGGCGAGGCTCGGGGAAGCGGCGCAAAAGCACATCCGGATCGACCGGTCGCAGCAGGTGACGCTCTTGTTTTCCGACAGCCTGGACGACCTGAAGGCGCTCGCGGGGACTCTTCCGCGGGGCAATTATTACCTGCGGGAAACCAATCTCGAAGACGTCTTTTTAAAGGCGACGGGGAGGGGGCTCAATGAAAGCCAGTAACCCCCGGACCTATCCTCCCCTGCACTGGCGGCTCTTCAGCGTCTGGTACCGCCACATGCGTGTTTACACGAAGAATATCTTTTCGAACGGTCTGCCGCCGTTTCTCGAGCCGCTGCTGTTCCTGGCGGGCGTGGGGCTCGGGCTTAGCGCCTATATCACTGAGTCCATGGAAGGCTTGAGCTACATCGAATTTCTGGGGACGGGTCTTCTGGTCACGGCGGCGATGTTTACCTCGGCGTTCGAGTGCAGCTTCGGTACCTTCGTCCGGCTGACGTTCGACAAGGTCTACGACGGCATGCTGGCGTCGCCGCTCACGGTGAACGATCTCATCATCGGTGAAATCATCTGGGCCGGGACGAAGGGCCTGTTCTTTTCCTTCGCGGTCCTGTGCATCCTGCTCGTGTTCGGCGTGATCCATTCCCCCTCGAGCCTGCTTGCCCCCCTGGTGGGATTCCTGACGGGCATGATGTTTGCGACGGTCTCGCTCTTCATCACCTCGTTTGTCCGTCAGATCAATCAGCTTAATTTTTATTTTACCGGGTTCATCTCGCCGATTTTCTTTTTTTCGGGCGTCGTCTTTCCCACCGGCAATCTGCCGGACTTCATTCAACCGCTCGTGGAGCTGGTGCCGCTCACGCATGCGGTCCGGCTGGTGCGGGCCGTCTGCGCGAACCATTACCAGCTCGTTCATCTGTGGGATTTAACGTATGCGGCCGTATTCATCTTCGTCTTCGGATTTCTGGCGGTGAGAAGACTGCACAGGAGAATGGTGGTCTGAGACAAAAAAGCAGAGCCCCGGGGCTCTGCTTTTTCGCGTGGGCCGACGGCGCGGCATTCCGTCCGTGAGGACCGCGCCATTCGCGCTGCTGATTCGTTTTTAATCGGGCAGCTTCTTGATGCCCGGCCATTCCTGGAAAGCGCAGATTTCCTTATCCAGGCTGCCGGCGACCGGACAGGCATGCGACGCCGCAAACAGCTGATACACTTTGAGGGCGTCTTCGGCCAGTTTGTCCTGGGCCCTGAGAATAAACACCGGTTCATCCTTGCCGATTTTGGGTATGTCAATCCTTCCGTATTTTCCTGATATCGCCATGGGGTGCCCCTTTCCTGCGTCCTGCGTTCCGACGCGTGATTATCGCCCGGGCCGTCCCGGGGAGTTGCTCTACCCGCTACTGCTTGTAAGCGGAGACGCCCGCCTCAATGCCCCTGCCGAGCCGCACTTTCTTATCGGCCAGAGAATCTTTGGCCTGCTTCACGACATTCTCCACCGTGGTCACGGTCTCTTCATATTTGCCTTTTGCTTTTTTATACAGGTTTTCCGATTGGCCGCGGATATCCTGCCTCAACTCCCTGCCCGCTTTGGGCGCAAAAAGAATGCCCAAGGCGCCGCCGACCAGACCGCCGATCAGAAGCCCTCCAATGTAGTTTTTCGATATCATACGTCTATCCTCCGGTAATCGTAAAACGACCGTTTAAGGCAGGCCAACGCTTTTCGAATGCGTAAGCGACCCTATGGAAATTCATCCGCCCCGGCTATGAGGCTTCCGTCCGTCCGGCGGATCAGGCGGCGGCAGATGGGCCCGCGTCTTCCCCGGCGGAGAAAAAAACGGGCCCGGCCGGCCTTACTCAATCTTCACTTTGACTTCCTTGCTCTTGGCCTCTTCACTCTTGGGCATTCTCACTTCCAGAATGCCGTCTTTGAAGGTTGATTTCACCTGGTCGCCCTTGACTTCCGCGGGCAGGCTGAAGGAGCGGCAAAATGAGCCGTAGGACCGCTCCAGCTTGTAGTAGTCTTTTTTCTTGACTTCATCCTCCTTCTTTTTTTCTCCGGAAATCGTGATCATTCCGTCCGTCAGCGTGACCTCGATGTCCTCTTTCTTCATTCCGGGCAGCTCCGCCTTCAGCACGAGATCGCCGTTCGCTTCGAAGATATCCACTTCGGGCATGAGCTCTTCTTCCATGCCCCTCAGTCTGGGGAAAAACGGCGTAAAGGGCCGGGGCAGGATGTCGTCAAACCATTTGTCGAAATTTCGGAGCGTCATCATCGGATGCATTTCCGATCGGACCAATTCTTTTTTTTCTTCCGCCATAGCACACCTCCATTAAAATTTTTATTCAGCCGGCTTTATCGTGCGGCTGTTCTGATTTGCGTTGCGGGGCAAAAAACATTCATTCGGACCGCAATTCGTCATGTGGTTTAAGAATAGGAATCGATTGAACGAAAGGCAATGGTAATTAAACTGGAGCCGATTGAGAGCCCGAAGCTACCGCGTAGCCGCCGCCCCTTGACGGATGCGGGCGCCCGGCATTCTTCAGGATTCGATCGCGGAGATGTTTTGTTGCGCCCCGGTGGGGAAGGGCCGTCTGGATATCCTCCATACATGATTGATTTCAAAACGTGGCCATGTCTCATTCTTGCGCGAGAGACACAGATGAGGTATGGTGCGCGAAAAATCAATACATCGAAAGCTTGCGGGGCGTTCGTGCTTTAAGCAAAGCAATTTTTGAAATTAACGGAGGAATGATGAGCGGCCGATTTGACGACCTGATGGAAGGCGTTTTGAAAATAAGGGAAGTTGAAGGTGAAGACAAAGTCATCCCTCTGTCGGAGGCGATTGCACGCTATGTCAAGCCCGGCGCCAGTATTCATCTGGCGGCAACCCACTCGGCGCCCGGCGCCGCCATTTATGAGATTGTCCGGCAATTCCACGGCACCAACCCCGGTTTCACCCTCATTATGCGGGGAATCCGCGACACCGTTTCGCTGCTTATTCACCTGGGTCTCGTGAAGAAAATCATTACGGCCTTTTCCGGAAACGTCTATCCCTGGTACAGCCCCAATCCCGTGACGCAGAGGGCTTACGTCCGCCGCGAGGTGGAGCTGGAAGACTGGTCGATCCTGACGCTGCCTTTGCGGCTCATGGCGGGGGCGCTGGGCGTCGGCGCGATGCCGACGACGTCGCTCATCGGCAGTTCCCTGGCCGAGCGCAACAAAGATTCGTTCACGGTGATTGACGATCCCTTCGGCGCCGGAGGCAAGATCGGACTTCTCAAAGCATTGAACCCGGACATTGCCGTCGTCCACGCCATCGCCGCCGACCGCGAAGGGAACGCGATTCTCACCGCGCCCTACAGTGAAAGTCTCTGGGGCGCCAAGGCCAGCACGGGCGGTGTTGTGGTCACGACGGAAAAAATCGTTTCCACGGATTTCATCCGGCGGCACTCCCACCTGGTTAAGCTTCCCGCTTATATGGTGAAGTCCGTATCGCTTGCGCCCATGGGCGCGCACCCGGGCGGCGTCTGGAATCAGGGGATTCCCGAATGCGAGGCGTATGCCGAAGATTATGAATTCATGACCGCGTTCAACAAATTGCTCAAAGATCCGGAAGCCCTCGACGACTGGATCAGAGAGTGGGTGCTCGGATGTCCGACGTTTGCCGACTACCTCGCGAAGCTGGGCCGCGACCGGATGGCATCGCTTAGAAGCAAAGCCGATCCCGATGCCTGGCGCGGCGAGCTTGATTGCCGGGAAAATGAAATATCCGTAGGGGACAAGGCCAATGCCGTCGAAACCATGGTCGTCATGGCCGCCCGGGAGCTGGCCGCCCGCGTCCTTGGGAGCCAATACAAGACGATGCTGGCGGGCGCGGGGACGGCCAATCTGGCGGCGTGGCTCGCCAAGTACGAACTGCAAAAGCGCGACACCATCGTGGAGCTTCTGGTGGAGCTGGGCTACTTCGGCAATTCGCCGCGTCCGGCGGAGCCCTTTCTGCTGAACTTCGGCAATTTCCCGACCTGTAAGATGCTGACGGAAACCCTCGACACGCTGGGCGTGTTCACCTGCGGCCGGACGAACCGGTGCCTCGGCGTTCTGGGAGGCGGACAAATTGATAAATTCGGCAATATCAATTCCCATTGGATGTCGGACGACGTCTACGTGACCGGATCGGGCGGCGCCAATGATGTGGCAACGGGCGCGCAGGAAACGATGGTCGTCATGCAGCAATCGCGGCAGCGTTTCCTGGAGCAGGTGCCGTTCATTACGGCGCCGGGGGAGCGCGTAAAAACCGTGGTTTCCACCCTGGGTGTTTTTGAGAAACCGGATGATGGCCGGGAGTTGGTGCTGACAAAGGTTTTTGTCGGAGAGGAGCGGACATCGACCGAAGACAAGATCAGGAAGATCAGGGAGAGCTGCGGCTGGAACCTGAAAGTGGCGCCGCAGCCGGAAATCATGGGTCTTCCGACGCCCGACGAACTGAGACTCTTGCGCATATTCGATCCGCAGAAGTTTTATCTCAAAGCGCGATAAATCATTGCGGCCTGTTTCGGGCGCCCCGGCAGGCCAATCCTCACCCGTGGAAAGCGAAGTCCTTCTGGCCAATGGGCGGGAAATGATTTATGCTGGAAACCGTCAGGAGATGAAAAATGCGGCCTGAAAGAAAAAAGAAAAAAGACCCTGTTTTGAAAGTTGCGGCGCCGCCCCGCCGTCTGAAAGATTATGCGTCGATTGCGGCGTCTCCCCGGGCGGAAACTCCTGCGAATATTCCCATTCAATATCTGACTCCCATGCTGGACAATGCACAGGAAGCGATCGTCGTTCATCAGGATGAAGTGATCAAGTACGTCAACAAACGGGCTTCGGAGATCGACGGACGTCCCATCCGGAAGCTGATCGGTAAACAAATCAGGGAAACGACGCATCCGGACGATTACGAACTCGTCCTCAGGAATTATCTGGATAAATTGCAGGGCAAGGCCGTCAACAAGTATCGCTATCGCGGCATTGATCGGCAAGGTCATGTCATGTGGTTCGAGATTTTCGGTACGGCGATTCTGTGGGACGGGCGGCCGGCCGTCATGAATTTCATCACCGACGTCACGGGGCATGTCCGCGCGGAAGAGGATCTCAAAAAGTCCGAGCGGATGCTGCGGGATATCATCAATTTTCTGCCGGAGCCGACGTTTGCCGTGGATGAGGCGGGAAAAATCATCTCCTGGAACCGGGAAATGGAAAAGATGTTCGGGATCAAGGCGGAAAAGATGCTCGGGAAGGGCAACTATGAATATGCGTTGCCCTTCTACGGGCGAAGGATGCCGATGCTGATCGATCTGATCCTGAGGCCGGATGAAGCGCGGGAGAGGCAGTATGCTTATTTCAAGCGGGATGAAGATTTTCTTTACGCAGAGGAGAGCTTCCAGCTGCGCGGCGAGACTTATACGTTATGGTGCAAGGCGAGCCTCATCTATGATCACCGGGATCAGGTGGTCGGCGCCATCGAATCGATGCGGGACATTACGGACTTGAAGAATGCCGTGGCGGAATTAAAAAACAAATCCCTCCATCTGGAGGAGGCCAACACGGCGCTGAAGGTATTGCTCGAACACCGCAAGAATGATCGAAAGGAAATCGAGGAAAGCATTGCCGGCAATGTAAAAACACTCGTCGTTCCTTACCTGAATAAACTCAAAAACACGGGACTGAAAGCCCCGCAGGAAGCTTATATTCATATTCTGGAAGCACATCTTGCGGAAATCATTTCTCCCTTTTTGACAAACATGACAATGCGTCAGGCCAACCTCACCCCCCGGGAGATTCAGATCGCCGACCTCGTCAAAGAGGGCCGGTCGGCCAAAGAAATTTCCCAGATTCTGAACATTGCCCTCCATACGGTCAACAATTATCGCAAACGCCTCAGAAAGAAATTCTCGCTCAGCGGCAAGGACAATAATTTGCGAACGCATTTATTGTCTTTTACATAATGGTCTAATTTAATGACCATTGTGTAGCCAATGTTTGATCGTTGCTTATTCACCTCCCCTGTGGTCTTCTGCCCGAAGACCTACGAAGGAGGAGAATTATGGACAACAAACCCTGGCATCGCTTTTATGATTACAGTGTGCCGGCCTCCATCAGAAGGCCGCAGCTCAGCGTGGCGGATCTTTTGCAAATACCGGCCAACTCCTATCCGGACAAGGCGGCGATCCATTTTCTGGGAAGGGAAATCACTTTCTGGGAGCTCCGCAGGCTGGTCCTCCGGATGGCGAACGCGCTTGGTGCCATGGGAGTTCAAAAAGGCGACCGTGTCGGACTCCAGCTGCCCACCTGCCCTCAGTACATCATCGCCTATTACGCCGCCCTGACCCTGGGGGCCATCGTCGTCAATATCAATCCCATCTATAAACCCGATGAATTGGAGGGCGTATTTACGAGCACCGGCATTTCGGTCCTCTTCACCATCGATTCGGCCCTGCCCACCGTCGCTGACCTGTGCCGGCGCGTGGAGATCAAACGGGTCATCGTGACCCGGCTTAACGACTATGAGGGCTCAAAGGCGCAGGCGACGAAGCCGCCGCCGCTCGAACCCGGCTGGCTGTATTTTTCAGCGGTTCTGGACGGCTCTCAAAGCACGAAGCGGCCCTATGTGGATATTGCCGCGGAAGATCCGGCGTTGATTCAGTTTACCGGAGGCACAACCGGCATTCCCAAAGGGGCCGTCCTCACTCATGGAAACGTCGTATCCGCCACGATCGGCCAGTCCCTCTGGATCAGCCCTGTTGTGAAGCTGACGCCGCCTGCGCGCCGTTTCGTCCTGGGGGCGATTCCTTTCTTTCATATTTACGGAAATATCGCCGTCATCAATCTCTCGGTTTTCAACTGCGCCACGCAGATCCTGGTACCTCAGTTTCAGGCCGACTCCATGATGGAAACCCTCTCCCAATACAAGGAGATTCTGTTGTTCCCCACGGTTCCGACCATGATCAGCGCCGTTATTTCCCATCCGCGGGCCGAGGAACTTGAGCTGGATAAGAAGCTCGGCATGCTGAATTCGGGCGGGGCGCCCATGCCTGTAGAGATCATTAACCGGATTCGCGATATGGGCATTTTCTACAGCGAGGGCTGGTCCATGAGCGAAACAACCTGCGCCGGAACACAAAACCCCATTCTGGGGCGCTCCAAAGTCGGCAGTATCGGGATTCCCGTCATCGACACGGATGTGCGTCTTGTCGATCTCGATTCCGGACTTGACGAAGTCGCACCGGGGCAGCCCGGCGAAATGGTCATCCAAGGCCCCACGGTGACCAAAGGCTACTGGAACAACCCCGGGGAAACGGCGCTGCAGATCAGGGACGGCTGGCTGCATACCGGCGACATCGCAAAGCAGGACGAGGACGGTTACTTCTTCATCATCGACCGGAAGAAAGACATGATCATCGCCGGCGGCTTCAACATCTATCCCCGGGAAATCGACGAGGTGCTGCACCAGCATCCCAAGGTTCAGTCGGCTATTTCCGTGGGCATCCCGGACGATTACCGCGGGGAAACAGTCAAGGCGTTTGTCGTTTTGAAAAACGGCGAAAGGACCACGGCCGACGATATTCTCGCTTTTTGCCGGGAGAAGCTGGCCGCTTATAAAGTACCCAGGATGGTTGAATTTCGGGAGTCACTGCCGCAGTCGGCGGTGGGAAAGGTCCTGCGGCGAATGCTTCGGGATGAAGAAGTTGAGAATCGAAAAAAATCTTAAAGCGTTGCACTCGAGTGTCCAATGATCAATAAAATATCGATAAGGGAGGGGAAAATGAAAGTTTTGAGAAGAGGGATATTTGTTGTTGCATGTATTTTTTTTCTGGTGGCCGTTTGCAGTCCATTTACGGCTGTGGCGGCCAAGGCGGACAAGAAATCGAAAACTGCAAAAGTCGACGCGATCGATCAGTGGGCGGCAAAACCCAACGCGGCTTTTGACGCCGACAAAATGAGCGATATGTCCGATTATGATCCAGGAAATCCGGTGATTCCGACGGGCGATACGATCAAACTGGCGGTGGTTGTTTCATTTTCAGGGCCGGCTTCCATTCAGGGTCAAGCCTATTTTGCCCTGGTTCAGTGGGCGGCGCATGATATCAACAAACGCGGCGGCATTTGGGTGGACGGGAAGAAGAAGCTCATCCAGGTCATCAAAGCCGACCACATGAGCAAGCCGGATCAATGCAAAAAAATAGCCGAGAGAATGGCTTTGCAGGAAAAGGTCCATGTCTTTCTGGGAACCGACGGCAGCCATCTGATGAAGGTTATCAATGAAGTGGCCAATAAATACAAGATCATTTCCCTGAATATCGGCGCCGTTTCCGATGACGTCCAGAGTGCGGCGAGCTTTACGCGTTACGCCTTCCACAGCTACTACTCCTCCGAGCAGATTGCCCGCGCTCTGGCCTATTACTATGGGCAGATCAGAAAGAAGGAAAAGAAATTCTACATCATCGATCAGGATTACGGATTCGGCCACATCATCGCCGAAGAATTTAAAAAAGGTCTGAAGGAATATTATCCCGAGGCGGAAATCGTTGGTGAAGATTATCACAAACTCTTCCTGACCGATTTTGCACCCTATCTGAGCAAGGTCAAAGCTTCCGGCGCCGAGGTCATTTTTTCGGCCGACTTCCTTCCGGATGCCGCCAACCTTCCCAAGCAGGCCCGGCAGATGGGGATCAATCTTCCCTTTGCCAATCTGTTCATGAATGATCCCACCATGCTCAGAGAAATCGGCGTGGAAGGCGGCAAAGGACTTGTTCATATCGACTCCTTTGACATGCCGGATCCTTTTAAAGTGGCGCCGGGTTATGCCAAATATTATCAAGCCTGGACCAAATCGTGGGACAAATGGGCGGCACCGAACAATACGCAATTTATGCGCTATGTCGGCAGCGCGGGAAACGGCGCGTCTCTGGTCATGGAGACCTACTGGCTTTTGAGCGTCATCGAGAGAGCCAAAAGCACCGACCCGGAAAAGATCATCAAGATATTTGAGAACGACACCTATCGCTATGTCAACGGGAAGGTCCTGAAGATGAGGGCCTGCGACCACAAGGCGATCCAGGATCTGGGAGTCAGCGAATACGTGGCACCCGAACAGCAGAAGATATCGATGACGATTCCTCCCTATTACTGGTTCAAAGATGCTTCGTTTACAGGACCGACCTACAGAGTTCCCGCCGCGAAGATCCTTCCCTTTATGGATCAGAATATCGATCGCTGCAAGGGCAAGAACGGCTGGGGAGAATAGATTTTTCGGGAAAAAGGAAAGGAGAAAGAAGTGAGAAAGACAATGAGAATTTTGGCAGGCCTCGTATCGGCGTTTTTTATTTTGTCGATCGTGGCCCTCAATCCGGCGGACCTTCTGGCCGCCAAGCCGGCGAAGACCGAAAAGGCGGCCAAGGGGGAGAAGGCCGTCAAAGGCTCCATGGCCGATAAGTTCCCCAAGCCCGCCGCGGCTTACGATGTCAACAAGATGGGAGATGTATCAGACTTTGATCCAGCCACTTATGTTCCACCCAAAGGCGATACGATCAAAATAGGGTACATGAACTGCTTTTCCGGACCGGGAGCGATTAACGGCCAGATCCACGCCTTGCCGCTTATGTACGCAGCGCACGATATCAACAGGCGCGGCGGCATCATGGTCGACGGAAAAAAGAAGATGATCGAGGTGATTATCGGCGATCACCAGTCCAAAGCGGATGTGGCCAAGAAGGTTGCCGAACGGCTGGTTTTGCAGGACAAGGTCCAGGTCCTGGTCGGTACATCAGGAAGCAATCTGATGAAAATCATCAGCAACGTGGCTGAAAAATACAAGGTGATTGCCATGAATAACGGTTCGCTGGCCGACGACCTCATGGATGCCACGAATTTCAGCCGTTATACCTTTATGGTTTCCCCCGGAACGGATCAGATCGGGCGCGGCCTGGCTTACTACTACGGTCAGATTCGAAAAAAGGAAAAGAAGTTTTATATCATCTGCCAGGACTATTCCTTCGGCCGGGCCATGGCCGCGAGCTTCAAGCAGGGATTGAAGGATTACTATCCGGAGGCGCAGGTTGTCGGAGAGGATTATCATAAACTATTTCTCACGGATTTCGCTCCGTACCTGACGAAAATCAGGGCTTCGGGCGCCGAAGTCGTTTACACGGGCGACTGGGTTCCTGATTCCGTCACCCTGTTGAAGCAGATGAGACAGATGGGCGTTACACTGCCTGTCGCCAATCTGTTTATGAACGAACCCAACGGCCTTATTGAAGTCGGCGTCGAAGGCACCAAAGGGCTGGTCCATATTGATATCTACGATATGCCCTATCCCTTCAAGCACTATCCCCCGTTCATCAAATTTTACAACACCTGGGTGAACCAGTGGAAGAAGTGGACGACGCTGCCTTACAAAAGCGCCTTGTTTGAGATTGGCGCCACCACATCGATAGCGCTTTACGGCCAGACGGCCTACTGGCTGTTCAGCGTCATCGAGCGGGCGGGCAGCACCGATCCTGAAAAAGTGATCAAGGCCTGGGAGGGCGACACGTATCGTTATGCCAACGGGTCGATCGTCAAGATGAGAGCCTGCGATCACCGGGCCATTCAGGATTTCTCCGTCACGGAATTCGTGCCGCCGGACCAGCAGAAGGTATCCATGACCATTCCTCCCTATCACTGGTTCAAGGAATGCTCGTTTACGGGACCGGCCTGGCTGATTCCGGCCGGCAAGATCCTTCCCTACATGGATCAGAAATTGGATCGGTGTAAGGGCAAGAATGACTGGGGAGAATGAGAATCGGCTTCGCTTTGTGGAAGAAGGCGGGTATGACGGACTGCCGCCCGTCATACCCCTGTGGGACGCTCTTTCATCTCACGCATAAAAAAATCAGGGAGCGTCTTTATTCCAAGACGTTCCCTGATTCAAATGAGGCGCGAAGCGCCTTCGTCTTAACCTTCAGCCTAAAAGCCTACAGCCTGTAGGGAACGGTCGCGACCGTTCCCTACCTTATATTTTTTTAGATCTTCATTCCGCCGTCGCAGAAGATGACCTGTCCCGTGATAAACGAACTCTCAT
>SBEK01000293.1 GCA_009668925.1 Deltaproteobacteria bacterium
CTGTGGCGGTGACCGATGAGTTCCAGTTTTCCTTCCCCCAGGCGACGGATTGCTCGCACATCGAAATGGCCAGATCGACGTCCGCCCCGTGCTGGATCAGCAGCTTGACGACGACCGAATGGCCGGACTTGGCGGCATTTGTGATCGCCGATTCGTTGTACTGGCTCGCCTCGTTGACGTCCGCGCCCTGCTCAATGAGCCGTTTCACGGCATCCAGGTCGCCCCTGCTTGCGGCAGCCGCCAGCGGACGAAACAAGGCGCTTTCGCGCGCCGCAAAGCCCGCTTCCGGCCACACCGCGGACAGCAGGCCGATCAACATCAGGGTGACGGCGAATAGCTTCCGCATCGTTTTTCTCCTATCATCTTTGTCCGCTGAACAGTTGCGGCGTTTGCTCATTGTTGTACTGCCTCCTTGCGATGCGCTCCACCTGGGGTTTGAGATAGCCGTACAGATCATCCAGTTTGAGCGAACCGTCCGCTTTCACGACGTCTTCATTCTTAATGCCCTTGAGCAGGAAATAGGTGAAGAGCCCATGACCTTTTTCTTTGTAAGTCGAACTGATCTGGTCGCCCGACGAAGCCGCCAGAACCGTCAGATTTTCGGGCAGAGCCCTGCTTTTCTGCAAATTCATGACAAGCGGCCGCGCCCCCTGGGCCAAAACGGACCGGCCGCCCGCTCCCGAAAAGCACGAATCAAGGGCCACGACGATTTCTTTGGCGGGAAGTCTGCCCAGAGCATCGTACATTCTTTTTAAGGAATATCCCGTCTGGTCGATGAAAGAGGGGTCCCCGTCATAAGGGACAAGATAAGCATCTCCGGTTTTAGGATTCGGGGCGCCGTGGCCGGAAAAATAAACAAAGACCGTGCCGCCCGCTTCCACGTTGTTGCCCAGCCATTTTTCAAAGTATTTTTCAAAATCGCTTTTCAGGGCCCGGTCGTTTAGCAAGGTGACGACATGCTCTTCCGGAATGCCCAGCGTTTTGACGAGGTAGGCGGAAACGAGCCTGGCGTCCTGGGCCGCATAATCGGCCCGGGGAAGCTTCTGGCGGTAATTCTCGATGCCGATGACCAGAGCGTAAGCATTCTTCCGCAGCGGGGTGAAAGCTTTCGGTACATCGTCGATGTCGGACGGAACCGCCGCCGCGGTCACGGATTCCGGCGCGGGCGCGCCTCCGGCGCTCGCCGGCTTTTGAGATGCGCGGACAACCCGCAGGAGATCGTCGCTTTCATCGATGAGCCCGTAATCCGCCATGTCCTTTTTGGCCTCGCCGGCGTCCACCAGGACGGGGCGCGGGAATCCCGTGGTGGCTTTGACATAATAGGTCTTGCCGGCTTCGAACAGTGTGGGAAGCGCATACTGCGGATTACGGCCGTGAACCCGATGCTTGCCGGGCTCCAGGAGCACCGCCAGATAGCTCTTTTCCGCGAGACTGCCTGCCGCGCTGCCGTCGACGAAAATCTCGGTCAAAACGGCGCTCCCTATAAAAACCGCGGTGCGATAAACGTAAAGCAGCGCCTTGTCCGAAGGCGGCGTCATTTTCTTCGTTCGGGCGTCGATATCCGGCGCGGCCACCGGAACCGTGACACACGCGCCGATCAGCATTACGAACGCGGCTAAAACGGGAAGGGCATAAAGCGATTGTTTCTTCATTTTGATTCTCATCCTATATCGATAAAACGATTGGAGCGCCGGTGGAAACGAACGGGACTGAACCTGTTTATCGTCCATATAAAAATTATTCCACTACCGCCTTTTGACGATTTCCTTGCACAGCTCCAGATAGTCCTCCGCGCCGTGGCTTTTCGGGGCGTATTCGAAAATGGACTGGCCGAAACTCGGCGCTTCCGCGACCGCAATGTTTTCGCGGATGACGGCCTTGAATACTTTCGCGCCGAAGCGTTCGCGCACTTTGTCCATGATGGCGTTGTTGAGCCTCTTGCGC
>SBEK01000294.1 GCA_009668925.1 Deltaproteobacteria bacterium
AAAAAAGATGTCAAGACAAAAGACAATTTCACAATAATGAACTTCTGGCATAATAATTGATTCATTTTTGCAGTAGCTCTTATGGAGGGAATTTCCAGGAGGCCGGAATCGACGGTCCGGCAAACCGGTATTGACGTAAAAAGCTGTAATCGCTTACTTATCGGTGGAAAGCTCATCACCGCCGCCAATCGGTCGGGAATCTCTTCTCCTGATAAGGGCGAACAAATTTGTTCGACTGAAAATTAAATAAAGGACACCAACACCATGACCCCTTTTGCCCGTGTGACCACCGGCATCGCCGGCCTCGATGAAATTCTCAATTATCTGCAGATGGGCGACAATGTCGTCTTGCAGGTCGATGACATCAACGACTACAAACGCTTTGTCGACCCTTACGTGGAAGCGGCGCTGGCCAGGAACCACCGCCTCGTTTACATGCGCTTTGCCTTTCACCCTCCACTTGTCCAGCCCGACGAGCGGATCAAGATCTATACGCTCAATGCGAATGAGGGTTTTGAATCTTTTTCGACACAGGTCCACAACATTGTTCGCGACGAAGGCCGCGACGTCTTCTATGTCTTCGACTGCCTGTCCGATCTGCTCATGGCCTGGGCGACGGACCTCATGATCGGCAACTTTTTTGTCATCACCTGTCCTTACCTGTTTGAGCTGAATACGGTCGCCTATTTTGCGATCCTGCGCAGCCGCCATTCCTTCAAAACCGTGGCGCGCATCCGGGAAACCACGCAGGTTCTCCTGGATGTTTACAACAACGACGGAACGTTCTGCGTCCATCCGCTCAAGGCGTGGAAACGCTATACGCCGACAATGTATCTGCCGCACGTTATGGAAAACGATAGATGCGTTCCCATCCTGAACAGCGCGGAAGCCGCGAACATCCTGCACTATCTGACGGATAAGAACGCCACGAGCGGCGTGCGCAATCTCGATTACTGGGACCGCCTTTTCCTTAAAGCCACCCGCGTTCTCGAAGATCCGGATGCCGAGGAGCAAAAACAGGAGATGGTCGATTCGCTCTCGCGCGTTCTGATCGGCCGGGAGAAGCGCATGCTGTCGCTGGTGAAGGAATATTTCTCCCTGGAAGACCTGGTGGAGATCAAGAAGCGCCTGATCGGCACGGGGTTTATCGGCGGAAAATCCGTGGGCATGCTGCTCGCGCGCAACATCCTGCATAAGGACCCGACGCGCGACTGGAAGGCCGAACTCGAAATTCACGATTCCTTCTACATCGGCTCGGATATCTTCTACTCCTACATGGTGCAAAACGGCTGGTGGAAGCTGCTCATGGCGCAAAAGACCGATGAGGGCTATTTTGAAGTCGCCCGCGAACTGAAAAGCAAGATGCTGCACGGCGTCTTCCCGGACGAAGTCAAGGAGCAGTTCGTACTGATGCTGGAATACTACGGGCAGGCGCCGATCATCGTGCGGTCCAGCTCGCTTCTCGAAGATGCCTTCGGCAACGCCTTTGCCGGAAAATACGAAAGCTACTTCTGCGTCAACCAGGGAACGCCCGAAGAGCGCTACCGCCACTTTGAGGACGCCGTCCGCAGGATTTTCGCCTCGACGATGAATGAAGACGCCCTGACGTACCGGCTGCAGCGCGGAATGGCCCATCAGGATGAACAGATGGCGCTGTTGGTTCAGCGCGTTTCCGGCTCTCACCGCAACATCTATTTTTTCCCGGACCTGGCGGGCGTCGGTCTATCGTACAATACGTTCGTCTGGCAAAAAGGCATGGACCCGAAGGCCGGAATGCTGCGCATCGTCTTCGGCCTGGGAACAAGGGCCGTGAACCGCGTGGAAAACGACTATCCGCGCATCGTAGCACTCGACGCCCCGCTCACCAAACCGTACGCCAAGCCCGAAGATATCAAGCGGTTCTCGCAAAGTGAAGTGGATCTCTTGAATCTGCCGGAAAACGCC
>SBEK01000114.1 GCA_009668925.1 Deltaproteobacteria bacterium
TCTATATATGGTGGTATTCTCTACCGCAAAGATAAAACACTGGTTATTACGGTTGGGAGATTGGCCGTAAGAAACCTGTCGCTCACCGCTGAAACGGCAATCTTCGGAACTTGCGACCGCAAAACGGGGAAAAAACCGGAAAAAGGGGCGATAAAGTGTAAACCTTTCAACTAAACCTTAAACCAAGGGCGTGATCGCTGACGATCCGCCCTTTTTTTCTAAAAGCATCCTGCCGATTTTCGTTGCGATCCGCCGAAGCGCAATATTTTTAACATCCCGCAAAGCCTTGATTTTATTCTTTCGCTCCCCTGAAATTCTAAGCACGGCTTGACCCCCCTGCCCGACAGGAGACCGGATTCATTTCGTGAGCATGATCCGCGCATCCGCGATCGTGCAGGTTTTCGCCGTGCACATGACGGGATTGAGGTCCACCGACTCGATCTCGTCTTCTAATTCCATCGCCAGCCGGGAGAAGTTAACGATAGTTTTTCTAAGGGCATTCAGATTGACGGACTCCCCTCCACGATAGCCTGCCAGGAGCTTCCGGGCGGCCAGGCCATTGATCATGCGATCGGCGCAGTGCGCCGTGAGCGGCGCCATTCTTAAAGACACGTCTTTGTATATCTCCACGCCCACGCCGCCCATCCCCAGGAGGATCATGGGACCGAATTGAAAATCATTCTTCGCGCCGATGATCAGCTCCAGCCCGCGGATGGTCTGCGCAATCAACATGCCGACGAAACCGTCGAGCTTACGAAAACGCTCCAGCGTTTGAATCAGCGTCTCATCGTCTTTAATGCCGACCACGACGCCGTGGACATCGGATTTGTGAATGATCGCCGGCGAGACGATTTTGGCGACCACCGGATAGCCTATGCGCCGGGCGATCGCCACGGCCTGCTCATTCGATACCGCAACGTCGCAGCGCGGCGTTTTAAAGCCCGAGAGTGAAAATATTTTCTGCGCATCCGGTTCCAGCACCCATCCCCATTGTCTTGATTTTTCGAGGAGCGCTTTAATTTCTTTTTTCAGCATGGCTGTTTCCTCACTAACGCTTTGGCCATCAGCACGGCGCCTTCAATAGACGGCGACACCGGAATGCCGTTTAGTTCAAACCCCTCAATCAGCATGTTGTATTTTTCCACCTGCGGCACATAGGCGATGAACGGTTTGTTGAATTGCTTCATCACGCTGCTCAATTTCACGCCGATGTCCAGCGTCATCCCCGGAATATACGGCAGCAGCAAAACGATCACACAATCGACTTCGGAAGAAGCACCCATGACCTTGGCGCACGCCACAAAATCATCATCCACGGCGCTGCCGGTGAGATCGACGGGGTTGGCAAGCGACGCGATGGACTGAATGCTCTCCGAAATATTTTTCGCGATCTCGGCCTTCGTCCCGGCGGACAATTCCGGGACATGGATTCCGGCCAGCGAGCAGGCGTCGACCGTCATGGCGCCGTGGCCGCCGCTGCCGGTGATGACGCCGATGCGGCCTTGAATCGGTTTGGTGTAAGAACTCAAAACTTCACAGTAAGCAACCAGTTCATTTTCGTTTACGGCCTCCAGAATATTGTGCTGCGCGATCGCGGCTGAAAAACTGGCATAGTCGCCGGCCAGAGATGCCGTGTGACTGGAAACGGCGCGGTTCCCGCCGGGGGTCTTTCCGGATTTCATAATGACGACGGGCTTGGGACACGCATTCGCCGCCAGCACAAATTCCCGGCCCTCATTTTCTCCGAATCCTTCGATGTAGTAGGCGATGACCTTGGTGGCCGGGTCGCGGGCCAGATAGGCGAGCAGTTCTTTCTCTCCGATGACGGCTTTATTGCCGATGCTGACGGCTTTGGCCATGCCGACCCCCTGACCGGTGAACTTGATCATCTGGTCAACGAGGATCCCGCCGCTTTGGCTCACAAACGACACGCCGCCGGTTTCCGGTTTGATCATGCGCTCGATCGGCAGAAAGAAAGTATCCACCGCCAGCGGAGCATAGATCCCCAGACAGTTCGGGCCGATGAAAGGAAAACGCGCTTCTTTGGCCATACCGGCAATGCGGTCCTGGAGGTCTTGGCGCCCTCCTTCGGCAAATCCGCCGGAAATCACGATCGCCGATTTCGTTCCGGCCTTGATACAGTCGGCCATGACGTCCGGCACCAGCTCCGCCCGTGTGGCAATCACGGCCAGGTCGATCTTTCGCGGTATATCCGCCAGACGGGGGTATATGACTTCCGTGTGGAATTTGCCGCCCTTCGGGTTAACGGCAAAGACCTCCATGGGATAGCGATGATTGTTTTTGGCAAAAATGACATTGGCGGGGTGGCGGTCATTCGTCGCGGAAATGCCGATCACCGCCATGGTTTTCGGGTGGAACAAAGGGTTGAGATTCATCAGGCCCCCTTTCACCTTCGTGCGGATTCAATGAATGAGCAGCGGGTCGTCTTCGACGCAGAGCGCCGGGGAGCGCGGATCACCTTTGATCATCAGGAAATTGATCTGGCGTCCGGTGACGCCGCCCGATCCGCGATGCGAAAAGAAAGCGTCGGGGTGGCAAGCCGTGCACAGCCCCGCTGTTTCAATTTGAGTATCGGGAACGCCGCAATCCAGAATCTGGCGTCGATTGGCTTCCACCAGGTCAAGGATCCACCGGCCTTTGCGCTTCCCCGGCAACAGGAAATCGGCCGCCTTGTTTTTGCTGCGGAAGGCATCGGCGGCGGCGGCATCGACTTCGTAGCAGCAGCTGCCGATGGACGGTCCGATGGCCGCTAGCAGATCCCGGGGCTTAGTGCCATACTGATTTTGCATCAAGCGGATGCTCTTTGCGGTAATTTCGAGTGCGGACCCGCGCCACCCCGCGTGCACGGCGGCAATCACTTTCCTCATCCGGTCCACCAGGAAGACCGGCACGCAATCCGCCGTCTTGACGCAAATGGCGAGATCGGTCCGGCTGGTCACGATGGCGTCATAGTTCAGCGCATCGCGCGATGTGAAATAATCACCGTGCGGTTTGATGACAAAAATGTTGTCACCGTGAACCTGATTGAGAACAAGAAAGTTCTCGATGGGAATGGCAAACGCCGCCGAAAGTTTTTCCCAGTTGGCCAGGACGCGGAGCTCTTCATCGCCTTCGCGAAAACTCATATTAAGGCTCTTGTAGTCCTCCCGGGAGGCGCCGCCCCTTCTGGTACAAAACGCGTGCGTCAGAAAATCACAGTCCGCGAGCAGCGGCGACTGCAGATAGGCAATGGCATTCTTCTTTTTCAGAGAAAACATGTCTATTCTTTTAGCTTATCCTTCCAGGTTTGTAAACCCGATTCGGTGATAAAACCGGGCGTGGCCGCGCGAAACGCGGTAAGCAGATCTTCCATATCCCGGGGCAGCGGTACGGTAAAAACCATCCGCTCACTCGTTTGCGGATGAAGAAAGGAAAGGTGGGCGGCATGCAGCGCCTGGCGGTCCAGGGACTTGATGGCGCCCCTGAGCGCCGCATTCCTGATCGATTGCAGCCTGGATGTGTTTCCGTAAACCGCATCGCCGATGACCGGGTGACCCCGTTCGCTGAGATGGACGCGGATCTGATGGGTCCGGCCGGTCTTGATTTCGATATCCAGCAGGGTTGCCGTACCGAAACGTTCGCGCACCCTCCAGAGCGTCAGCGCGTCTTTGCCCTGCCGGCTTTTCGTGGACATTTTTTTACGGTCCACGGGATGGCGCCCGACGGGCAAAACGATTTCGCCGCTTAGCCCTTTCACATCGCCCCAGACCAGTGCGACATATTTTTTGTACACGTCATGCTTTTCAAACTGCGCCGAAAGCCGGCGATGCGCCTCATCGGATTTTGCCGCTACGATCAGACCGGACGTTTCCTTATCCAGCCGGTGCACAATTCCCGGCCGCAGAACGCCGCCAATGCCGGAGAGATCTTTGCAGTGAAAGAGAAGCGCATTGACAAGTGTCTGATTCGGATTGCCCGGCGCGGGATGCACGACCATACCTGCGGGTTTATTAATCACAACAACGGAGGTATCTTCATAAACGATGTCCAGGGGGATGTTCTGCGGCAAGGCGACGGCATCAACAGCCGGCTCCAGATGAAGCGCCACGACATCCCCCGCTTTCAGATGCTGGCTCGCCTTGGGTTCTTTGCCGTTGACCGTCACGTCGCCTTCTGCGACGGCGTTTTTTATCTGCGAACGGGAAAACGATTCGTCACATTGTGCCAGAAACACGTCCAGGCGCAGTCCCGCCTGCAACGGGCTGACGATGAAGGATAAGTCTCCGGCCTGTTTGGCTTCAATGGACAAAATATGACTCCATTTACCGTTAAGGTTAGTTGTCCCCCCCGGTCCAGATCGAGACTGCACCCCTGTGGCAACGGGAAACCGAAACGTCAGTCGGCCAAAATCTCCCGCAGTCCGTCAATCACAAAGCCGAACTCATCCTCAGCCACGGTGCGCAGATCGAGGTAAATTTCGTTCTCGCTCACGCGAACGATAACGGGCATCGCCGCCCGGCGCAGCTTTGATTCCATCCGGCTGGGCGACATCTTCTCGTGCCTGATGGCAACCGTCACTGACGGAATAACCTGCGTCGGGAGCGAGCCGCCGCCGGCGGCAGCCGCGCCTTCACGAATTTCGCAGGTGAGACCGGCGATATTGGCCTTGTTAAGTCTGCTGGCCAGCTTGCGCGCCCGCTTCTTCACGTCACTCAACGGCTCGGTCAACGCTTTCAGAGACCGCAATTTGGCGGCTGCGCTTGCTCCGGCCAGGTAGTGCATCAGCGTTGCTTCCAGGGCAGCCAGTGTGAATTTGTCAATTCTGAGGGCGCGGTTGAGCGGATTTTTCTTGATCCGCGCCAGGATATCTTTTTTGCCGACGATAATGCCCGCCTGGGGTCCGCCCAGAAGTTTGTCGCCGCTGAATGTGACAACGTCAACCTCGGAGGCCAGCACCTCGCGTACGGTCGGCTCATGCGCAAGACCGTATTGTTCCAGATCGATCAGACAGCCGCTGCCCAGGTCGTCGAAAACCGGGATGTCGTGCTGCTTTCCAAGCGCGACCAGCGGTGTCAGTTCCGCTTCTTCGGTAAAACCGACAATCCGGTAGTTGCTGGTGTGTACTTTCAAAATCACGCCGGTGTTCGGACCGATGGCTTTCTCGTAATCGGCGAGGCGCGTGCGGTTGGTGGTTCCCACCTCCCGCAGGATGGAATTGCTTTTGGTCATGACATCCGGAATACGAAACTCGCCGCCGATTTCAATCAGTTCGCCGCGCGAGACGATCGCCTCCTTATTTTCAGCGAGCGTATTCAGCACCAGCAGGACGGCCGCCGCGTTGTTGTTGACGATCAGGGCATCCTCCGCGCCGGTAAGCCGGCAGACCAGTCCGCTCACGTGGTCGTAGCGCAGGCCGCGTTCCCCGCGATCCAGACTGAACTCCAGGTTGGAGTAGCCGCGTCCGACCTCGGCAATTCGCTCCAGGGCCTCGGGGCACAGCGGCGCGCGGCCCAGATTGGTATGCAGAATCACGCCGGTGGCATTGACGAGCCGGCGCAATTTGTAACGATACAGGTCGTCAACAATCTCCGTGACTTTCCGGGCCGCAGACTGAGCATCGGAAGCCGCGGCCGGTAGATTTTTGTCTGGAGCGGTCAGGATGGTATCCCGCAGGTTCTGCACGACGCCACGGCAGATCTCCACAATGATTTCCCGGGACGCTTTTGTAAAAATGCCCTGTCTTTCCAGAAGCCCGATCACTTCGTCGATTTTCGGAAGATTTTTCAGCATTGCTTTTCTCTGATCATCCATAACGTACTCCGTTGTTTAGAGAACAAGGGGTTGCAACCACCCTGCGGGTGGCAAGACCCCTTGTGCTAAGAAATGAGGCCGGCCTGCTTGCGGCAGAAGTCGCGGAAATTATTCACCGCGATAAAGAATTCCCGCATCATGATGACCCACAGATAACGTCCGCGCGGCGTCAGGTGCAGATAAGGCGAGAAATAGCGAAACGAGCCGGCCAGCGTGAAGGCGGCCATTTCCTTCCATAGCGTCCGGAAAAATTTATCGCCGTATTTTTTCTCCAGTTCACTCGCGTTCATCCGGGTGGCAAAAAGCTTCATCAAAAAATCATAGCGCATCTGATCGGGCGCGGCGAACGCCCTCGCCGCCTGAAGCGGCAGGGTGTTTTGCGCGAGATCAGAAATGTATCGGTCGATGTCAAAGGTGTTGGCGTAGCAGACGCCGCCCAGGTAACCGATCGCGCCGCTCCCCAGACCCGCATATTCGTCAAAATCCACAACGTATTCATCAATCAGCGACCGGGCGGCTTTCTTCCTTGAAAAACACCAGGCCGAAGACGAATCATAGTCGCGCTCCAGTCGTCTGAGAATCAGATTAAAATAGGATTGCTCTCTCGAGAAATTGACCTCGCCCAGCGTCTCCTGCATCAGGCGCTGAGTCAGCGTCGAAACCATCAAAGGATAGAAAGTGATTTGCTGCATCCCGAGCTTCGCGAGGACCGCCAGATCGGCTTCGAGCATCGAGGCGGTCTGTTCGGGAAAATTGAAAATCATGTCGGCGTTGAGCGTTTCAAACTTACCCAGGGTGTCGGCGAGACGGCCGGCAATCTCTGCGCCCGACCCGTATTTGTCGTACCGCGCTATCTTTTTCAAAAGATCATCGTTGAAGGTTTGCACGCCCACGGAGAGCCGGTTGACGCCCGCTTGCCTGAGGACGGCGATATTCGCGTCCGTCAGGTGATTGGGATTGGTTTCGACGGAAATGGAGGTGACCGGAGACACCTCCCGGGCCAGCCGCAGAGTCTCCGCCAATTCCTCAATCAGGACGGTGGGGGTGCCGCCGCCTACATAAATGCCGGTAAAGCGATAGCCCTTTTGCCGGTAGAGAGCGATTTCCCGGCGCAGAGCGACGTGATATTTTTCCGCCAGGGATTCGTTAAGACGGATGCGATGAAAAGAACAATAAGGGCAGAGCTCTTCGCAAAAGGGAATATGGATATAAAGCAGACGGTGTCTTTCATCGGCACAGGGAGGCAAAACGGGCGGGGGACCGCCTTCAAAATTGAGGGCCCGGGCAAACTGCCTTCTGGCCGTATGGGTAACTATTTGATTAATCACAAGTCATATTCCCATCTTTCAAATTCCGAGAGTCACGGATAAACTGTTTAGCAAAAGATGGAACAAATTTGCAAGCTTCGTTTACTTGAAATAACATCCGATCGGTGTTATAGGCCAAAAGAAAATTGCCCCAACCGGTGATGGAGATGGCCCCGAAAACAGTCTTAACCCTCTGGAATGATGAAGGTGTCAACGAAGCAGACACCCGTGTTTTAAGGAAAAAATCGGTGGAGATGGAAGCGCCGCTGACGAAGGAAGCAAAAGAAGCAATTAAGACACTCATCGATTCTTTTACCTGTCGCGATGATGCCTCGGGTCTCGCCGGCCCGCAAATCGGCATCAATAAGCGCATCATTATTTTCCGGAATAAAACGGTGGACAAAACCAAGAAAAAGATGAGTCCGGATGATTACGACGTCCTGGTGAACCCGCGCATTACTCAGGCGCGCGGTGAAAAAGAAACAGCAGCGGAAGGCTGCCTCTCCTGTCCGGACATCCAGGTTGAAGTCGGCCGCTTTCCGGAAATAAAGATCCGCGCCTTAAACGAAAAGGGTGAAAAAATCAGCAAACGATACCTGGATTATACCGCCAGGGTCGTGCAGCATGAGATTGATCACCTGGACGGCACGCTCATCGTGGATTATCCCGGGAATCTTTACTACCCGAAAAACAAGCAGGCACTCATTGATAAGCTTTTTAAGTAATCGCCGAATTCAGTAAGCGGGGATCGTCCATGAAGAAAACGCCTTTATATGACAAGCATATTGCCTTGAACGCAAAAGTCATCGATTTCGGCGGCTGGGCCATGCCCGTTCAATATACCACCGTCATCGAAGAGCACAAGACGACCCGCTCCAGGGCTTCGCTTTTCGATATCTGCCACATGGGGGAAATTGAAGTCCGGGGCCCGGAGGCGCTAAAGCTTCTGCAGGCGGCATTGACCCGCGATCTGGCGGGGCAGAAAACCGGACAGGTTAAGCTCTCCGCTTTACTCAACGATGAAGGCGGCATCATCGATGATCTGACCGTGTATAAAATGACGGACGATTTTTACCTCCTGGTCACCAACGCGACAACGCGCGAGAGCGATTTTAACCGCGTCAAAGCGATTCTGGATGATCAGAAGTTCAACTGCCGGATGGAAGATGTGAGCGATAATACCGGCAAGCTAGATTTGCAGGGACCGCAGGCCCAGGCCATTTTACAGCCGCTTGCGCCGGCGGATTTAAAAGCACTTCCCTATTACCATTTCATCGAATCGCAGGTAACGGGCATCCCGGCCATCATTTCCCGCAGCGGCTATACCGGCGAAGATGGCTTTGAAATTTATGCCTCCGCCGACAAGATCGGCCTCATCTGGGACAGATTACTTGAAGCCGGTGCAGCGTCCGGCGTGAAACCGGCGGGCTTGGGCGCCCGGGATACGCTGCGCCTGGAGGCGGGAATGATGCTCAACGGCCAGGATATTACCGACCGGATAAGCCCGCTGGAAGTGCCCTACAGCTGGCTCGTCGACTGGAACAAGGATTTTGCGGGCAAAACGGCCCTGTCCGCTATCCGGGACCGCGGCATAGAGAAAAAGTTGGTGGGATTCGTGATGACCGGCCGCGGGATTGCCCGCCACGGCTACAAGGTGATGAGCGGCGCCAGGGATATCGGCCTGGTGACTTCCGGCACCTTTTCGCCGACGTTGAACAAAGCAATCGGTCTGGCGTTTGTTGATGTTGCCTTCGCGTCTCCGGATACGAAACTGTCCATTGCCATCCGCGACACAATAACCGAGGCCGCGGTGGTTAAGCTTCCTTTCTATAAAAGACAAAAATAATCCGCAAAGGAGAATGGTGATGTCCAAATCAAACCCCACGGACAGAGTGTATTCCAAAGATCATGAATGGGTGAAAGACCAGGGCGACGGGACGGCCATCATCGGCATTACCGATTACGCTCAGGAAATGCTGACGGATATTGTGTTTGTAGAACTGCCCCCCATTGGCAAAAAAGTGGCGCAGGGTGAACCCGTTGCGGTCGTCGAATCCGTCAAATCCGTATCTGATGTTTACGCACCGGTCAGCGGCGAGGTCATCGACGTCAACACCGCCCTCGAGAACGCACCTGATTTAATGAATTCGGATGCGTTCGGCGACGGCTGGATCGCAAAGTTGAAACTGACGGATGCAGCCCAGCTCCGGTCGCTTCTGAGCGCCGCCGACTACGACGCTCTGCTCAAAGAGGAAAAGCACTGATCATGAATTACTGTCCTCACACGCCTCACGATATCGCGCAAATGCAGGCGGCGATCGGCATCGGAAGCCTTGACGAACTGTTTGCCGATATCCCGGAAAAATATCAGCTGCGGAAAATGCCGGACATTCCGCCGGGTCTGGCCGAACAGGAAGCCTTGGCCCTCATGGCGGCGATCGGCAAAAGAAATCAAATCCCGCAGCTCACGCTGACCGGCGCCGGCGCTTACGCCCATTTCATCCCCTCGGTTGTCGGTCATCTGGTCGGACGAGCCGAGTTTTATACCGCGTATACGCCTTACCAGGCGGAAATCAGCCAGGGCATCCTGCAGGCCATCTATGAATACCAGACGATGATCGCTCATCTGACGGGGACGGAAATTGCCAACGCCTCCATGTATGACGGTTCCTCGGCCATGGCGGAGGCGGCGGTCTTGTGCTGCAAAATGTCGGACCGCTCGAAGATCCTGGTGGCCCGCTCCGTGCACCCGGAATACCGGCGCGTTCTGCAGACGTATGCGTGGGCCAATGGATACTCCATCACCGAAATCCCCTATGCCCCGTCCGGCCAGCTGGACAGGGCGGCTCTGGCAAACCACCTCGCTCTCGACGTTGCGGCGGTGGTCGTCCAGAGCCCGAATTTTTTCGGCTGCATTGAGGACATCGGTCCCGTTGCCGATGCCGTGCATCTAAAAGGAGCCTTGCTCATTGCCGGATTTACCGATGGAACAAGCTTGGGCGTTTTGAAACCCGCCGGCGCCTGCGGTGCGGATTTTGTCGTTGGAGAAGGACAAAGTTTCGGTAATGCGCTAAACTACGGCGGCCCCTACCTGGGGATCTTCGCGGCCCGCGAAAAATTTCTCAGGCGCATCCCCGGGCGGCTGGCCGGCGCGACGGTTGACAAGAACGGCAAACGCGGCTTTGTGCTGACGCTTCAGACGCGCGAACAGCACATCCGCCGCGAAAAGGCCACCTCCAACATCTGCTCCAACGAGGCGCTTTGCGCTCTTGCCGCCTGCGTCTATCTGGCGGCACTCGGAAAGAATTTGCAAAAACTGGCCATGCTCAACGTCCAGAAAACGCATTATCTCAAGTCGAAACTTCTGCAATTGCCCGGCTGGAAGGTGGTATTTGCGTCGCCTCTCTACAATGAGTTCGCCATCTTTTGTCCCGATGCCCGGAAGGCGAATGAGAAATTGCAGAAGGAGGGCATTGTCGGAGGCTACGCCCTGGAGGCAGACTACCCGGAGTTGAAAGGCGCGCTCCTTTTTTGCGTCACTGAGATGATCTCCAAAGATGATATGGATCGGGTGATCGAAATTATTAAGTGAGAAAAAGTGCAGAACAAGGGACCGCAACCACCGCTGAAGGGTGGCGAGCCCCTTTGGTCTGAGAAGCAGGGCAATCTGAGAGGAAGATCGATGGAACTTATTTTTGAATTAAGCACGCCCGGACGTTCGGCGGCCAGTGTCTCTGCAAGCGACGTCCCCGAAGCGGATATTTCTTCTTTGATCGATCCAAAGTATCTGCGCGACAGTCTGGATTTGCCGGAGGTGTCGGAACTTGATCTGGTGAGGCATTATACGAATTTGTCCCGCCGGAACTTCGGTGTCGATCTCGGCTTTTACCCTCTGGGGTCCTGCACCATGAAATACAATCCCAAAATCAACGAAAGTGTGGCGGGCTTTCCCGAATTCACCGGCCTGCATCCCTGCGCCCCGGACGAATTTGCCCAGGGAAATCTGCAGTTGATGTTTTCCATGCAGCGGCTCCTCTCCGACCTTTTCGGCATGGCCGATTTTACGCTTCAGCCGGCGGCCGGCGCCCACGGAGAGCTTACCGGGGTCATGATGATCAAAAAATACTTCGAAGTTAAAGGCGGTAAGCGGAGCATTATTCTGATTCCCGACGCGGCGCATGGAACCAATCCGGCATCCGGCGCCCTGTGCGGTTTTGATACCGTGACCCTCCGGTCGAACGCCGAAGGCGGCGTTGACCTGGGGCATCTGGAATCGCTGATGACGGAGAATGTCGCGGCGCTGATGCTGACCAATCCCAACACGCTGGGCCTTTTCGAACGCAATATCGAGAAAGTGGCAGCGATCGTCCACGGCAAGGGCGGCCTGCTTTACGGAGACGGAGCCAATGCCAACGCTTTCTTGGGCAAAACAAGGCCCGGGGACCTGGGGTTTGACGTCATCCAGCTCAATTTGCACAAGACATTTTCCACGCCGCACGGCGGCGGCGGGCCCGGCAGCGGGCCGGTGGGCGTCGGCGCTCAACTGGTCGATTTTCTACCGGTGCCGCGGATTGTAAGAGATCATTCGTCCTATCGCTGGTCGGCGGATTTTCCGGATACGATCGGCCGGATACGGGCCTTTTACGGAAATTTCAATGTCATCGTCAAAGCCTATACGTACATCCGGTCACTGGGCGCGGAGGGACTGACGCGCAGCACGGAAATGGCCGTGCTCAACGCCAATTACATCAAGGAAAAATTGAAACTCCATTTCGATCTGCCCTACGACCGCACGTGTATGCATGAGTGCGTCTTCTCAGGTCAGCGGCAGGTCGCCGAAAGCGGCGTCCATACGTCCGATATCGCCAAGCGCCTGATCGATTTCGGTTATCATCCGCCAACCATTTATTTTCCGCTGATCGTTCCGGAGGCCATCATGATTGAGCCCACGGAAACCGAAAGCAAAGAAACGCTGGATGCCTTCTGTGAGGCCATGATCGCCATCGCGAAGGAGGCGAAAGACGATCCCGGCCGCGTCAAAGACGCGCCTCTTTCCACTCCCGTGAGCCGTCTTGATGAAGTGCTGGCCGCCCGCAAACCGGACGTCGCCTGGAAGAAGCCTTAACTGGTTGGAAACGGCCCTGTGCCGGTGCGGGGCGCCCCGGGCCGGACCATGAAACCGCTCCCTAAAAAATGTCGATGGCTGTCCTCATGACCAATACTCAAGCCCGATCACAACTTCTGCGCAAACCTCACTGGCTCAAGGTGCGGCCGCCCTACACCGACGGATGCCGCCAAATCCGCTCCACGCTTGCGAATCTCCAATTGCACACCGTCTGTCAGGAGGCCGCCTGCCCGAATATGGCGGAATGTTTCGAAAGCGGCACCGCCACTTTTCTGATTCTCGGAAACATCTGCACGCGCCACTGCCTTTATTGCAATATGGCGCACGGGGTCCCGCAAAAAACAGATGACGGCGAGATTCATCATTTGATTGCCGCCGTCGTGCAGATGAAACTGAAGTACGTCGTCATGACGTCCGTCACGCGTGACGATTTGCCCGATGGCGGAGCGCGGATGTTTGCCGACGGCATTTTGCGGCTTCGTGCGGCCGTGCCGGATTGTCAGATCGAAGTATTGATCCCGGATTTTCAAGGCCAGGCCGAAGCACTGGAAGACGTCATCGCCGCGCGGCCCGATGTGATCAACCACAATATGGAAGTCGTGGAATCGCTCTTCCCGCAATTGCGTCCCCAGGGCAATTACAGGCATTCGCTGGACCTCCTGTCAAGAATCGCGGCGGCGCCGGTTACGTCCAAAAGCGGCTTCATGATCGGCTTCGGCGAAACAGAGGACGACATTCGGCGACTGCTCGATGATCTGGCGGCGGTATCCTGCTCCAGGCTGACGATCGGGCAGTATCAGCAGCCGTCGCTCACACACTGGCCGGTCGCGAAATACTATCATCCGGACGAATTTGCCAAGCTCCGGGAGATGGCCTATGCGAGAGGGTTCCGGTATGTGGAGTCCGGCCCTCTGGTGCGCAGTTCCTATCATGCGGCAGGGGCGGTCCCATAAACCAGGGAAGGCCCGGCCCCGGAATTTGACAATCCTTCTGCCGTCTCTTCCCGCGCAAACGCCCGGGGAAAAATGAACAGGCTCGAGCTGGATTGCGTCGCTGGCAATTGTCATTGATAACGGGTATGATACTTGACGGAATATCCCCCTATGATGGAGGTGCTGTTTTCATGAGCTGCAAAAGGCGTCTTGGCCGGACATCTCTTCGTATAGCCTTTATGTTATGCGGTATTTTCCTCCTCCTGACGGTTCTTGCGGCGTGCGGGGACTCTCGGAGAGCGTCGCCCGCGCCCAGCCCCATTCCGGTTTCGGTTGTAACGGTGGCGCCGCGTGATGTTCCCATCGATATCGAGTTTGTCGGCACAACGGAAAGCTCCCATCAGGTGGAAATCCGCTCCCGCGTCGAGGGCTTCCTGGAAAAGATAACCTATGAAGAGGGGGGACGGGTGCGGACGGGCCAAATCATGTTCCAGATCGACCGGCGCCCCTTTGAG
>SBEK01000295.1 GCA_009668925.1 Deltaproteobacteria bacterium
GTACAGGGAATTGTCGGATTTCCTCCCCGCCACGCTGCAGTTGCCCTTGTACAGTTTCATCCGCGCCGTGCCGTTGACGGCGGACTGTATCTCGTCGGTCAGCGCCATCATCGCCTTCATCTCGGGAGAATACCAGAAGCCGTAGTAAATGAGCTCGGCGACCTTCGGGATGAGGCCGTCGCGGATGTGCATGACCTCGCGGTCAAGCGTCAGGGTCTCGACGGCACGGTGGGCCGCGTGAAGGATAGTGCAGCCCGGGGTTTCATAGACACCACGCGATTTCATCCCGACGAACCTGTTTTCGACGATATCGACGCGTCCTATGCCGTTCTTCCCGCCGATCTTGTTGAGGTGATCGACAATGCCGAATGCCGACATTCTTTCACCGTCGACCGCTACGGGGACACCCTTCTCAAATGTGATCTCGATGTATGTCGGCTTATCCGGGGCTTTTTCCGGCGACACAGTGGTCAGGAACATATCCTCGCTGGGCTCCGCCCATGGGTCCTCCAGGATGCCTCCCTCGTAGCTGATATGCATGAGGTTCCGGTCCATGCTGTACGGTTTCTTCTTCGTTACCGGGACGTCTATGTCGTGTTTCTTTGCATAGTCTATGAGGTCGTCGCGCGACGTGAACTCCCACTCGCGCCAGGGCGCTATGATCTTTATGTTCGGCTCCATCGCGTAAAATGTCAGCTCGAAGCGGACCTGGTCATTGCCTTTACCCGTCGCGCCATGGCACACGGCATCGGCGTTCTCTTCACGGGCGATCTCGATATGCCTTTTCGCGATGAGAGGCCGGGCGATCGATGTGCCCATAAGATAGTTCGCTTCATATATCGCATTCGACTTGATGGCAAAAAATATAAAATCCCGCGCGAATTCCTCGCGAAGGTCTTCGATATAAACCTTCGACGCGCCTGTCTTTATCGCTTTCTCCCTAAGCCCGACCAGTTCCTCTTCCTGGCCGACGTCGGCGGCATAGGCGATGACCTCGCAGTCATACACGTCTTTGAGCCACTTGACAATGACCGATGTGTCGAGCCCGCCTGAATAAGCAACGACCACTTTCTTAACTTTTTTCATCCTGACCTCCGTTTTTATTCGGCGAGAGCCGTCGCCGGGCCCTTGATAAGCCACTCAAGAAGCGCCTTCTGTACGTGTAATCGATTCTCCGCCTGTGTAAATATGACATCGCTGAACCGCTCGAAAACCTCTTCGGTTATCTCCTGTCCCCGGTACGCCGGCAGACAATGCATCACGATCGCGTCGCGATGCGCGGCTTTCAGCAATGTATCATCTATTTTGTAGCCTTTAAATGCTTTTTTTCGGGATGCTTTTTCTTTTTCCTGGCCCATGCTCACCCAGACATCCGTATAGATGACGTCGGCATCGCGTACAGCCTCGCGAGGGTCGTCGGTCAACGTGAAACCGGGGACGCCCGATGCTTGTCGTACAAGTTCACTGTCCGGCTCGTATCCTTTCGGTGCAGCAATGGCGAACGGCATCTTCATGAGGATCGCCGCCTCGATCCAGGAGTTGGCGACATTGTTCCCGTCGCCGATATACGCGACCTTAACATTTCCAAGGCTTCCCTTGTATTCCTGAATGGTGAAAAGATCGGACAGGATCTGGCAGGGATGCAGCTCATCTGAAAGCCCGTTTATTACCGGTATCGTTGCCCATCTGGCGAGATCGTCAACGATAGCTTGTGAAAATGTCCTGACCATGATACCGTGGACATACCGGCTCATGACGCGCGCCGTATCCTGAATAGGCTCTCCCCGGCCGATCTGCGTCTCGCTTGGGCTTAAGAAGATCGCATGCCCTCCCAGCTCGTGCATCCCCGTCTCAAAGGAAAGGCGGGTGCGTGTCGAGGCCTTCTCGAAGATCATGGCCAGCGCCTTGCCGGCAAGCGGCTGGTATGGCTTGCCTTTGTGCC
>SBEK01000115.1 GCA_009668925.1 Deltaproteobacteria bacterium
CCGTCTGTGTGGTTTCTAAATCAGCGACCCTGGCAGACGCTGCGGCTTCCGCAATCGGCAATCGTGTTAAGGCAAAGAATGACATACAAAAGGCCCTGAATTTTGGCCGGAAGATACCGGGTGTGAAAGGAATAGTCATAATTATTGGCGATCAAATGGGAGCAGTCGGTGATATAGAATTCGTATAAAGAAATTTATCTAAGTCTGAATTGAAAGATCAAAGGATACCTTAATTGCGTATGGGTTAAGCCGCCGCTCAGAAGATAAAAAGCAATCCATTAATGGAAAGGGTGTCCGTTTACATTGAAATATAATTAATGTTTACATAACATATCTTATAAGACATATAAGCTGCTTGGCCTAGGCATTGAAAATGCGGTGTTCGGTGTATCGAGTTAAATACCATCCTGAGCCAGTTGCTCTATTAACTTCGTTTGTTTGTCGGTCAGCTTCTTCGGAATTTCGACATTAATCTTTACGTATTGGTCGCCCTTGACAGCTCCTTTAAGTCCGGGGACACCGTAGCCTTTCATCCGGATCTTAGTATTGTTCTGTGTTCCGGGCGCAATCTTTAATCTTTTAGTGGCTCCATCAAGCGTTGAAACATCGATCGTCGTACCCAAGGCGGCCTGAGAAAACTTGATGGTCTTTTCGATATAGAGGTCGTTCCCGTCGCGCGAAAAAATGGGATGCGGCATCACGTTAATATTCAGGTACAGGTCACCATTAGGGCCTCCATTAAAGCCATTCAGGCCTTTGCCGGGAAGTCTGAGTTTCTTGCCCGTGCTGATACCGGGTGGTATTCTTACATTGATATCTTCAATGCGGTCTTCCAGCTGTAAGGAAATCTTCTTTTCAGCGCCAAGTACAGATTCTTCCAAAGATATTGATAAGTTATATTCAGCATCCTGACCTTTTTGAGGCATATCCCTATATTGCTGCCGGCCGCCGCCTCCAAACAGCCCGGCAAAAGGATCTTCTTCGTATTCCTGATAACCGCCGCCTCGTCTCGGACCGGTGCGAAAAGTTGTTTTCCCTCCCCTGGCCCCACCGAATCCGAAACCGCGCAAAATTTCATCGAGGTCAAAACCCCGGAATATGTCTTCCTGCGAATACTGCTGACGGTATTGATCCGCGGAACCAAACTGGTCGTATTGTTCGCGCTTCTTTGCGTCGCTCAGAACGGCGTATGCTTCGCTGATCTTCTTAAATTTTTCTTCGGCGGCCGCTTTATTATTGGGATTCTTATCGGGATGCCATTTTACTGCAAGTTTGCGATATGCTTTTTTTATTTCTTCAGCCGTAGCTTTTTTATCAACCCCCAAAACCTGATAATAATCTTCTGCCATCGTTTCCACGTTCCTTCATTAAAGTCTTTGCGGTAAATTAAGCAGCAATCCCCATTTGAAAAGCATCCAAATTCATTTTTATTAATTTTTGCGGGAAAGATCTTTTAATAACGGTTTCCCAAATGGATTTATCAACTTCAATCAGATTAGATACGGCGCCAAGCAAAACGACATTGGCTGCCTTAATGTTGCCCGCCTTTTGGGCCAATTCGGCCGCATTAAACGCGATCACCCTGGGATAATGCTTTCTTAGAAACCCGATCACATCGGTTGGATATGCTGTTTCACCCAAATTCACGGAAGGGGGATAAATTTCTTCCGTATTGAGGATAATAGACGCATCTTTCCTTATGTATTTCAGATAACGCAGCGTCTCCATTTTTTCAAAAGAAACAAGTATTTCCCCGCTTCCGGCCGCAGCTAACGGGGAATAGACTTTCGTGCCGTAGCGCACGTCGCTGTTCACACATCCGCCTCGCTGCGCCATGCCGTGGACTTCGCTTTTCTTGACGTCGAAGCCGGCTTCCATCAAAACTTCACAGATGATATCACTGGCCCGTATGATACCCTGACCGCCTACGCCGGCGAACAATATGTTGTGTACTTTCGAATCCATCATTGATGCTTTCCTTTATCATAGCTTATTGCGTCAAATTTACAGACCTGAGCGCACAAACCGCAGCCGACACAAAACGTTTCATCAATAAACGCGATGCCTTTGCGCTTCGATCCTTCTTTCGCGACACCGGCTTTCCAGGAAATCGACGGACAATTTAAGTTCAGGCATATCTTGCAGCCTTCACATTTGTCCGCGTCAATTTTCGCGGCAGGAACGGGTTTCCGGTTTGCCCTCTTAAACAGGATGCATGGGCTCTGAGAAATTATAACGGATGGGCCGCTCTTGGCCAGTTCTTCCTTAATCGCGTTTTGAGTATCTTCTATATTATAGGGGTTGATAACCCTTACATTTTCAATTCCTAGCGCGGATACTAAAACTGTTAGATTAACCTTCTTAGCTTCTTTTCCCATTAACGTATAACCAGTGCCCGGGTGTTCCTGCATGCCCGTCATCGCCGTCGTGCTGTTGTCCAAAATGATGATTAAAGCATCGCTCTGGTTATAGGCCATGTTCAAAAGCGGTGTAATGCCGGAATGCAGGAATGTGGAATCACCAATTACGCCCACGATCTTGCCCTTCCCTTTTTCTTTCAGCGCCTTGCTCATGCCGTGGGCCATACCGATGCTTGCGCCCATACAAATACAAGAATGCAATCCTTCCAGAGGTTTTAAATAAGAAAGTGTATAGCAACCTATATCGCCGTGTACATAAGCTTTTGATTTCTTTAATGCAAAAAATAGAGCTCGGTGAGGGCAGCCGGGACAGAGATTCGGCGGACGATGGGCCAGACTTCCTTCATAAGGAGAGACATTACCCTGCAGGTCTGAATTAATTGCGTTCTTGATGATCCCGGGATCGAATTCATTCGTGTAGGGGAAAATGTCCTTACCAACAACCGGGATTCCCATAGCCTTAATTTGTTCTTCAAGGTACGGATCAAGCTCTTCCACGACATAGATTTTTTTGACTTTTGATGCGAAATCGCGAATCATTTTTTCCGGCAGCGGGTAAACCATGCCTAGTTTCAGGTACGAAAAGTTGGGGAATACGTCCTTTGCATAATTATAAGGCATACCTGCCGTGATGATGCCAACCGCCGGGTCGTTGATTTCCATTTTATTTTCGGGGAAGGTCTCCACAAATTTCTTAAGAGCGATTTGACGTTTTTCGACCTCAATTCGTCTTGTGCGAGCGTTAATCGGAACCATGACGTATTTTCCGGGATTATGTGCGAGAGTTGTCTTGTCTTCCGGTGGTAAAGGGTCGTTCAGGGTTACGACGGACTTAGAGTGAGAAACGCGCGTTGTTGTACGAAAAAAAACCGGGGTATCGAATTGTTCGCTGATTTGAAATGCCAGTTTAATATACTCCTTGGCTTCTTGAGGATCAGCAGGTTCCAGCATGGGAATCTTAGCAAACTTGGCGTAATTACGGTTATCCTGCTCATTTTGGGAACTGTGCATGGAAGGATCGTCTGCGCTGATGATGACGAGGGCCCCTTCAATGCCTGTGTAGCTTACGGTAAAAATCGGATCAGCGGCGACATTCACGCCAACATGCTTCATCACGGCCAGCGCTCTAACACCACCCAGAGCGGCGCCGATCGCTACTTCCACAGCGACTTTTTCATTAGGCGCCCATTCCGCATAGACACCGGGATGCTTGGCATATTCCTCCATGATCTCGGTACTGGGTGTACCCGGATAAGCTGCCGCAAATCTCACGCCCGCTTCAAAGACGCCGCGGGCGATGGCTTCATTTCCTGACATCAGTTGCTTTTTCAAATGTTCTTGCCTCCATATATTTGCATATGCTCTGCCGCCGTGACAACCGCGACTGATATGATACGCGATGAAATCAGCTTCGTATGGTTCTTATTGCTGCCTTGAATTCTTAATCTTCAATAAGGAAGCGCATGACTCAACCAAGTGTTGATATCTTTCTTTTTAAGAAAATACTCGCGGCCGAATCGGTTGTTTTCTCGAGCGCTTTCTTGTAGTATTCGAGCGCTTTTTCCTTGTTATTCAATTCTTCATAAGCCCGGGCGATATTACGCAGTCCGATCATTTCGAAGCCCGTATTGTAAACGTTCTGTGCTTCTTCAAAATATTTCAAAGCATCCTTGTAATCCTTTTTCGCTTCATATGCATATCCCAGAGAAGTCAGTGCCAGAAATTTGACCCCTGTTTTATCTGTTCCCGTCTGGGCAACGAATTTTTCATAAGAATGGATCGCTTTATCGATTTCACCGTTCGCGTAATAAATGTTTCCCAAATGGTAATAAGCCATACGGGCGCTCCAGCTATGAGGGTACTTATCAATCAGCTCTTTAAATATTCCAATGTTTAGATTGGTTGATTCTTTATTTTCACCGCTCTTCAAGATGTTGCCCTGAGCGGTCGCATATAACTTTAAAGCTGATCCCGAGTAATAGCTCCAGTAGAAATAAATCCCGGCGGCGATTACCACTGCGCAAATCAAGGCGATGCTGATAATCGTCACTCGAGATCGGTTCTCTGAAACATAATCGCCTATTTTTTCGAATGTCGTTTGAAAAGCATCGGGACTTTTCAGTTCTTTTTTGGATAATTTTGCGGCCATATTATTCCCCTTTGTTGATATTATATTTTTCAGTTAGTTCCAGAAGCAATTTGGGTATTCGACGGATCTTCCCTTCATTATTCGTACAGGCGTGGATGGTGTAACCCTCTGCAAGAACTTTTTCCTGATTTTCATCCCATATTTTCGAATTAAACCTGATGCTGGCCCGTTTGATGTAATCAAATTTCGTTTCGATCGTTACCATGTCATCATACTTCGCGGGCGCCAGATAGTGACAGGACACCTTTGTCAAAGGCAGGTTAAGGCCGAGTCTTTCCAATTCGGAGTGGGATACGCCCAACTGCCGCATGATCTCATTGCGTCCCATCTCAAACCAGCGAATATAGTTGGTGTGGTAGACGATGCCCATTGCGTCCGTATCGGCATAAATCACACGGACTTTGGTGATATTACTGACCAATGGCGGTACTCCAATCCCTGATAAATTTTTCCATCAGCAGATGGCCGGGAGATATCAAAATACCGCTTTTCCGGGCGGCGGCTTCCGTAAAATGAGCACCCGCGGCACGGTTCTCCTCATTGCGGGATGAAATGACGGCAAAGGGGCTCGGGTCGCCGACATGGGTTTTCAAATCCAGAGGGGTTGGATGGTCGCTTAAAACGAGTATACGATATTCGCCCAGTCGGCCGATGTTGTTCAATATCGGCCCGACAATTTTTTCATCGAAAGATTCAATGGCTTGTATCTTACCCGGGGCATTGCCTTCGTGACCCATTTCATCGGGCGCTTCGAGGTGCAGGAAGACAAAATCCATAAACTTCAGAGCTTCAAGAGCCATACGCGCCTTGCCCTCAAAGTTGGTGTCGATGTAGCCCGTTGCCCCCTCGACATGCAAAGGTTTCAACCCCGCATTGATGCCCAGGCCGTTCAATAGATCAACGGCCGAAATCATGCCGCCCTTGAAATCATATTTCCGGGTGAGCGGAATCATCTGCGGTTTTTTGCCCTGCCCCCAGAGCCAAATAGAATTGGCCTGTTTTTTCCCGTCGGCCAGACGCCGGGAATTAACCGGGTGGTCTCTTAAGACGTCTGCCGCCTTTTTCATCAATTCATTGATATCATCCGCGCATTCTCCCTGCGGAAGGTACTGCGCAATAGCCATGCCGGGGATGTCATGGGGCGGTGTTGTCTGCGGAGAACCGGCCGCATCGTGCCAAATCAGGAGGTGACGGTAACCGACCCCCGGGTAAAACCGATATTGCGACGAATTGAGCTGTCTGTTGATATCCTGGATGATTTCTCTGGCTTCCGATGAAGAAATATGCCCCGCGGTAAAGTCATCCATAAAAGCCCGATCCGTTTCCTTCTCGCCGATTGTCACCAGATTACAGCGATAAGCGACGTCATCAGGCGCCAGGTTGATGCCCATGCTCGCGGCTTCAAGGGGGCCGCGGCCGGTATAAGTCTCTTCCGGATTATATCCCAGCACGCTGAGGTTCGCCACGTCAGATCCCGGGGTGAATCCCTTGGGGATAGTATCAACCAATCCCAGAGTGCCTTCGGCTGCTATTTGATCGAGAAAAGGGGTAAAGGCACACTCGAGAGGCGTTTTACCTCCGAGTTTTTGGCATGGATAGTCCGCCATGCCGTCGCCCAGCAATACAACATATTTCATTGTTTGACCTTCTGTTTCTTATAATTCATCTTCGATACGGATAAGAATGGTCTTATCCTTGACAATCTTCAGTTTGTCTATCTTCCTCAATGCCTGCCGGACATCTCTTTCTTTTGCTTTATATGTCGTCATGACAATGGGAACAGGCCCTGCTTCTCCTCGGGCTTTCTGGATAACCGTTGCCAGGCTGATATTATGTTCACCGAGAATCCCTGATATCTTAGATAACACACCGGGGCGATCCAGAACGGAGAAGCGAAAATAATACTTTGTCTCAATATTGTCCATAGGGATCAACTTGATATTCTTCATCCCTGTTTCCGTAATTGATCTGAGGGGAACCCGGCCGGAAACGCCTTTCAGCACATTGCGGGCACTGTCCATAATATCGCTGAACACAGCGCTGGCTGTCGGCATCATCCCCGCTCCCTGACCGAAAAGGAAAACCGGACCGGACGCGTCCCCCACCAGATGAAACGCATTATAATTCCGGTTGACATTCGCCAGCAGATGCCCGGACGCGATCATGGTAGGATGAATTCTGGCTTCCACGGCATCACCTTTGAGCAGGCCAATCGCCAGTAATTTGATCCTATATCCCAGTTCTTTGGCAAAGGCTATATCCTCGCTGCTTATTTTGGTGATGCCTTCCAGATAAATTTCCTTCAGATTGACTTTTCGCCCATAAGCCAGTGAAAGAACAATCGCCATCTTATGAGAAGTATCAATGCCTTCGATATCGAAAGTGGGGTCCGCTTCAGCAAATCCTAGCTGCTGGGCTTCTTTCAGGACGGCATCGAAGGGTTTCCCTTCATCGGTCATTTTCGTCAGAATAAAGTTGCAGGTTCCATTCATGATTCCGACAATCGAATTGATTCGATTGGCCACCAACGCTTCCTTCAGCGTTTTAATGATCGGAATCGTTCCGCCGACGCTGGCTTCAAATCCTATATCCACGCCTTCTTTCTGCGCCGCCGGGAAAATTTCATTGCCGTAGGTTGCGAGCATCGCCTTGTTGGCCGTCACCACATGTTTGCCTTGCCTGATGGCTTCCAATACAAAAGTCCGCGCCGGTTCATATCCTCCCATCAACTCAATCACAATCGAGATATCCGGATCCCTGAGAATTTCCTGGGCATTGGTGGTCAGTAAGCTGGGAGAAACCCTGACTCCTCGCGGCGATGTGATATTAATGTCGGCAATCTTTTTTAAAACAAGCTTTGCCCCGAGTTTTTGGGTAATAAGATTCTCATTTTGCTGCAGCAATTTAACGACGCCGGTTCCTATATTGCCCAAGCCAATCAAGCCGATAGAAATATTTTTCATTTACCCCACCTTCAATAGTCGATTAAAAAACGGCGTCGTGTATTCAAAAGCACGCCATTTCAAGTGCTGACATTTATAACAAATCCCGTTGTTTTGTCAAATAGATATGATTCTCTTTTGATAGCGCAAGCAGATTTTTAACAGGCATGATCAGGCAGACAGGGATGGATCCGTCAGTCCATCAACTGCCTTAACACTTCGTCATGCAGGGGAGTGGGAATCCCCGCTTCGCGCGCGGCCCGGCAAAGAAAGACGGTGAGAGTGTCAATTTCGGTCTGACCGCCTTTTTCTCTATCCAGTTGCATTGATGTTTTGGAATCGTACCCGAAACGGCCTACCATGGCCATTGTCTTGTCCACGACGTCATCCGGCAATACAATATGGTGCGCTCGGCCCACCAGGGCGACTTCCCGCATCATATTCCTTGCCCTCTCCTGAAGGTCCGGATCCTCCAGTATCGCGCCGTATGTTTTGCCGGTGGCCGATGTCAGAGAAGCAAGCGGACACATCAGCAGATATTTTGTCCACAAAGCTTCCGAAATTTTATCGGTCAGGGTGGCATTGATCCCGGCCCGTTTTAAGATATTCAATATATTGAAATATGTCAAAGACGATTCCTGATCATTTGTACCGAAAATAAGCCGGCAGGCGCCGCCCTCCTGATGAACAACGCCAGGGCTTTCAATGCGGCTGATGATATATACTGAACCGCTTACAATGTCAGCCTCCGGCAGTATGGCGTGCAGTTTTTCTGCGCTGTTGATGCCGTTCAGCAGAGGAATAATCACCGTGTTTTTATCTATATTGCCTTTCAAAGCCAGAGCAGAACACTCTAATGAGTAACTCTTAACGCAAAAGAAAATGAGATCGAAGATACCCAGGTCGGCGGGGTCGTCTGTCGCAATATTGGGCCACGCCACATAGCTGCCTTCCTGGGTTAATAATCGCAAACCGTTCTGCTGGATCGCTTTAAGATGTTCCCCGCGGGCGATAAAAATAATCTCATGCTGGCCGTTTGTCGCATACGCTTCGGCCAGTTTTCCTCCAAAATACCCCCCTACCCCGCCGATGCCGATTATCGCGATTCTCATCCTGCCCCTTCTCCCTTCATTCCAATAAACTTATAGACACCCCGGAGAGATCAAGCATCACTTCCGGTGTTAATTGCCGATAGATACGGCCATGCCCGTTTGTTCGATCACTTTTTTTAATTTATTAATCTGCCTATCAGCGGGTGCTTTTCCGTCGGGAAACCCATAAGGCACGCCCAACTGTCGGCATTTTGATTTTCCGCCTTCATGGTAGGGTAACAGAGAAATCTTTTGCGCGCCAATGTCTTTTCCCAACGCGGCGATCTTCTTTATATGGCCGGCGGAATCATTGAATGCGGCCATCAACGGGACTCGGAGCCAGATCGTATTTCTTCGGGCAGCCTTTTGCAGGTTTTCCAGAAGGATATTGTTTCTAAGGCCGGTTGCGTCTAAATGCCTGCCGGAATCGAGATGTTTAATATCAAAAAGGATTAAATCGACAAACCTCAGTACCTTCTCCATGTCGTTCCACGAACAATGCCCCGCCGTTTCCAGGGTGGTATGCACTCCCTCCTTTTTACATTGAGCCAGTAAGTCTCCGACAAACCTGCTCTGCGATAAAGGTTCCCCGCCCGATATCGTTACGCCGCCGGCCGAATTTTTATAGAAGATTTTGTCTTGGAGCACTTCATCAAGAACATCTGTGACGCTGCGGTATTGCCCGCATTGGATCAACGAACCATAAAGGCAGCTTTGAACACAAAGCAGGCACTGGTCGCATTTTTGTCTGTCAATGATTCGCCCGGTCTTTTTCTTAAGGCTGATCGCCCTTTGCGGACAGACGCCGACACATGCACCGCAGCCTTTGCAGTTGACCTCCCGAACGAGAAGTTCGGGAAGGAAACTCTGCGACTCGGGATTGGAACACCAGAGGCAGTGCAGTGGACAGCCTTTCATAAAGACCGTTGTGCGGATGCCCGGGCCGTCATGAACACTGAATTTCTGAATATTGAAAATGAGCCCTTTCCCTGCATCCATCAATTCAGACTCTGCTCCGTTCGGGCAATAATGTGATCTTGAAGGCCGGAGGACAAATCGGCGAAGTACGCGCTGAATCCGGCAACCCTCACGATCAGATCACTGTATTTTTCCGGTTCGGCCTTGGCTTTGAGAAGCGTTTCCTTGTCGACAACATTAAACTGGATGTGAGGAATATTCAGCTCTTTCCATGTCTTCAGGTATCCGAGGAATATCGGTTTCATGTCTTCTTCCAGAAACTTGGGGAGAAATTTCTGATTGAGCAGATGATTAAACGTATCGACGGTACTGATCTTGGACACGGATTTCAAAACGGCCGTGGGGCCTTTTTTGTCTCTACCCGGAGCGGGCGCTAGAGTCGAATCGGAAAACGGCTCTCCATCCGCTCGCCCGTCGGGAGTCGCCGGAGTGTCGGCAGCCAATCCATAAGTTGCCGACACAGCGCTGCCGTCGCCCCGGTGTGAATGACCAAAGCGGTCTTTGACTGATTCCATGGCAGCTTCGCCTCTGGCCTGAACTTCACGGGCGATCAAATCCGCATAGTCATCGTCATTGCCGAATTTCGGAGAATTGAGACAGGCCTGTCTGATGTCTTCACGGCCTTCCCAATTTCTATCCATGATTTTGATCAACTCCGGCAATGTGACCTGCTTGTCATCAAAAACAACTTTCCGAATAGCGGTGATGGAATCGGCGACATTGATTCCTCCGATCACTTGTGCAAAATGGTGGATCATCGAATCGTAGACCCACTTCCGGCATTCTTTTCCCTGCTCAATGCAGCCGTCCAGGATCGCTGAGTAAAACGGACGCGGACAGTATTCGGCAAGGAGTTCATTGTTGATTCTTTCGAGATCCTCAATTTTTCCGGTGAAGAATTTAACCTGCTCGGCATAGGCGTCGAGAACATCCCGCCACGTCTTAAAGCTTTTCGGATCCGGTGTTCTTGCTCCATGCTGTTCGCCGGTTTTCGGATTTACCCCTTGATGGAGGGCCCACCACAGGCATTTCGGCAGAACAAAATATCCGACCGAGCGGCGGACAACATTTTTTCCCGGAATCTCGATGTAAACACAGCCGGTGACGGCATACTGTTTGGCTTCGCTCGTCGTAACACCCCATCGCTCAAAAAGCGGGATCAGGGCTTCATCATTAAAAAGAGAAGGATACCCGATACCGGTTTTAATGACGTCCGCCGCCTTGGAATACACTTCATCGGGTGTCTTGTCATGCATTCTCAAAACAATGCTCGGCTCAATTATTTTGAGGGATTTTGCAGCCTCCAGGGTCAGATAGGTCAAATCGTTTGTCACATCTTTGCCATTCTCATCCGTCCCGCCGATGGTCACGGCTTGCAGGGACGCTACGCCGCCATACACCGAGCTCACCGTGGGAGAATATACCAGTCCGAGCTCGTTGAGTTTGATCCAGAGCAGTTGCAGAATTCCCAGTGTCTCCTCTTTCGTAATCCGGCCTTCTCTCAAATCATTTTCGTAGTAAGGGCCGAAGAGATGGTCGATGCGGATGCCGATACCCAGCGTGGAATATTCCAGGTAACGCACCAGATGAATGAAATAGAAGAACTGGATGGCTTCAATAAACGTGCGCGGAGGATTGGCCGGGACCCATTCACACGTCCGGGCAATTTCCGTCAGAATTTTTTTGCGGGCGGCATTTTTTTGCCGGCTTGCGGACTTCCTGGCCAGTGCGGCATACCGTTTGGCAAAATTGATCACACCCTCCAGAGAAATGATGGCCGCCGTAAGAAAGTCTTTTTGCTCTACGTAATTGCCGGGGATCTCCTTGTCCACTTCGGCCATCTTATCCTTGATCTCCTGAATCAGACCGTTCAATCCCAGTTTAAACAACTTCTCGTAATTCGGAATACCCAACTCGGAGAGCTGACTCCAGAGAAACGTCCCTTCATACGTCCAGTATTTTTTCAGATCGTCGGGAATAATCGCCTGATGACGGTCGCTGATAGCTTTGCCCTTCCAGTACTTGCAGAGTTTGTTCAATTCTCTGCGACCTGCCGCATCAAGCAACGTCTTCCCCGCGGCGCTGTTCGCCAGTCGTTTAGGCGATTTCCAGTTCTGTTCAATCGGGTGAAAGATGCCGTTGGGATCCGCCGTCTGGTAGCCGACGATCCGCTCATAATCCCGAATGAAGATGCCCATCTTGCCCAGGATGTTCGCCAGAGCTTTCGCCCGCCGCAGCACCATCGGCTGTCCGTCGGTTTCTTTATAAGATTCCGTCATCAACCGTGATCGTTGTAAATCGAGTCTGATTTCCGGACGAAACATCCCGCGCCGGGAATCGTCATCGGAATTGCCACGTTTGATATTACGGATGGCGCGGCTGATTACTTTTTTTCGAAGCTTTTCTGGTGTGATGCTCTCTGACTTCATCTTGGTTCTCCTTTTCTGTCATTAGATATTGAATGACGGGCCAATGCACTTCCCCTTTGCTGGTTCCGGCTCGAGAATGAAATGACGGATTGACGGCCGTCCCTATCCTGTTCTCCCCAGGTCCAGTTTCCCCTGCCAGCGGGCAATCAACGCTTCTTTGAGAACGGCATGTTCCGGTTTTGCAAGGAGCGGATCACGGGATGCCAGCGCAAATGCATCCTCCTTGGCATCGTTTAAGATGCGCGCATCACGGATGATGCTGGCGATCCGAAAGTCCGGAAGTCCCGATTGTCTTGTTCCGAGAAAATCCCCGGGTCCCCGTATGGCCAGGTCCTCTTCCGCCAGCGCAAAGCCGTCGGTTGTTTTTTCCATCACTTTCAATCTCTGGCGCGCATCTGCCGATACCTTGTAATCGGCAAGCAGAATACAGCTTGACGGAATGTCGCGCCGCCCCACGCGGCCGCGGAGCTGATGCAATTGCGACAGGCCGAAACGCTCGGCGTGCTCGATCACCATCAGCGACGCGCGCGGCACATCAATACCGACTTCAATCACGGTGGTGGCGACCAGAATGGAAATCTTACGGTCTAAGAAGTCGCGCATGACATCTTCCTTTTCTTTATCTTTCATCCTGCCGTGAATAAGGCCTATCCGGAACTGCGGAAAGACGTCTCTTTGCAGGTGGTCAGCCATTTTCGTCGCGTCTTTTAAGTCCAGGCTCTCCGACTGTTCTACCAGAGGATATACAATAAATGCCTGATGACCTTTAGAGAGCTCTTTGCGAATCGTTTCGTAAACCGCCTCTCTCTTATTATCGCCCATCAAGAATGTGCGCACGGGCTTCTTGCCCGGCGGTAGTTCATCAATCACGGAAACGTCCAGGTCGCCGTAAACCGTCATGGCAAGCGTCCGGGGAATGGGCGTAGCCGTCATGACCAAGACGTCCGCACGAATGCCTTTCGTTCTCAGGGTTGCCCGCTGCAGAACGCCGAAACGGTGTTGCTCGTCGATGACAACCAATCCCAATCTTTTGAAATCCACATCCTCCTGAATCAGAGCATGCGTCCCGACGATCATATCGGCTTGCCCGGACTGGATTTGTTCGAGAACTTCGCTGCGTGCCGAATTCGGCATATTGCCCGTCAACAAGACGACGCGAAGACCGATGGGTCGAGCCCATTCGGACAGCGTAGCAAAGTGCTGCTTGGCCAGTATTTCCGTCGGTACCATCAATGCAGCCTGGTAGCGATTCTCACAAACAGTAATCATGGCTGCCATGGCGACCAGTGTTTTGCCGCTGCCGACATCGCCCTGCAGCAGTCTGTTCATCGCGGTCGCCGCCTGAAGGTCATGTTGAATCTCGTCGATAACCCGCACTTGAGCTCCGGTCAATGTGAAAGGCAATGAATCATAAAATTTCTTGGGCAGCCTTCCATGGACTGAAAAGGCAATACCCTTGTCCAGGACACGCCCTGATTTCTTGATGGCCATTCCCAGTTGAAAAAAGAAGAATTCGTCATAGATGAGACGGCGATGCGCTTCGGAGCGGCCGTCAATCAAAGCTTCCATCTGGGCATCATTTGCTGGAAAATGAACCGCCAGAAGCGCTTCATGAATATTTTGCAGGTTGCGTCTGCGGC
>SBEK01000116.1 GCA_009668925.1 Deltaproteobacteria bacterium
CCATGAATCATGTAATGCAGAAACGCTCCACCCAATACGCCGCCCGCCGCCAGCAGGCTCAGCGGTTTCAACCAGCTCTTCCAGATCGTCACCGACCACGGCACACTCGGATCTTTATGAATGTCGGCATAGACAGCCGGTTTTTCCTTGAGCACATACATGAAGTGCGTACCGCCGACATATTTATCGCCATACGTCGCGGCGTCGCCACCGAGTTTTTCCACCCGCTTGGCGGCCGCCTTCAGGACGTCTTCCTTCAAACCCCATTTCAGGGCACCGGTGGGACAGGCCTTCACGCAGGCCGGTTCCAGATTGTTGGTAATCCGACTTTCGCACATATCACATTTGTAAACCTTGTCCGTCCTGGCGTCATAACGCGGAATTTCAAACGGGCAGGCGGAGACGCATTCCTTGCAGCCGATGCAAATTTCGCGGTTGAGTCCGACCGTTTTCGTTTCTTTATTGTAGTAAAGAGCGCCGCTCGGACAAACGGTGACGCACGCGGCGTCGGTGCAATGCATGCATGCCTCTTTGCGGAAGAGCCATTTGACATTGCCTTTATCGTCCACCATATCCTGATAGTGGATAAGCATATACGTGCTCGGATTTAGCGTCGGCGGGTTCTGGTAAGTGCCCCGGTTCTCCGTCTGCGAAGCCTTCAGCGCGTTCCACTGTTTACAGGCGAGCTGGCAGCCGCGGCAGGCGGTACATTTCGAATCGTCGTATAATTTAATCTTCTCGGTCATCTTACTTCACCCCCTTCTTCACAACGTTCACCATGAAGGCTTTACTCTCCGGAATCATGGTGTTGGCATCGCCGATGGTCGGAACCAACAGATTTGCCGCATCGCCGTGCGTGAAGATCTCGGCTTTTTTATCGCCCGGATTGTATTTCCGGTCTTTGGTGGTAATCCAGCCGAAATGCCACGGAATGCCGACTTCGTGAATGGGATTATCTTTGTCCTCGTTAATGATGAATGGTTTGAAACGCGGCGTAACAATAGCCGTAGCTTCCACTTCCCCGCGCGCCGAACTGACGATACATTTATCGCCGTTTTTAATGTCCTTTAGTTTGGCCAGTTCCTGGCTGATTTCAACGAACATGCCCGGTTGCATTTCGGCAAGCCAGGGACACCAGCGGGTCAGAACGCCCGTCTGCCAGTGTTCACTGACGCGATATGTGCACCCGATAAACGGGAACCGCGGATCGCAACTTGCCACACCCGAGTAAACATCGAGATCAGAGCCAACGCCCTTCTTGTCAAAACGCTTAATGACCGGATTGTTCTTCTGCGGAGACATCAGGTTCTTCTCGATCGGGCATTCCAGCGGTTCGTAATGCTCGGGGAAGGGACCATCGGCCAAACCCGGGCCATAGAGACTGGCTACGCCGTCCGGTTTCATGATGAAAGGAGGCCGGCCCTTGCCGGGATCGCCTGCTCCATCCGGGACATCGCCCACCCATTTTTCGCCGTTCCATTTGATGACGGCGCGGGATGGATCCCAGGGTTTGCCGTTTAAATCCACGGAGGCGCCATTGTAAATGATGCGGCGATTGACGGGCCACGACCAGGCCCATTCCGAGAATAAGCCAAGTCCCGTGGGATCAGCCTGCCCGCGGCGCATGGGCAAAATACCCTTGTCCTGGGTCACCGATCCGGCATAGACCCAGCAGCCCGACGACGTGGAGCCGTCATCCTGCAGCCATGCAAACGTCGGAACCAGATCTCCTTTCTTGAATTCTCTGAACTCGCCTTTTTTCGTCGGGTTTTCCACTTTCTTGTCCACAAGGAAAAAGCCGTTGATTTCGGCAGCGACCTTGCGCGGATCGTAGTGGTATTCTTTACCGACCATTTTACCGTACGGCCAGGTCAGCTCCGTAATGGCCTCCTTGAGGGGACCGCCTTTCTTTTCATAGAGCTCTTTGACCTTGAAGAAGATTTCGCTCATGATGTCGCCGTCGGGCAGAGAATTACCCACAGCCTTGACTGCCTTATAACGCCACTGCTGAAGCCGGCCGCTGTTGGCGATACTGCCCTCTTTTTCAATGGAAGACGCGCAGGGCAACATGAAGACTTCCGTCTTGATCTTCGCCGGATCCATGCCCGGACCGCGCCAGAATGAACCGGTTTCGTTGTCGAACAGGTTGACGTTGACCATCCAGTCGAGTTTGCCCAAAGCCTGGCGGACTTTGTTGGAGTGCGCACCGGAACACGCCGGGTTCATGCCCCAGGCGAAGAAGCCGGTGAACTTGCCTTTGTACATATCGTCAAAAATCTGCAGCCAGGAATAGTTCGCGCCGTCATCGAGTTTGGGCATGATTTTGTAAGCCTCTTCAAGGCTCATGCCTGTGCCGTACATGGAGCGCAGGAAGCTCGCCGAATACTTCGGAAAATTTTTCCACCAGTTGAGCGAATCTTTTTCCTTGGTTTTGGGTGTGCGCTTCTCGTTGTAATCTTTCAGCGTCGGAAGCGAAGCCGTGGGGGCTCCCAGATAGCCCGGCCAGATGTGGAACAACAGGCCGTGATCGGTGGAACCCTGAACGTTGGATTCGCCTCTCATCGCTGCAACGCCGCCGCCGGCAATGCCCATGTTCCCCAGAAGCAGCTGAATGATGCACATGGTGCGGATATTCTGCGTCCCAACGGTATGCTGGGTCCAGCCCATTGCATAGAGATCCACGCCGGCTTTATCCGGTTTACCCGTCGAACCGTACAGTTTATAAACTTCAACCAATTTTTCCTTTGGGCAGCCGGTGATTCGGGAAACGAGCTCCGGCGTGTAACGGGAATAATGTTTCTTCAAGAGTTGGAAAACGCAGTTCGGGTCTTTCAGACTCTTGTCCTTTTTAACGACACCTGCTGCATCCGTCTGGTAGGACCAGGTGTCTTTTTCATATTTCCCGTTGGTTAAGCCTGAGAAGACTCCCTTGTTGTCGCCGGGCATCCTGAAGGCGGGATTCACGAGGAAGCTTGCGTTCGTGTAATTCCTGACATACTCCTCAAAGTACAGCTTATTTTCCAGGATATATTTAATCATACCGCCCAGAAACGCGATATCCGTTCCCGAACGAAGGGGCGCATACAGATGCGCCTTGGCGGCGGATTGGGTAAAGCGCGGATCAACGCAAATGATCTTTGCGCCGCGCTTGTCGACAGCATCCTGTATCCATTTCCAGGATACGGGATGATTGGAGGCGGGATTGCTCCCCATGATCAAAAATACATCACTGTTTTTAAAATCGACCCAGTGATTGGTCATTGCGCCACGTCCGAACGACTCTGCCAGAGCCGGTACAGTTGGACTGTGTCAGATACGGGCCTGATGTTCGATGTAGACCAGGCCCAACCCCCTCAGGAATTTTTGATATGTAAAGCATTCTTCGAGATCCATCGCTGCGGAGCCGACGGAGGCAATGCCGTCTGTACGGTTAACAACTTCACCTTTGGCATTGATTTTCTTAAAACTGGCATCACGGCTTTTCTTCACATTTTCCGCGATCTTTTCAAAGGCCCATTCCCACTCCACTTCTTTCCATTCGGTGGCGAACGGCGCACGATAAAGCGGTTTGCCAAGACGATTTTCATTGACGGCCATCTGATAGATCGAACCGCCCTTACTGCACAGCGATCCCCTGCTGATAGGGCTGTCCGGATCCCCCTCCGTGTTGATGACCTTCCCGTCGCGTACGGACACGATAATGCTGCATCCCACGGAACAGTATGGACAAATCGTTGTGGTTTCTTTGGCGTACTTAATTTTCAGCTGCTGGGCATGCGCGGTTGTCGGCTTCAGGCTGATGCCCAAACCGCTGACCGCCGCGACAGCGCCGGAAAGTTTCAAGAAACCTCTTCTGCTGACGTTCATGAATCCCTTCTCCTTTCCTCAGAAATTATATGCATTCTTTTTCATGCTCTTCGACCTCAAACATCGACTTTTCCATGGAACCATCTTTTCAGGGAAAAGCATTAAGACAAAACAAGGCATTCCAAGCACGACGTTTTTTGAGAAAGTAACGCTTTGGCTGCGCTTTTCTTATATATTCAACGTCAAGCGTTGTCAACGAAAAATGTCAGTAATTTCCCCTATTTATGTCATTTATGGCATAATGAAAACAACAATCAGAACGAAGTCCTACGAGAATTCAAAATTCCTGATGCAAAAAAAAATTGACTTTTGGTCAATTCAGGTCGAGGGTCTTTTTTGCTTTTTTGAAATATCGCCGCCGCATCCGTCCGCCAATCAGTCCGTCAGAAAATCACCTCCTATGGATTGACATTCAGGGGCATCCCTCCTATAGTTTGAGGCGGAGGAAAGAAGCATGCGCGTTTTCGTTGGCTTTGATGACACGGATATTCCGGATTCGGCAATCGGCACAGGCAAACTTGCCAGGCGGTATGAACCGCTGATCCCCGCGGCTTGCAGCGTCAAGGGCGTCGTCCGTCAGCAGCTTCTGGTCGATCCGGCCATTCCTTACACCTCCCACAACAGTTCGGCCTGTGTGATCATCGAATGCCCGGACCTGTCTTTTATCAAGGTGCTCAAGAGCGCTGCCATAAACCACATTGAAGCCCTGTCTCTTCCCGGCAGCGACCCCGGACTTTGTCTGGCGGCGGAAGGCGATTCAGCCTTGCCCGCGCTGCAATCTTTCGGACTCCTGTGCACATCCAGAATCGTGAGCCAGCAGGACGCGCGCCATGCGGCGGGACATGCCCACCTTTCCGGGCACGGAGGCACGAATGACGGCATCATCGGCGCGGCGGCGGCCGTCGGTTTGACCGTGGGCGGATGGAGCGGCCGTTTCATCGAATACGCCAACTTAAGAGCATTTCCCGACAGGATCGCTGTGAGCGAACTCCTGCAAAAAGGCATCCGGGTCGTGTCTCTGGATCGGGACGCCAGCTCGCCGCGCCCCGAGGATAGAGTCGATACCAAAGGCTGGCTAAGGCCCAGGCTCTGGGGACATGACGCAGTGCTCCCCGTAAAGCCCGCAGGCGCCGGTTTGTGGGAAAGCCTGGGAGAAAAACGAAACCCCGACAAACAAGAAATTTAGAGAGGTGCATGATGTCAGGAAAAATATTTTACCGCGAACGGCATAAAGTGGGAACCAAAGAGAAAAAGCCGCGCTTCAAATTGGTGGCGGTGGCCGATATGAACATCACCTTTTACGCCGAACATCTGCGGAAGAAAGAGCTGGAGGAAATTGCGGCCGCTACCGGCGCCGATCTGATTTTGCTTGCCGCACCCAAAGGCGGGAAGATGAAGGAAGACGAGATTGCGGTTAAGGAATAGACATCATGGCACTCTTCAGAGAACGGGATGGTCGCAGACTACATGTGAAAAGCAGACTCATGGGAGAGAGTCTGGTGGGCAAGACGTTTATGGAAAGCCTCAGCATCGCACCCCAGGAGAGGCTTTTTCCCGATGTCAACATCGTCAAGATCGGCGGGCAATCCATCTGTGACCGCGGCGTCAAAGCGCTGCCCGCGATCATGAAAGAAGTTGTCTCCAACAAGAAGAAACACAAAATTCTCCTGACGACGGGCGGCGGCACGCGCAGCCGTCATATTTATTCCATCGGACTGGAACTGGGCATGCCTACGGGAATCATCGCCAAATTCGGCAGCTCCGTTTCCGAACAGAACGCCCTTTTAGTGGCAACACTCCTGGCCCCCTGGGGCGGCATAAAAATAGGCCATGATGAAGTCACAAAGCTGTCCAATTACTTTGCCCAGGATTGTATCCCCGTCATGCACGGCATGCCGCCTTACGATTATTTTGCGCTGCCCGTTCCCAAATCGCGCATCCCCATTCACCGGACCGACGTCGGCACGCTTGTCATCGCCGATCTGATCGGCGCGAAGAGCTGCATTTTCGTCAAAGACGAGCGGGGACTGCATACGGACGATCCCAAGAAAAACAAGGAGGCGTCGTTCATTCCGGAAATCAGGGTGCAGGATCTTTTGAATAGAAACCTGGATGATCTCATTATTGAACGGCCTTGTCTGGAAATCCTGCAAAACAGCGAAGTTTTGGAAAAAATTCAGATTATTAACGGCCTGGAAAAAGGAAATCTGACGAAGGCCCTCGCCGGAAAGCCCGTCGGCACCATTATTTACAAATCTTAAACGAATTTGTAAATGCGACCCCCTTTAAGTACAAGGATGATCAGAGCAGCACATTGACGAATCGCAGATAAGGCCGGAGCGCCGGCGTGCCCCCGCCCTCGGAGATAATCTGCAACACCCGGGCGGAATCCGTCACGACGGCGCCGCCCAATTGAGTCACCGGGGTGTCGTGAAAGATCTCGGCCGCCAGCGGCGTTGATGGACCCATCAGGACGGCTACGCGCGGCGATCCCAGCGCATCCATCGTTTCCTCAAATGTCTGATTGAGCAGAGTGGTGGCGGTGATGATTGCAATGTCGCATTCCTTAAGTGCGCGGAGGCGGTCTTCTGCCGGAAGCAAATCCAGACGTTCCGGATTCTTTTCGATGATGGTAAGCTGCGCGCCGGTTCGGCGAATACGATCCACAAGCGGTGAAAAAAGCCCGACCATGGCCACCTTTTCACCCGGCTGCAAATGGAAGGTTGTCGTCGCTTCCCGGTCCTCGCTTTTATCTTCAATCGGCTCGATGAGCGCATTGGCGGCGGCAAGCCCCATTGCCAAAGTCAGGGCGTTTTTGCCGTCGACAAGGTATTGGAGAACCTTCGCAACACCGGAACCCGCATACGTTCCCGCCTCTTTCAGGAGCGTGCAGCCCGCGGGGGTATTATCGGGCAGCAACGCAGCGATGCCGGTCGCACCGCTGTCCAACTGGACGCCCACGTAGCTCAGTCCCAGGCGCAAATCGGAAATCGATTGGTCTTTCGCGCTGGATTCCAAGCGGTCATAAAGGCGCTTCAGTATTGTTCCGGGCTTCTGCATGGCCATCATTTGGAGGCGTTAACGGCAACGACATCCGAAAAAGGCGTCTGACCCTGGCAGCTCAGGCACTTCGCGCCGTCTTTCGTTGGATAGGCTTCGCCACAGGAGGGACAAACGGCTACCGGCCCCATTTTCCTGCGCCGGACTTTTTCAGGCTCGACCTGCACATGCTGTATGCTCAGCAATCCGTGCCCCGCTTCTTTGATTTGGGCGAGAAGAACATCTTTGTCCTGTTCACTCTTCTTTTTCTTTTTGAGATACCAGTCGCGGATTTCCGGCCAGACACTCATTTTTTCCATATCGAGATAAACCCGCACGCCTTGGCCACTGTATTTTTCGTAAAGCGTAACGGCGAATTTGCCGAAAGGGACGATGGAGAGCCAGCCATTCCCGATGGTGCAGGGGGTCAGGATCTGCACCGCATCGGGAAGACAGACGGGCGTTTCACAGACGGCATCAAAAAATTCACCCTCCGGCAAATGCCTCATCGCCAGATCGACCATAAAGCCTCCGACAATCAGACCGGGCGCGAGATTGCCGTGGAAAGACTTAACCAGATGGAGATACTCTTCGTAGGAATAGGTACAAATATTCATTGATATTTATTGCTCCTTATTCAGTAAGGAACAGTCGCGACTGTTCCCTTCACCTTATTTAATACACCAGCGACAGGCGCGGTTCTCTCGCCCCTTTGGGTATCGCTCCCTCCCCCGGATCGCGTGTGATGGTCCGCTGCAGCCAGCCGTCGTCGATTTTGCCTTCAACAACCGGCAGGATCTCATCGGCCAGAAACAGGGCTTCGCTGATATCATGCGTCACGTAAATAATGGGACACGACAGCCGGCCTTTCAGACTCTTAATTTCTTCGCGCAATCCGCGTCTCGTCACGACATCCAGCGCGGAAAAAGGTTCGTCCAAAAGCAGCAGCCTGGGGTGACGGGCCAGCGCCTGACAAATGGCACAGCGCTGGCGCTCCCCGCCGGAAACCATATGGGGTCTGCGTTCGCGCAAATGACTGATTTTGAAAAGGTCGAACAGGGCATCAACTTCTTTCTTATCGACGGCCGCAAAGGCCGCGTTATCGAAGAGATTCAGGTGCGGGAAGAGGCTGTAGTCCTGAAATACATAGCCCAGCCGCCGGTTCTGCGGCCTTACATTCATCCGGTGAATGGAATCAAACCAAACCTCATCGCCAAACACGATCCGCCCCTCGTCCGGTCTTTCGAGCCCCGCCAGTATACGAATGATCGTCGTCTTGCCGCCTCCCGACGGTCCAATCATTACCGTCATTTTCCCCGCTTGACAGCAAAGCGATAAATCCACGTCAAAATATTTCAGCCGTTTTCTGAACGTTGCGGATATCATCATAGCCGGGACCCCTCGTTGAGTCTATTAATCGCCAGCAGAAAGACATAGCTGATCGGAAGGAAGCTCAGCGCGATCATCCCTGCGGCGGCGTAGTTCATCATTTCAACGGCTTCGTAAATGGCAATCGAAGCTACTTTGGTCTCGCCGGGAATACTTCCTCCGACCATGAGCAACACGCCGAACGCCCCGATCGAATGCAAGAACACAAGCACGGCCGCGGCGGCAATGCCCCCCAGTGAGTTCGGTAGAATAACGCGCACAAATGTTGCACGCTTCGACAGCCCGAGGATGCAGGCGCTCTCCAGAAGCCGCCGGTCAATTTTGCCAAAAGCCGCCTTCATGGGTTGAACGGCAAACGGGATGGAGTAAATAATGGAAGCGATCGCAATGCCCAGAAAGGTAAATAAAAGCGAGCCGCCGGTAAGCGTCTCCCAGATGCGTCCGGCAAAGCCCTTGGGTCCCATCACAATGATCAGATAAAAGCCGATCACTGTGGGCGGCAGAGCCATCGGCAGATAAATGAGCGCCTCCAGAAAAGATTTTCCGGGAAACCGGACATAAGCCAGAAAGTAAGCCACGGGTGCGGCGAAGATGATCAGGAAAACCGTCGTGACCAAAGCAAGTTTCACTGTCACAAAAAGCGCTAAGTAGTCCATTTACCTGTAACCGTATTTCATTTTGATCTTCGTTGCATGTTCGCAAATCAGATACGCCAAAAAGAGTTCCGCGCATTTCTTATTTCTCGCGTACTTCGACACGCAGGCGGCCTGGACAATATCCGCAGCTTCAGGAATATAGTAGAAGCATCCTCTCTGACCTTGCGCGTTCGCCGTCGCCGACAGTGCGCAGAAACTCATATCTACGGCCTCAGTGCTTGCATACTGAAAGGATTGCGCGATGTCCTGCGCATTGACCAGCTTGCCTTGCAGCCCCTCCCAGAGTCCGGCTTTTTGAAGGGCTGCTTTGGCTGACGCCCCATAGGGAGCTGTAAGAGGATTAGCCATCGCAACTTTCTTGATCCGGTCATTTTTCAAAGCGTCGGTCCAGGTTGCGGCCTTGCAGAAATCCTTATTCGCTGACCACAAAATAACCCGGCCTCGCGCATAAATGATTGTTCCTTCCGTCCATCCCTCTTTCTGCAACAGATCCGGCCGTTGCAGATCGGCGGACAGGAACACATCATACGGCGCGCCATTTTTGATCTGGTTGTAAAGGCTGCCGGTCGAAGCGAATGTCGCCTCCACCTTTATACCCGTCCTTTCTTCAAAGTCGGCCGCAATGTCCTGGAAGGCGGAAATGAAATTGGCCGCAACGGCCACGGAAATTTTTTCCTCCGCGAAAACGTGAAGAGGGGTTGTCAGAACAGTCATGAAAAACAGCGCCAACAGAATGATTTTTTTCATAGAAACCGTATTCCTTTGCGTCCTTGATATGTTATTAATAACATATTCCCTTGTAAAAAACATCCCGCACATTGCGCGGGATGTTTTGCCACGCCTTTCAATTTGTCACCCTATTTCAATTTGTCAATCCGCACCGCGCAGGCCTTGTATTCCGCCGTCTGCGTGATCGGGTCATAAACTGGATTCGTAAGCCAGTTGGCGCAGGCTTCGCGGAAATGAAACGCCATCCAGACGAGTCCCTGAGGAACCTGTCGGGTTACACGGGCTTTAACCACGACTTCACCCCGCCGGGATTTCACGGAAATCATCTCACCGTCCGTAATCCCTTTTGCCTCGGCATCCGCGGCGGAAATATCGGCCGTCTCCTCACCCAGCAAGTCATTGATGCCTTGAGAACGGCCCGTCTGCGTCCGGGTATGGTAATGATATAAACGGCGTCCCGTTGAGAGCACCAGCGGATACTCTTTATCGGGAACTTCCGCCGGCGGAATCCAGTCAAGGGCTTTGAAAACACCCAGGCCGCAGGTGAATTTCCCGTCTTTGTGCAGCGTCGGAGTGCCCGGATGAGATTCCGTGGGGGCCGGCCACTGAATGCCGTCATTTTCGAGACGCGCATACTTGATGCCGGCCATGGACGGCGCCAGCACGGATAATTCATTGTCCCAGATCTCCTGAGCACTGTCCGATTTCCATTTATGCCCCATCTTTTTCGCAATTTCCTTGAAAATCCACCAATTGGGTTTGGCTTCCCCCGGCGGAACACTGGCCGTGCGGACGCGGTTGACGCGCCGCTCCGAACTGCTGAATGTGCCGTCATTTTCACTCCAGGCGGCGGCCGGCAGGATCACGTGCGCAAAGCGCGTCGTTTCCGTGGGGAAAATATCCTGACACACCAGAAATTCCGCCGCTTGCAGACAACGTTCGACGTGGTGAATATCCGGTTCGGTATTGGCCAGATTTTCCCCGAAAACATAAAAGGCTTTGATGTTTCCCGTGGTCAGATTTTCCATCATCGTCGGCATCATCATCCCGGGCTTATCCGGAAGTGATTTAACATTCCAGGCTTTCATGAATTTTTCGCGGGCCTGTTCATTATCGACACGCTGATAGCCGGGGAAAACGTTGGGCAGCGCACCCATATCGCAGGCACCCTGGACGTTGTTCTGGCCACGCAGCGGATTGACGCCGCCGCATTCGAAACCGACGTTCCCCAGAAGCATCTGGAGATTGGCGCAGGACATGACGTTGTTGACGCCGCAGATGTGCTCGGTAATCCCCAGAGTGTACATGAGCATGGCCGGCCTTACCCGAGCAAGCCGGCGCGCAACATCCTGGATGGTGTCGGCGGAAACGCCGCTGATTTGGGCGGCCCGCTGGGGCGGATACTCCATAACTTTCTTTTTGAGGTCTTCAAAACCGACGGTGCAGGAGTCCACGTATTTTTTGTCATAAAGTTTTTCGGCAATGAGCACATGCATCACACCGTTCAGGAAAGCAACGTCCGACCCGACCTTGATCGGCACGTGCAGCTTCGCAAAATCCACCATATCCGTACGCCGGGGATCGATGACAATCAGTTCTGCGCCGCCCAACACCGCATCTTTAACAAATGTTGCGGCAACCGGATGCGCTTCGCTCATATTCGTGCCGATCATCAGGATCATTTTCGCCTTCATGAAATCAGCGAAGGAATTCGTCATCGCGCCCGAACCGAATGAGGTTGCCAGACCGGCAACCGTGGGGGCGTGTCAGGTGCGCGCGCAGTGATCGATGTTGTTCGTCCCGATCACCGCGCGGAAAAGTTTTTGCATCTGATAGGAATCTTCGTTGATGCTGCGGGCACAACTGACACCGGCAATAGCGTCAGGTCCGTCTTTTTTAATAATCTCCTTAAATTTTGAAGCCACAAGATCGAGCGCCTCATCCCATGATGCTTCGCGGAATTCACCACTGGCCTCGCGAATCAAAGGCGTTTTCAGCCTGTCCTCGGAGTAGATAAAATCATAGGCGAAACGGCCTTTGACGCACAGCCGCCCTTGGTTCGGTTGAGCATCCTCAACCGCGGTGACTTTGACAATCTTTCCGTCGCGGACATGCAGCCATTGCTGGCAACCGACACCGCAGTAAGGGCAGGTCGTGCGAATTTTTTTAATCTCCCAGGGGCGACCCAGACCTCGGGCCTTTTTTTCCGTGAGCGCTCCCACCGGACAGACTTCCACACACTGACCGCAGAAAACGCACTCGCTTTCATTGTAGGGGCAGTCGCCGCCGGTGACAATCTTGCTCTCACCGCCGCGATAGCCCTGCGAAATGGCCCGGTTGACAACGATTTCATTGCAGGCTTGAACACATCGGCCGCAAAGGATGCACCGGCTGAAATCGCGGACGATAAAAGGATTCTCATCTTCCGTCGGATAGATATCGCTTAACTCTTTTTCTTTAAACTGCAACTTGGTAATTTTGTAAAAATAGGCCAGATCCTGGAGCCGGCAATTGCCGTTCGCTTCACACATCAGGCAGTTATGCCGCCCGGAGGCCAAAAGCAGTTCCACGTTCAACTTTCTGGCGCGATGAACGAACTCGCTGTCCGTTGTAACTTCCATTCCCGGCGTCACCGGTGTCGAGCAGGAGGCCATCAACGACCGTGCCCCCTTTACTTCGACACAGCAAACGCGGCAGGCTCCGGTCGGTGCGGCACCCTTCAAGTAACAAAGGGTCGGAATTTCAATTCCACCATTTCGCGCCGCATCCAGAATCATTTGACCTGGTTCAAAGGGCGTCTCTTTGCCATCCAGAATAAACGTATCGCTCATATGCGCATCTCCTGAAATTCGTCTTTGCCATCAATGACATATGCCTTTAATGACATATCGTGCGAGCTATTCCATACAAAACTATGTCCATCCTGTCAACGCGTAAATGCCCGGGATGGAAACTGAATTCAAAGTGCCGAGACCAGCCGTTTTTGGAGTGCGTTAAGTCAAGGCATTCCACACGCAAACCGCCATGGGCTCATAACCTTTTTCCTGCATGATCATGTCCAGATGAACCAGACTGATTGCGGAAATATCCATGTCCCGCGCCAGCAGACGGCCGGCGCGATAAAGGGTTATCAGATATTTATTGCACTGGCCGCACACAAAAGCGGATTCCTGCGTTTTGTTTTCGACGTAGAAGTAATCCATCTCCCGCGGGGTTTCTTTTTCACAATACGGGCAAACGACGCGTGTGAACCGCCAATCCTGACCACAGGAACTGCAATGCAGGAATCGCCTGCCGCCTTCTTCCTCAATCAACGCGATGGATGGAAAATCGCCGCAGATCGGACAATAGCCTTTTTCCCAGGTAAACTCGCCGACCGCCGCGGTGGCTTCCATGGCCCGCCGTTCCAGCAAAACACGCGCTACCAGGCTCAGCAAAAAAGTTGCATTGGAGGGGAATACGTTGAGATCCCGGCACCAGCGATCCAGCGTCCTGTTTTCAAGATTCGGATCTTTTTTAAAATAATCGGCTACACGGAGTTTATCCTGCGCAATCAGATCCGACAAACGGCCCATCTCGCCCGCCAGCGCCGGCATCCCTTTTTTCACCGATTCGGCAAGAGAAAGAGCAACTTCTTTAAATGGCTCCTGCGGTGAAAACAAGTTGATCTGCTGGATGACGGAAACACCGGCCCGAAGCTTTTCCTTGTCGAGGGACGAATAATCCACTTTAGGCAGGGCAATGGCGCCGGTCAGTGCTCTTTGACGGTTAATGATCGGCCCGAAAGCTTTCAAAAGTTCAGCGGTGTGAGGGTTTTGCTCGATAGCACGATCAATAATTTGATCCATAACGGGTGTTTCAGTATTGATTATTGTCATTTTGTCCCTAACGATGTGTAAGCAGCAGAAAGCGGCACGCACGGTTTTGCTGCGCACCGC
>SBEK01000002.1:0-22234 GCA_009668925.1 Deltaproteobacteria bacterium
GCGCGCGCCTCGGCATCGACCTCGCGCCACGCCTCGCCGGTAAAGTGCTTCACGACCTGCTGAATAAAGGGATCGTCCCGATAATAATCGACACTCCGGCGCCATGCCAGGAATTCGTTAAAGTGATAAGGGTTGTTTCGATCGGCAAACGACATACGGACCTCCTCAGGCAAATTGCAGACGCAATTCTTTTTTCAAAACCTTCCCCAATGAATTTTTGGGGATGGCGGCAATAAACTGAACTTCCTTGACGCATTTGTACGCGGCCAGATTTTTTTTGCAGTGGGCGATGATCTCTTCCGCCGTAAGCGTCGCATCCGGTTTCTTCACGACGAAGGCCATCGGAATCTCCCCCCACTTGGCGTCCGGCTTTCCCACCACCGCAACGTCGGCCACACCGGGATGCCCGATGAGGACCTGCTCCAGCTCGGCCGGATAAATGTTTTCGCTGCCGCTGATAATCATGTCTTTGAGGCGGTCGACAACGTAAAGAAATCCGTCCTCGTCAATCTTTCCCATGTCGCCGGAACGGTAATATCCTTTTCCGGAGACGTCGGCGGTCGCCTGCGGATTGTTCCAGTAACCGGCAAACACCTGCGGGCCGAAGCAGCAGATTTCGCCCACTTCGCCCGCGGGCATTTCTTCATCACTCTCCGGCTTCAGGATTTTGACCTCGCCGTGAAAGACGGTCTTGCCCGCCGAATTCGCTTTCTGGCTGCCCATTTCGGGCGTCCAGAACGTCACCGCACCCGAATACTCCGTGATGCCGTAGACCTGCTCGACCTTGATTCCCAGCTGATCGTATGCGGCGATCAGAGTCTCGGGAACGGCCGAACCTCCGCACACAATGTGTTTGATCGAGGACAAATCCTTTTGGGCGATGTCCGGCGCCCACAGCATGAATTGCAGCATGGCCGGAACGGACATCATAAAGTTGATTTTTTCGGCGACCATCACATCCCATATTTTCAGCGGATCGAAGGCGGGCACAAAGAAGGTGGTGCAGCCGCCGTGGACGTTGCCGAAGATGGGAGCCAGACCGCCGATGTGAAATAGCGGCGCCACCGAAAGAAAACGGTATCCGTGTCCCCAGTCGATCGTGTGCGTGAGACCCACCGACGCCCAGAACAGATTGTCGTGCGTGAGCATCACGCCTTTGGGCCGCCCCGTGGTGCCGGAAGTGTACATGAGGACGGCCGGCTCGGCGCCGAATCCCGCGTACGGCGGCTCGGCGGGAGACCCGCCGGCCAGGGCCTTTTCGAAATCATTGAAGGCGTTGCCCGGATCGACAGCCAGAAATTTTTTTACCGGCGTCTGCGTCCGCAGGCCTTCCGCCACCGGCGCGAATTCGAAGTCATAGAGCAGCACGGACGCGCGGCTGTCCTGGAGGATGTAAGCGAGCTCCGGTACCTGCAGGCGCCAGTTGAGCATGAGCGTCACGACGCCGACCTTGGCCGCTCCGAACAGCGCCGTTGTCGCGTGTTCATTATTTTTGCACATAAGAGCCATCCGGTCGCCCGCCTGCAAACCGCTCTTCTCCAGAAAAGAACCGAAGCGGTTGGCGCGTTCATTGACCTCCTGGAAATTGAACCGATAGCCTCCCCCGGAAAAAGCCTCCATCCGCGGACTGAGGTACGCGCGGTTTGCCAACATCTTGCCGACATTGATTTCCATAAACCTGACCTCCCGTGAATTGTATTGGCGGATCTGATCTGTAACCGGTGGTTACTATACAAACCACTGGTTACAAAATCAAGTTTATTTTTCCGCTGCGGAGCCATTTGTGATATGGGAAGCGTGTTATGAAACCGATAAAGCAACCCAAAACATTCTCTCGTCTCAGAGACGATGCAAAGCTGGCCCGCCAGACCCTCATCATTGACGCCGCCGAGCGGGTGTTTGCCGTCAAACCGTTCAACAAAATCAGCATCCGCGACATTGCCAGAGAGGCCGGCATCTCCCATGCTTCCATCTACCGGTATTTCCCTGATCAGCAGTCGCTCTTTGTGGAGGCTTTTCTGCACGGCGCCGGGGAGATCGCCCAAACGCTTGCCTCGCTCATCGAAAACGGCAAAACTCCGGACATCACCAAAGTGAGCGATGCCTACGTCACCTATCTGATGGACAACGATCAATACTTCCGGATGATGACCCACTTCATGCTGGACGGATCGCTCTCGCAGGAAAAGATTGAAAAGCTCAATGCCGCGGAGAGGCGGATTTTTGATTTGTTTGACAGGCTTTTCCGGAAAATGAACAGGCCCGAACCCGTGCGGCTATTGTCGCATGCTTTCTTTGCGGCGTTAAACGGCGTGCTCATTACGTTTCGAAACTATCCAGGACGGCAGGCCAAAGCGCTCCGCAGCCACATGCTGAACGTCTCACGGGTGATCGCCCGGAGTTTCGCCGATCCGCGAACCGGATAAAATTGCCAGGAAGAGGGTTGCGAGCTTCATGCGTGAACACGCCGCACATCACGTTCTATCCCCGGGAGGCCTGATGAAGAGATGCTTTTTCCCGCTCTGTCTCGCGATCATGATACTGGGTTCAGGTTGCGCCTTGGCGGCGCCGGATCCGGCTTCCATCCCGCCCAAATACGGCCCGGCCGCGGCGCCCTGTGCCGTGCCGCTGTGGCAGTCGCCTGAATATTTTCAATCCGCCGGACATCCGGCGCCTGATTTCTGGGCGCTGATCAATTACTATACGGGACAGGAGAGCGGCATTTACTGCTCGGTCGCCGCCGTGACCATGGTGCTGAACGCCATCACCCGGACCAGCGCCGATCTCCGGGCCAGCGACGCTAATTACCGGCAGCCCCAATTGCTCGACGACGTCCGGACGTCGCACTGGAAAGAGCGCGTCACCGGCAACGGATGGGAAGGCCGCAAGGGGCTTACGCTGGCCGAACTCGAAGATGTGGTCGGGGACACCATTAAAACGTACGGCCTCCAGGGATGGACGGTCACGCGCCGGTTCTTCACGGAGGCGACACCCGCGGCTCTCGCGGAATTGCGGGCAATCCTCGAAGCCAACGAAGCATCGAGCAGCGACTTTGTCATCGCGCACTTTCTCCAGGATAAGCTCACCTGCGATCCCGGCGGACCCTACCCGCATATTTCACCCATCGGCGCCTATGACGCCGCCTCCGGCCGCGTGCTGATTCTTGATGTCGACCGGGAATATTACAGCCCCTACTGGGTGAGCGTCGAGCGGCTGCTTATCGCGCTTTGCGCCCGAACACCCGCCTTCGGCCACGGCGGCCTCATCATCCTGCGCAAACTTCCGCGCTGATGCCGCGAGCCGCCCATTCCTTTACATGCTTCCAAGATGCGTCGGACAGTTACAGACGGCCGTGCCTGGTGCCCGCGTTTTCGACACGAAGCGCAGTTTTCAGAAGCAGAATTATTTCAATTTTCTGTGCTCGGTAAAATGATCGATCAGAGCCCGGGAAATGCTGATTTTTCTGGGGATGGCGGGGAATTCCTCCGGAGTGTACCAGCCGGCGTCCACAAGTTCGTTAGGATCAAGGGACAACTCTCCGCCGGCATATTCGGCCGTAAAGCCGATCATCAGGGAATCGGGATACGGCCAGGGCTGGCTTTTGAAATATTGAATGTTCTTGACTTCAATGCCGGTTTCCTCTTTGATCTCGCGCCGGACGCATTCCTCCAGCGTTTCACCGGGTTCGACAAATCCGGCGAGCACGCTGTACATCGCCTGCGGAAACCTCCCCGATCGGGCCAGGAGTATTTTCCCGTCCTTTTCGACGGACACGATCACAGCGGGGGAAATCCGCGGGTAGCTCGTGAATCCGCAGGCGGAACACAGAAAACATCGTTCATCGGATTTTAATTCCATGGGCTTTCCGCAGCGCCCGCAGAAGCGGTTGTTTTGCGCCCACAGGAGAAGATGTCTGGCCCCGCCGTAAATCTGAAACATGTCGTAGTCGAATTTTCCGGAGGCCTGGCGCAGGCTGACCCATTCGGCGCCGGGGATTTCAATGCCGCTCCCCGGGGGATCAAGCATCGCGTAACAGCTGATGCCATCGAGTGCGCCCACGCGCAAGGCGTCTTGAATATTCAAACCGGGAATGTCCTGGGCCCGGATAAGCAGCGGCCTGGTATGGGTCCCTTCCGTCCAGGCCAGCACTTTTTCATTTCTAAAAATGAACCAGTAGGCATTCTCCTCGCGAGAGATGTTGTGCTGCAAATTGTAATGAAATCGAAAGTCCATCAAAGAAACCCGCCTTCAATTTTTTCTCTCTCTTAGGAAAATCTCCCTGAAAAAGCAAAATGTTTTATTTGAAACGGCCCGCCCGAAAATTCGCGAACGATTCCCCGCGCTTTCTCTTTGGCCTTGGTGTCCGCCAGGGCGGAATCCTCCGGGGCATTTTTGACTTGCCAAACGGCCTCGCGATATGCAGATTATAGCAGCAAGGAAGGCAGGGAAAGGAGTGAGTGTCCCTTACTCATGGACAAAACCGGACATCGTTTAACGAAACTTGAATTGAAGCAAAAACAGTTCAACGCGGCCATAGCGCTTTATGAAAACAAAAAGCGCTACCGGCTGTTGGGGCTGGGCGTATCGATCACCAACATCGCTTTGCAGATTTATACGCTCATCTGCGCGCTTAAGCTGTCCATCGGGATCGGGTGGCAAATCGTGGCGTTCGTCGTTGCTTATCTCGTTACTGATTTTGTAAACGGGCTGATCCATTTATATATGGACCACAATGACGCTTACGAATCCTGGGCCGGACCGCTGATCGCCAATTTTCATCTGCATCACAGAACACCGAGGTATCAGAACAACCATGTACTGGCCGTTTATTTCTTTGAAACCGGATCAAAAGTCTGGCTGGTTTTCTACCTCGCGGTTCTGGCCGTTTTGTTTCATCTGCCGCACATCCCTCCGGTTGTGCTTTATACGATGACCTACGTCGGTATTTTGTCTTCGGTTGCGGAAGTCTCCCACTATCTGGTGCACAATTCCATGTCGCCCGTCGCGCTTTTTCTGGCCCGCATCAAGCTTTTGCTGCCGAAGCGGCAGCACGCCGCGCATCACCTTCAGGATAACATCAGCTTCACCTTTCTCAACGGCATCACCGATCCGCTTGTGAATGTGATCGCCAGACGTTATTTCCCCGGATACAAAACCACGACGGATCTGCACTATGCCCATTACTCTTCCCGAACCCTGGCCCGCAGATAACGGCCGGCATATCGCCGCAGCGTCTTCTCCGGCGGCCGTTGGCCCTCCTCTGAATATCCTGCAACGCGGCCATTGACATTCCGGCAGGCGCTGCAAAGATTAGCTTTATATTCATCGAGAAAAGGAGAAGCGCCATGGCCAGAATTAAGAAGGATGATGTATTTTGCTGCGCGGATTGCGGTTTGGAAGTCGTCGTCAACAAGGCCTGCTCCTGCTACAACCCGGAGCTGATCTGCTGCGGAGGGCCGATGCGCAGAGGGGCTGCGGGTGAGCCGCAGAAACCCGCGGCAAAAAAGGCCAGTGTCAAGGCTCAGCCAAAATCCAAGTCCGGCAAAGCTTCCCGGACCTAAGCATTAAAGTGAGATCCCTCCAACCGCCGGCGCCGGCAACGGATGGACGCCTGGCGCCGCGTGACGGAAACGGCTCTATCGGGCATGCGCCAAAAAATAAACAGGACCGTTTCCCGCATCTGGCCCCGGGCTGCTAAGGATGCTCCTCGTTTTCGTACTCATCCATTTCCCACAGGCGGTCGTCCAGCTCCAGATCCTCATCTTTGGATTTTCCGATTCTGAATGTTTTGGTTGTTGCTTCAAACAGTTTGTCGAGCGGTATCATGTTTTCGTCGCGAGCCATGTGTTCTCTCCTTCATTTTATTGCACACGCTTATCCAGGCGTTATTCACGTTCTGACACATATGGGCCCCTGCTATCCCAGAGGCTCTGTTCAGTGAAGACCGTTCTCCCGCCGGACCGCCGGCGCGAAGTTGATTTGCGGCGCCTGCCGTTTGCAAATGCCAGCGCACTCTAATGTGTTCGCCCTGCGGTCGGCAATACGGGTTAAATGGAAGGATTCTGGTAGGTGAAAATTACCGGTTTCCCCAATCTTTGGATGAATGAACATTTTGGCCGATCCGGATGAAACGGACCGATCCGCGCCGAGCCGGCCGGGTGCGCGAATCTTTTTCTCTTTGCCCGCCCCGGATAATTTTGTTATAGGGGCGCGACAGGCAGGAGGAATTTATGATCGTTACCGTTGTCCACATTCTGGTTCGGCCGGAAAATACCGAGCAGTTCATTGCCGCAACTCTGGAAAATCATCACCACTCAACCAGGGAATCGGGAAATCTCCGTTTTGACGTCCTGCAGCACCGGGACAATCCGCAGGCATTCACGCTGTATGAAGCCTACACCTCCGATGAAGCGGCCGCCGCACATAAGCAAACCGCCCATTACGCGAAATGGCGTGATGCCGTCGCCTCCTGGATGGCCGCACCGCGTCAGGGGATTGCCCATGACGTGATTGCGCCTGCTCAGGAATCCGCATGGAAGCCATAATCCCTGCCGATATCCGGGGCCTCCCCCGGATTATTTTCGGCGCGGGAACATTTTCCGGACTTCGGCAAATCATCGAAACCTTCGGCTCGCGCGCACTCATCGTCACCGGCGGCGAATCGCTCGCGAAATCCGGACGGCTTGATATTCTCACCCGGCAGCTTGGCGAGGCCCGGATCAACTGCTCGGTTGCAGCCGTTCGCGGCGAGCCGACGACCCAATGCATCGATGATATGGTCCGCGAATTTCGCGCGGCCGCAGTGAATGTCGTCGTGGCGGTAGGCGGGGGAAGCGTCATCGACTGCGGCAAAGCCGTATCCGCCATGCTCACCGAGACGGGTTCGGTAAAGGATTACCTGGAAGATGTCGGAGTCCGGAAACCGGCCGGTACAAAAATACCCTTCCTTGCCGTTCCCACAACCGCCGGCACCGGCAGCGAAGCGACAAAAAATGCCGTCGTGTGCGACCGGACGGCGGGCTACAAGAAATCGCTGCGCCACGACGCCTTCATGCCGGATGTCGCGCTTGTCGATCCCGAACTTACGCTCACCTCTCCCCGGCATATCAACATCGCCTGCGGACTCGATGCCGTCTCGCAACTGATCGAATCTCACACGTCGGCCCGAGCGGACAAATCTCTTGACGGGCTTACCCTGAAGGCGCTGTCCGCGGCGTTTTCCAGTTTCCCGCCGCTGGCCCTCGGCCGCAGCAATGACCTGGCGCTGCGCACGGGAATGTCTTACGCGGCGCTTATTTCAGGCATCGCGCTCGGGCGGGCCGGACTGGGCGCCGTCCACGGCATCGCCGGCCCTCTGGGCGGGCTCATCCCGGTCCCTCACGGCCTCGCCTGCGGGAAGCTCCTTTTTCCGGTCCTGTCTTTTGTGGTGAAAAAAGTGATCGATGAAGAAAACACGGCCGCCCGCAAACGCTTTGCCGATATCGGCAGGCTGTTCACCGGAGATGCCGGCCGGGATGACGTTTTTTATTGCCGGCAATTCCTGGACGTTCTTCATAAGTGGACGCAGGCCTTAAGGCTTCCCCAGATTTCTCACTTCGGCATGACGGCGGCGCATATGCGGAAAGTCGTCGAGCTGGCCGGAAGTAAAAACAGCCCCGCCCCCCTTTCCAGAGAAGAGATCAAAGTCATTCTCGAGATTGTCCGCTGACGCTGCGCCTCATGAATCGAAAGCCGCGGGGGCCCGCCCTTCCGTTTTCCATCGCTTGGAGCCCTCCTTCACGTCATTTTTCTCCCGGTAGTTTATTGTGCCGTTTAGCTATCAGGAAACTGGTATTTTGTTTTTTCCGGGCAAAAGGTAGATTGCCTGAGATGAGATAAAGAAAGTGAGTGGCTTCATGATCCAAAATAAATCAGGCATCTTGCCCCTGGGCATCTGCTTCCTCGTCCTGGTGCTGGCAAGCGGAGCGCTTCCGGCGTCATCCGCCGCCGACGTCTACGAGTGGGTCGACGCAAACGGTGTCGTGCATCTTTCGGATCATCCGCCCGACATCCCCGAAGCCTTCCGCAAAGATACCCGGGTCATTAAAAGCGATGCAAGACGTGAAGAGATTTCCATTCCTTTTGAACGAACGCCCTCCGGGCTCATCGTGGTCAGCGTCGTATTAAACGACCATATCGGCACCAAGATGATCTTCGACACCGGCGCCGATGCCGTGGTCCTGACCCAGGGGCTCGCCGCAAGGCTCGATCAGGATACCTCGGGCACAGGCGAAGAAATAACGCTGCACACCAACTGCGGAAGCGTAAGCGGTCGTGTTTTCCGGATAAAGAAAATCGCTCTGGGCCCCGCCAGCAAGCGCGAGGTTCGTTCCCTTGTCGCGCCGATCGCCACGTCCACCCTGGGCGGATATGAAGGTCTCCTAGGCCTCAGCTTTCTGGGGGATTTCAAAATGACGGTGGATTACAAAAAAGGACGGATCCTCATCGGCCGGGAATAAACATCGCAGCACAGTTAATCCTGCACCCGTTTGGGTCCTTTGGCGGCACCGCTCTTCACTTGTCGCGCCTCCGGAAATTTCTCACCAAGACCAGGCCGGAAAAGCCGATACACAAAAGGCCGCCCACGGACCAGGCCCCGGCGTGCACCGCGGGCGACAGAAAAAGGCTCGCGGCGCCGACCGCCGGACCGATGAACAGGCCCACGCCGATCATCGCTTCATGCAGGCCCGCGTTTTTCGCCTGATCTTCCGTCACATTCAGCGAATAGTAAAGGGACGAAGAATAAATAAGCCCGATCGACAAGCCGAAGCCCGCCTGAGCCATCAAAAGGAGCGTCACCGATTGCGTGAGCAGAAAAACGAAAAAGCAGACAATCATCAAAAGACACGATCCGGCCAGCCAGCGGAAGCGGTAATGCCATCCGGTCCACTGCCAGAAGACCGCAAAGGCCGCCAGCCTCGCGAACATCCATAAAGAACAGATGATGCCGGCCATCCCCGTTGAAAACCCCATTTTTTCCGCAATGGAGGGAATGAGCGGGATAACCGTATTGATCGCCACATAAGAAAAGGGATTGGCGATCCAGGCCATCCGGAGAAATCGTTTGCCGTCTGCCGGATGGACCGACGCGGTGATAGGCATCACGTGATCCTGAAGACCGCTTTCCGCGGCAAGCTGTTTTGCGGCAAACGGCACAATCGCCAGTTCGACAACGGTCAGGCCCAGAGGAAGCCAGAAGACGCTGGCCATCCCCAATTTTTCAATGAGCAGTCCCGCCGTGAAGTAGGCGATGGCTGCACTTGCGGCCCAGGTGACATTATAAATACCGACCATTTTGGAAAGCTCCCGGCCGGACCTTTCGCTCACCAGCATTTCCAGCGTCGGCCAGATCAGGCAAATCCCGACCGTCCACAGGCCGTATACCAGCACCTGAGCCGCAGGCGCCGTAACCGCCATCCCCAGAGCGAGCGCAAAAATGACCGTGCCGGTGCCCAGAGCGAGTATCCGGATTGCGCCTCCGCGATGAACCCACTTGCCGCATTGCCAGGACGCAACGATGTAAACCAGGCCGCCCAGGGCCGCTGTCAGCAGATTCGCTCCCTCGCCGAAGCCGAAGGTGCTCCTCAGGTAGAAAAAGAGAAAATTGGAATAATAGACTGCGGCGTAGCAGTTGATAAACTCGATGACGTAAAATAATATTTTGGAGGGCGGGATCATGATGTCTTTTCCAGAGTCGAATTGCCCGGTCCGTCTCACAGGCGCGCCGGGGCAAGCTGCTAAGCTACGGCGCTCTTATGACACAGGCGCGCCCTGATAGCAATTCCGTTTATTTGCCCGAATCCGCGCCGGACGACACCTCAGACCGGATATCATTCCATCTTCTGCAAAGCAGGGCCCGGACGCTGTCCTAAAATCTTCTCCGGCCGCTCCCTCTCCTGAAAAATTTTCGTCCCGCTGGTAGGTTTTACCTGTTCTTTACCTGCCGTTTTTCCCATATTGCCCGCCGTCCGCCGAATCGGTAACGTCGCAACAAAGGGATGCATCCCGGGGACTGCTCGGGCATCCCGGGCGCGGGCGCTGCGGGCTCGCCAGGAGAAGCAAACCCCCGAAAATGGTGCGCTCGTTTCATTCTCCAGCCGGAAATAAAGGATCGGAGGAATTTATGGAATCCGCACGCAGAATCAGCAAAGTCTGGAAGAGCAAACCCACACTGGAGGGAGCGGGCGTTCATCTGAAACGCGCCTTCGGCAACAATGAAGTTCCTCTGTTCGACCCCTTTCTTCTGCTTGATGATTTTCACTCCAATCACCCGCCCCATTACCTGAAGGGGTTTCCCTGGCACCCGCATCGGGGGATCGAGACGATCACTTACGTCATCCATGGCCGGGTGGAGCATGGCGACAGCATGAAAAACAAAGGGATCATTGCATCGGGAGACGTCCAGTGGATGACCGCCGGCAGCGGCATCATCCATCAGGAAATGCCCCGCGGCGATAATGAAGGACTCCTCTGGGGTTTCCAGCTCTGGGCCAATCTGCCGGCCGCCCGCAAAATGATGGAGCCGCGCTACCGGGGAATTTTGAGCCGGCAGATTCCGGAGGCGACGCTCAAAGGCGACATCCGGGTGAAGGTGATTGCCGGCGAGATCGGCAGTGTGAAAGGCCCGGTTCGCGACGTTGTCGCCGACCCCTCCTATCTGGACGTGAGCCTGCCGCCGGAAACGACCTTTCATCACCCGATTGCGCGCGGGCACAAGGTGTTTGCTTACGTGGTGGACGGGGAAGGCTACTTCGATCCCGAGCGCAGCGCCTATTCCCACGAGGTGGTCGCCAACACCTACTTCGACATGAAAGAGCAGTGTGTCTGCGGTCCGGAAAGTCTTATTTTGTATGGAGACGGAGATGAAGTCGCCATCACCGCCGAGGAGCGGCCGGTCCGGTTTCTTCTGGTGTCGGGAAAGCCGATCGGCGAGCCGGTTGCCTGGTACGGCCCCATCGTGATGAACACCCGGGAAGAATTGCGCACCGCCTTTGAGGAATACGAGAACGGAACCTTTATCAAACACCGCTAGCGGTTCTTCATCCCGTTCCCTGCCGCGGGAGGCAAACCGCCGGATGCCGGGGTGAAACGGCTTCAGAACCGGTTACGTCGTCAGGGTGTCGTTTAACAGCCGAATTCTCATCGCCATCACCCGCATGATGTCCAGTGTAAACTCGGGCATATTCTTGACAAGAAATTTAAATGCATAATCGTCGAAAGAAGCCACGACGCAGTTCGTAAACGCCCGGACGTCGGCGCTGCGCGGAGACTTGTCGATCATCGCCATATCTCCGAAGATATCCCCTTTTTCCGCAATGTACAGCACGCGCTTATCCGAATCTATTTCCACTTTCCCCCGGAGAACGACATACATGCAGTCCGCTTTGTCCCCTTTGCGGAAGATGTATTCGCCGGCCTTAAATTCCTTGATATTATTCTTATCAAAAAAATCGGAGTACTTCGTAAAGTCGGGCGCCTGAGCCGGCATAGCGATCTCCTTTCTGCTTGTTCTTATTCACAATGGTGCTGGTTCTTAGAACCCTATTTTATCAAAAACATAATTGCAACCATAAATCACGCGCCCAGCGGCTTCTTTATGATTCACCGGGTTTCATCATTTCCACTTGCTCCCATTTTGCCGAGACGACTTTCCAGCCGTCCGGTTCTTTCTTCAACAATACGTCAAAATTCCATATGCCCAGCGATTGCGGGATGGCGTCGGTTATCGAACCGGTTTTTTCACCGCTTACGAGGACGGTCTGAAATACGGCCCTCGCCTGAGCCTTCTCAACACTGACCGTGAGATTGTTGATATAGACGGATATCTTCGGGTATCGGAAGAAATAACCGACCAGCAGTCCGTGGATGCCGTCATAATTAAAGCCCTGCGGGTCGCTGTACGTTTTCGAGAGGTGATTCATCATCTTCTTGATGTTTTTCTCTTCGCCCGCCGTCTGGATATCGGTGAGGAGTGTCTTGATCTTATTTTCGTCCGTCCGTCCGGCGCAGCCGAGAACGAGAGCCGAAACAACGAGAAAAAGTAAAATCGTCCGAGCGCTTCTCATGACCTGCCCTTTCACGGAAAATCCAATTTCGCTTCGCCGCCGGGATCGGATACGCCGCGACAAAACAGCGGGACTCCGATGGTCAGTGACTCCCGGCAGGATTCGTCGCCGGGAGGAACATGGCGTCTTTCCCGGGGGATATGTTATCATAAATTGCGTCCTTAATCTTTCCAAAAAAAGAGGCGCCGTCGCCGCGGGATTTTCCCGCAGCGCCGTCATCCACGAGAACATTGCTATGAGGGCGTCTCCTCTTCCCATTTGCCGATCATCACACTTTAATGAAAATCCTGAGCTTGAAAAGGGCATATCCGACAAGCCAGATCAAAACAACGTGCGTAAGCGCATAGGCGAGCGAGCCGTTCATGAGCCCCGCCCAGGGCACAAACATATTCTGATACACCCAGGTGCTTCCGGCCGTTGCCGTGCCGTCGCCCGCGGGAATGCCGATCACCTGCCGGAGCGTCTTGCCCCAGAGAATCGAAAGGACAAAAAGAAACAGAGGATTCATCCCGAAAACGGAAAAAAGCACAGTCCATTTCCTATAGCCCTTTTGCTCGATGATATAAATCAGCACGGCAAACGCAAGCGCGGCCAGACCCGCCGTATAGAGTACATAAGAGCTTGTCCAGAGCGGCTTGTTGATGGGAAACACATAGCCCCAGACGTATCCGGCAAAGACCGCGGCCAGTCCATGGAACATCAGCCCGAGCGGTACGCGCCCGATTTCCGTTTCGCAGAGCATCCTTCCCGCCAGATAACCGATGACGACGGTAACGGCCGCAGGCAGGGAGCTTAAGATTCCCTCCGGATCGAAAGGAATTCCAAATCCCCGGTAAAGATGGCTCTCGCCCAGGATGGCGCGGTCCAGCGGAATCGTCGCATTTCCCGAAAGGCTGTAAGGGTCGGAACCGCCAAAAAAATAGAGGATCCCCCAGTAGGCCAGGAGGATGAACGCGCCGGCGCCCGGGAGCAGGCGGCGCGGCACGCATAGAACGAGGAGTGCGGCCAGACCGTAAGCCAGAGCGATTCTTTGCAGCACACCCATGATTCTCAGGTGCGCATAATCGGTCAGCCACTGAGGATAGGAATTGATGAACAGTCCGATGATGAAAATCAGAAGAGTTCTGCGGCCGACGCGCCAGAGAGATTGCCTGCTCAATGCATTTTGATATTGAGCCTGCGAGAAGAAAAGCGAGACGCCCGCGGCGAAAAGGAAGAAGGGAAACACCAGATCCGCCGCCGTGCAGCCGTGCCAGGCGGAGTGCTCAAACGGCGCATAGACATACTGCCAGCTTCCCGGGGTATTGACCAGAATCATGAGGGCGATGGTCGTTCCGCGCAGGACATCGAGGGCCGGATAACGGTCGGACGGTTCCATAAATTCACTCTTAGAATATTTTCACCGATATTGCCACCTAATCCCGAAGCTTGGGCAGACCGCTCAGGGCGGTCCGCGTCTTTTTGTTTTTTCACGCCCCAAAGCCTGCTGCACCCCGTGAAACGGATTTAAACAAACTCCTTCTTTACATTCACCCTATATCTTGTTAACCATTGTGACACAGATCATAGAGAATGGGGCGCATCGCGCCGTTGATTTCAGTAGACCAAAACCGAGGGTTTGGGATAATCGGAATATGAAGAAGAAATTGGATAATGCACGGGCCATCGTCCAGGAGATCGTTTTGGACATCGAAAAGAGATCAAAAGACGCCCGGCGCGATGCGGCAGCCGTTAATGATTTTCAGGTCGGGCTGCGCCATGTGGAAAATGATGTGTGCGCGGAATGTCTGCGCGGTGTTCCGGACAAATACATTGCCCTGATCCGCGAGAAACTCGGCGCCGAAATCGTCGAGGCCCTGGAACCGGGCAAAATCGGCGCGATCTTCAAAAACCGCGACCGCGTTCAGAAAGTGTATGAAAAAATCGCCGTTTTGCTCGAGAAGTACAATCATGCGCAGAAGACCGCGAAGGACAGCCTCAGTGAATCCGACCGTCTCCGGTTTGTGCAGCAGGAAATGGCCGAATCCCAGATCGCCAATTTGCAGGAGCTCGAAGCCTTCGAGCAGCGGATGCTGCAAAGCCAGTGGCTGGTTGAGCTGCAGCTGGAGCCGTTTGAAAAGGCCATGAGCATGATCGTCGGCTTTCTCGAGGCCCGGCACATGGAGGTGTACTTATTCGATGACGACAAATTTCTGACCACGAACCTCGATACCGACGGGAAGATTTTTGCCTATAACAAACAGTCGCATGACGGCAATGAACCGCCTCATACCGTTGACGCCCCGTCTTTTCAGGAGGTGCAGGAAACCATCTATGAGACTCCGCTCGTTGTGGAGGGCCGGCAGATCGGCCACTGCCGCATCCTGTGCACAAAAACAGAGAATTTCGACCGCGACCGCTGGATCAAGAAAGTTGATTTGATCACGCCGGTCGCCGCGCGCGTGATCGAGGCCAATCAGAACCGCCTGCTGGCGGCCAAGGTCTACACCGACGATCTCACGCAGCTCTATAACAAGCGCAAGCTCAATGAACAGATGGGACGGCTGTTCACTCAGTTCAAGAGCGGGCGGAAGAAGCTGTTCGTGGCCATGATCGATATCGATAAGTTCAAGACGCTCAATGACACATACGGTCATCCCGCCGGCGACCAGGTCCTGAAGAAGGTCGCCCTGCTGATCCGGGACGGGGTGCCGTATGCCTACCGCTATGGCGGCGAAGAATTCTGCGCTGTATTTTACGGCTGCGAAAAACAGGCGGTGCTTGACGCCATGGAGGCTCTGCGCAAGAATATCGAAAAATCATCCTTTGACGTCGAAGGGCTCACGCATGCCATAACGGTTTCCGCGGGGATAGCGGAATTTGAAGTCACGATGAACGCCGTGATGGACGCCATCGACCGGGCCGACAAGGCCCTGTATGTCAGCAAGGAAGACGGGCGCAACCGCTGCACCTATTATGACGACATCAAAGACCGTTATCTTGCCGATGCGAACCGCCTGCGTCAGAGAAACCTGATACTCGAAGAAGAGATCGCCCAACTGCGTCAGGAGCTGGCCGGCATGAAAGGGAAAAAAATCCGCTGACGTCCGGCGCGGCAGTCCCTGCCTGTGGGAACGGCAACGGCCTGACGCTGTGTCGGCTGGACCAGGCCCGCGGTCCCACCCGGATCCGGCAGAAGACGGCCCGCATTCCCGGGGCAAATTCACTGCCGAAACACGGATGAACCTTCCGATCGCCCTGGATAAAAGCTCACTTCCGCAGCGTGCCGCCTTCCGGCGGGCTTCTCTACATCTTGAAATACTCCAGCACTTTGTACATCAGGAAGGCCGGCCAGAAAATGGCTTTAATGAATCCGAGCACACCCGCCCAGAACGTGGCGGCATGCTGGATAAAATAAATTGCCGCACCGATAAAGGCCATTCCGTAGATACCGCCGAAAAATCCATGTTCTTTCATCCCGTTTATCCTTTCTTAATGATCATGGGAGTGCTGCAAATACTGTTTGACCGCTTTCTTTGAGGGAACAAGACAACGGACGGGAACATCGGGTCGGTCTGGCCCGCCGCATTTCCTGTCCCCATAAATTTTGTCATTTTCGCTAAAGTTATTTTCCGGCCCAGTCGACATAATGACATGCATATTTGCACTCATGGTTAATATATTGACTGTGACATAAATCACAATATTTATTTTTTGTTGACTGGAAGAAAGGGGATAATGAATGAAATTGCTCAATGCGAAACTGGGAACGAAGCTGATCTGGGGATTCGGCACCATCATCGTTTTTTTGGTGGTTATTGCCCTGATCAGCCTCATTCAAGTCGGTCTTATGAACAGCAGGATCTCGGAAGTCGCCAATGTCCGGATCATCCAGCTGAAGTATTTTTACGAAATCGCGAAGCAGTATGACGTGATGGCCCGATCGGCCTCCAATATAGCGCTGACGGTTGAAGAAAGCGTTCAGAGGACGCAGGAACATCTCTATCGAAGCAACAAAGCACTGGTCGTCGAAAATTTAAACCGGCTGGGCCAGACCATGACGTCGGTCCAGGAACGCAGTGCTTTCATCCGGATCAAGGAAGCGGTGGAGCCGATGCTGGTTTTTTATGATAAATCCGTCGTATACGGCCGGGCCAACAGAAACGCCGAAGCCGGCGACATCATCATGATTCAGGTGCTCCCCGTCCAGGCGAAATTTCTGAATGCCATGAACGACGCGGCGCAGATTGCCCAGACGAACAGCGATGAAGCGGCGAGCGAGGCCCGAACGCTGACGCTCGTCGGAGGGGCCATTATCCTCATCCTGGGCATTGCCGCCGTCATTCTTTGCAGCATGATCGCGCTGTTTATCACCCGAAGCATTACCCGGCCGATTAATCACGTCGTTGAAGGCCTGCGGGAATCTTCTCAGCAGGTTGATCAGGCGGCGGCGGAAGTGACGTCCTCGAGCCGGTCTCTGGCGACAGGGACATCCGAACAGGCCGCAACGCTGGAGGAAACCTCGGCGTCCCTGGAAGAAATCAATGCGATGACGCAGCAAAATGCCGACAATGCCGGCCACGCCAAGAAGCTGATGGCTGAGGTTAACGATGTGGTCGGCCGCGTCGACACCCATATGAATGCCATGGCCGCAGCGATTCACGAGGTCAAGAAATCCAGCGAGGAAACGGGAAAGATCGTCAAGACCATCGACGAGATCGCTTTCCAGACCAATCTTCTGGCGTTAAACGCCGCCGTGGAAGCCGCCCGCGCTGGGGAAGCGGGCGCCGGCTTTGCCGTCGTGGCCGATGAAGTGAGAAATCTCGCCATGCGGGCCGCGGAAGCCGCCAAGACGACATCCAGCCTGATCGAGGGCACGATCGGCACGGTGAGAAACAGCAATGATCTGACGCTGCAGACCCAGCAGGCTTCTAAAGAAAATGTGATAATCGCCGGAAAAATCGGCAATCTCATCGATGAAATTGCCGCCGCATCTCAGGAGCAGGCTCGGGGAATCAGTCAGGTCAGCCTGGCCGTGGCCGAGATGGACAAAGTGGTCCAGCAGGCGGCCGCCATTGCGGAGGAGTCCGCGGGCGCCTCCGCGCAGATGAGCGGTCAGGCCCAGCAATTGAAGCGTTATGTTGTCGAACTGGCCCTGGTCGTCCACGGCGGACACAATAATACGGACTTGACGCTGCCCGCTCGTATCTAATATGGAGTGTCACAAATCCTTTTGCGCAGGTTGATGAAGAACAAGGGGCGGCCGCCCCTTGTTCTGTTACAATGCATCCGAAATCTGCACCAAGAAATTTGCGGCGTCTGCAAATCGGGTTTGGCCCCCTTCCCGGGGTTCAAACCGGATGCCTGCCTCCTCTGAATCCTCAACCATCAGAATCGTTTTTCAACGATTTCCCGTTTCCCTGAACAGTGTGTTGAAAAACCCTGTTAGAGTGAAGATTTGATCCTTCTCAGATGTCCCAGGCCGCCTGGGCCCCTTCGGACGTCGCTTCAATAATCCGGCGCGGCTCTATGGCGTCGCCGACGATGAAATGGCGAATGTTATTCTTGGCGAGCATCTCCTTGAACTGCCGTCGCGGGGTGATTCCGACAGCGATGATGACCTGGCCGACAGGTGCGATTTGTTTCTCGACACCCCCCGTCCGGACCGTGACGGCCCCTTCCGAAATCTTCTCCACCCGGGTATTGAGCATGAACGTGGCGCCGGCCGCTTCCAGGCGCCGGTGCACCATCGTGTTGTGAGCGCCCTGCGGAGGAACCGGCATATCGGCCAGCATTTCCACCAGGATGACGTTCTTCGCTCCCTTGTCGCACAGAAAATCGGCCGTTTCCATTCCGACCGGACCGGCCCCGATGATGACCGTGTTGTCTTTGAAACCCACCTCACCGTTCAGAATCTGCCACGCGTCGCAAACGACGGATGACGAAACCCCTTCGACCGGACAGGCCGTCTTGTCCCCGCCCGCAGCCAGAATGACAACGTCGGGGTTGCCCTGCTTGATCATGTCCTCGGTCACTTCCGTGCCCGTCTTGATCTCCACGCCTTGTTTGGCGCAGTTGTGCGTGAGCGTGGCGATCCATTTTCCGTAAACGGCTTTATGGGGCGCTTTCTCGGCATAGCGAATCTGCCCGCCGGTTTGGTCTTCCTTTTCAAAAAGCGTCACACGGTGGCCCAGTCTGGCCGCCTCCAGCGCGGCGGTGAGCCCCCCGGGACCGCCCCCGATGACCCACACGCTGCGGCTATGCAAGGCGCTGCCCGCGGGGCGGATGAGCTCCTGCCCCGTCTCGGGATTGATGGCGCAGCGGATCGACTTCTGTTCGAAGATCAGACGCTCGATGCATCCCTGGTTGCAGGCGAGACACTCCATGGTATCTTCCGGATGTCCTGCGATCGCGTTTTTGAGAAAGTCGGGGTCCGCCAGGTGCTGTCGCGCCACCGCAATCAGATCCGCATCGCCGCGGGCGATGACGTCATTCATGAAGTAGGGATCGCAGTACCTGCCGACGCTGATCACGGGAACATCCGTCACGTCCTTGATCTTGCGCGCCAGACCGGCTTTAAAGCCCTGCTCATACTCCACCGGGGCGCTCGCGTTGGGCGTGCCCACGCTCACTTCGGCATTGGCGTGGGTGCCGAAAGAGACATTGATCATATCGGCGCCGGCCGAAACCAGGTCCGGAATGATTGTCTGAACATCTTCCACGGTGTAGCCGTTGATAATGCATTCTTCGCAGGAAAGCCGAAGCAAGATGGGAAAATCCTCGCCCGTCCTCCGGCGCACCTCGCGCAGGCAGTCGATAATGAACCGGGCTCTGGCCCGGAAGTCCCCGCCATATTCATCCTGCCGCTTGTTGCAGTGCGCCGAGAGAAACTGCATCAGCAGATAGCCGTGCGCCGCATGCAGCTCCACGGCATCAAACCCCGCGGTCCTGGCGCGGACGGCGGCGGCGCCGAACGAGGCAATCGTTTCCTGGATCAGCTCCTTCGTCATCTCCCGCGGGATGCCTAATTGGGGAAACCGGAAGCTCCGGATGGCCGAAGGCCCGATCGCCTCGCCGGTGCGCAAGAGCGCGACATTTTCGCGCCCCGTATGATGAAGCTGCATGGCCACCTTGCCTCCCTGGGCGTGAACCACGTCCGCCAGCTTCGCGAGCCCCGGAATGTACTTGTCATCCCAAACGGCCAGCGCCTGGGGCGAAGCGGACCCCAGTGGATGAACCTCCGTGATCTCGGTGATGATCAGCCCGGCGCCGCTTTGCGCGCGTCTTTTCATATAGGCCAGGTTCGCCTCGCTCACCGAGCTGTCATCGTTTCCCAGCCGCGTTCCCATGGGCGGCATTACAAGCCGGTTGCGAATCTCCATCGATTTGATTTGGAAAGGCGCCAGCAATCGGTCCAGGTTTTTCATACATTTTCTCCACAGGTTTATTTGAATTTGATCGATCCCCCGCAGGCAATCTCTCTCGAGGGGGGAATGAACATCAGTATTTCCCGGCGCGCCGGGGGAGACGATACGCTCGTCCCGTTCACGCGGGACTAAATAGAGCGTTTAATCTCACACATACAATGGCACCGCCGTTCTTTTTTCTTAAAATGTGTAACGGAAAGCGGCCATCATTTCATGGGCCGTCAATCGGCCCGTCAGATTTCCCGCCGGAATTCCGAGACCATCGGACAACGGAACATCGAATTTACCCATATCGACATAACGGTAGCCGGCTCTCACGCTGAGATGATCGGTAAACGCATACTGAATTCCCGCCTCCACCTGCCAGGTAAATTTCGTCTGAGAGTCGTCGGCCAGCACAACGGTGTCATTGCTCGCCACTTTCATCCACGTGCTGCCGATGCCCGCGCCGACATACGGCGTAAAGTTCTTAAACTGAAACGGCTCCGCAAAGACGGAGAACATCAGCGAATAGACATCCTTGACTTCCGTTAAGTAGAAAAAAGTCGGAACCGGCGGTGCAAAGCTGTTGGTCGTAAACTCACTTTTGCCCCGATAATGGAATCCGATATCCCCTCTCACGACATTGAAGAATTTCGCGCCGACATGCAAAGCGGGCACAACGCGGCTCGCCCGGTCATCACCGGTATTCTCATGAGGGCCCGCCGTATTGAATCCCCCGGATTCCATTTTGATCGAAGAGTAGCCTAACTCCCCTTCTATATAAGGCTTGATGACTTTATCCGCCGCCCGGGCGTTCGTTGCGATTATCAGAATGGCAACCATCATCAACATACACAGCAAACCTATTCTTTTCATGCGCAATCTCCTTTCTCTCCATTTTCAGTGTCTGATTACAGACGCTTCTGCGAACCCGCCCTAGTCCCGGCGGTTTCCCCTCCCGTTATTGACCCAAACGCTCCAATCCGAAAATAACGGCATTATCGTTATCCGGGCACTGAAGCTCCCGTTTGTTGTTTATCCAATCCTCCGGAGGCGTTTCGCGGCAATAGGCGGTCAGATAAGGAATCAGGGCCGGGAGCGCATAGATGCAAAGCCCCGCGGGCTTTCCCGCTTCGATCATCAGGCCGTCCCGGAGGAGAAAATAGTCGCCGGCCTTGTAACCGGCGGAGCAGAATCCCTTGACCGATTTGACGGTTACTTTGACATCAGACATCGTCTACCTCCTTAAAATAATTTTTTCTTTTCCTGTTTCCTGAAGGAGCCCTGGTCCGCCGCACCTTCACCGCGATCAGCCGGGCCAGTCTCCCGGAGGCTTACAAACGAGCAGTCACGGCGCCGGGGCGGCGTCGCCGCAGGAACCTTAATGTTTCTAAATCACGGATTCATCGCTTGGGCGCGCTCTTCCGTTTGGGGAGACAAAGTATCCGAAATCCGAAAAAGTGTCAATGAGACATGCGGCCGTTTATGAACCGATTGTATTCTTCCGTCGCAGCGGGCGCCGCTTTATTTTTATTTGTATTCTTGAATCCTCGCCGGCTTTCTGCTACGCATGAATTGCTTCACTCCGGATGTACCCCGAGGAATCCTTCTTCCCGGTATTACTCCGAACATCACATTCTTAAGGCAGGTATGAACATGATTCGTTCGATTCAGGAAAGCCCTCTCTATCCGATCGTCAACCCGAAAAGTATCGCCTTCTTCGGGGCCTCCAACACATTCATGCGCATGGGATCGATCATGCTGTCGTCGCTTCAGGCGCAGGGCTATGAAGGAAAGATCTTCCCGATTCATCCCCAGGAAAAGGCCGTCCGCGGGCTAACGGCCTACACCACGATTCTGGATGTGCCCGAAATTCCGGATTTGGCCATCATCGTGCTGCCCACGGATATCGTCTGCCGAACCCTGGAGGATTGCGGGAAGAAAGGCATCCGCCATGCCATCGTTGTTTCGGGGGGCTTCCGCGAAGCGGGCCCGGAAGGCACCATGCTGCAAAAAGAACTGGAAGCGATCGCGAACCGCTACGGCATCCGCTTCCTGGGCCCCAACTGCCTGGGGGTCGCCAATCCGCATCTCAAGCTCAATCCCACGCCGATCAAAGCGGAAGGCCCGGCCGGTTTTGTCGGCCTGGCTTCGCAGAGCGGCAGCTTCATCACGCAGATGTTCAATTACCTTTACCGCCACGGGATGGGGTTCAGCGCGGCGTTGAGCGTCGGAAATGAAGCCAATATCGATATTGTGGACTGCCTGGAATATCTGGGATCCTGCCCCAACACGAAAGTCATCACGCTCTATATTGAAGGAATCAACCGCGGCGATAAGTTTGTCCGGGCGGCAAAGGCCATCACCCGGCACAAGCCGATTGTCGCCCTTTATGTGGGCGGATCGGAAGCGGGGAAGCGGGCGGGGCTCTCCCACACCGGATCTCTTTCGGGCCCCAACGAGATTTATGACGGCATTTTCAAGCAGTGCGGCATTATCCGCGCCCAGACGCTCACCGAGCTTTTTGACTATGCGCTGGCTCTGGGCACCCTGCCCGGGCCCGGCGGAAACCGGGTCGTCATCCAGACGCATTCCGGCGGCCCCGGCGCCACGGCGGCGGATTCCTGCGGACGCTCGGGACTCACGCTGCCGCGCCTGTCGCCCGAAACCGTAGAGAAGCTCAAACCGATGATACCCCGGACCGCCAGCACGGGACCCACAGTCATAATGACCATCAACAAA